>DASYJS010000348.1:0-1861 GCA_035996225.1 Mycobacterium sp. | reverse complement strand
CCGCGGCGAAGGCGGCCGAGCTGGGCATCGACCCGGAACGGATCGGCGTCGGAGGTGAGAGCGCGGGCGGCGGGCTCGCCGCGGCGGTGGCGCTGCTGGCCCGCGACCGCGGCGGACCCGCGTTGCGCTTCCAGTACCTCGGCATCCCTGAGCTGGACGACCGTCTCGAGACGCCGTCGATGAACGCGTACGTCGACACTCCGATGTGGAACCGGCCGAACGCCGTCTACAGCTGGGCGAGCTACCTGGGCACCGAGCCGGGCGACGTCTCGCCTTACGCGGCCCCCGCTCGCGCGACGGACCTGGCCGGGCTGCCGCCCGCGTTCGTGACGACCTGCCAGTTCGACCCGCTGCGCGACGAAGGAATCCAGTACGCGCAACGCCTTCTGCAGGCCGGCGTGACCACGGAGCTGCACCACTACCCGGGCACGTTCCACGGGTCGGCGATCATCCAGGACGCCGCCGTCTCGCGCCGGATGCTCGCGGACGAGGTCGCCGCGCTCCGCCGCGGGCTCGGGGTGACGTCGAAGGACTGACGCCGCTCGACGCGGGGTCACATGCACCCGATGTGGCGTTCGGTGCGTCTGACGCACCCAACGCCACATTGAGGTTTTCTCAGTAGCGTCCGTGGTGTTCGTGGTGGGTCAGGACGAGGGCTGCTTGGACGATGGCGCCGATGCGGTGTGGGCAGAGGGTGACGCGCCGTAAAGCCGGCCAGCGGGTTTTGAGCATCGCCATCGCGCGTTCGCCGAGGCAGCGTAGCCGGGTGTGCAGCAGGTTGTAGGCCAGGTTGTCGCTGGCCAGGGGTGGTTGGCCTGCGGTTTTCTTGACCGGTGTCAGGATCCCGATCCCGGCTGAGTGGTAGGCCTTGTCGGCCAGGGTTTTCAGGCCCTGGCTCGCGGCGGCGGTCAACGCGTCGAGGACGCCGAGGTCGCGGGCGGCGGAGAGGTCGTTGCGGGAACCGGGCAGCACCGGGGAGACCCAGAGCGGGAACCCGTCGGCGGTGGCCAGGAACTGGACGGTCCCGCCGAAGGCGCAGTGTTTGCCGGAGTACCACAGATGCACCGTCGCGCCGCGGTTCTTGCCTTTCGTTTTGATCGTGGTCGCCGCGACCCGGTCAGCGGAGATCAGGGTGCCGTCGAGGACCACGTAGATGTCACCGGCGGCGCGGCGGGCGGTGAGGACGTGGTGCAGGTCGGGGGCGTGGCCGGCGAGGGCGGTGATGGCTTCGTGCAGGTAGCGGTAGGTGGTGGCGACGCTGATCCGGTGGTCGGTGGCGAGGCGGTGGACGGGGGTGGCGTCGCGGAACCAGCGCAGTACCAGCACGGCTTGTCGGTAGGGGGTCAACGCCCGCCGGTTGCGGCGGGTGCCGCGGGTCTGGCGTTCGGCACGCAGCACACCGGCGACGAACAGGGTCAGTTCGCGTGCCACGTCGAGCGTGGCACCATAGGAGATCACGTGGGGCCTCTGAGTTTTAGGATTTGGTCTTCGCAAACTCAGTCCTACCAGGGGCCCCACGCCTCATCTCAGGGCAACACGCACCGCACCCAGCCCTACTGAGAAAACCTCAATGTGGCGTTGGGTGCGTTGGACGCACCGAACGCCACATTGGGTGCATGGCCGGGCCGCTTCAGGCGGGGTCGGTCGTGTCCAGACGGCGCTCCAGCGCGTCGAGGCGGCCGGCCCAGAAGCGGCGGTAGGGGGCGAGCCAGGCGTCCACTTCGGCCAGGGGTTCGGGGCGCAGCGCGTAGCAGCGGCGCTGGGCCGCGATCCGCACCGTCACGAGCCCGGCTTCGCGCAGCACCCGAAGGTGCTTGGACACCGCGGGCTGGCTGAGGTCGAGCTCCTCGACGAGCTCGCC
>DASYJS010000347.1:0-6855 GCA_035996225.1 Mycobacterium sp. | reverse complement strand
CGGGTCGCAGTTGGGGCAGCAGCTGCGCGCCGGCGACGTCGTTGTGCTTTCCGGTCCGCTCGGAGCGGGAAAGACCGTGCTGGCCAAGGGGATTGCCGCGGCGATGGACGTCGACGGCCCGATCACCTCGCCGACGTATGTGTTGGCCCGAGTCCATCCGCCGCGACGTGCAGGCGCACCGGCGATGATTCACGTCGACGTCTACCGGCTGCTGGACCACCAGGGCGCCGACCTGCTCGGTGAACTCGATTCGCTGGACCTCGACACCGATCTCGAGGACGCGGTCGTCGTGGTGGAGTGGGGCGAGGGCCTTGCCGAACGCCTCGCCGAACGTCATCTCGACATCCGGCTGGAGCGGGTCAGTCACTCCGACGTGCGGATTGCGACCTGGGAGTGGGGCCAGTCGTGAGCCTGATTCTGGCCCTGGACACCGCGACGCCGGCGGTGACGGCCGGCGTGGTCCGCCGCGAAGACGCCGCGTGTACCGTCCTGGCCACGCAGGTCACCGTCGACGCCCGGGCCCACGCCGAACGGCTCACTCCCAACGCGCTCGCCGCGCTGGCCGATGCCGCGCTGACGATGACCGACCTCGATGCGGTTGTGGTGGGCTGCGGCCCCGGTCCGTTCACGGGTCTGCGGGCCGGGATGGCCAGCGCCGCCGCGTATGGGCATGCGCTGGGTATCCCGGTGCACGGGGTGTGCAGCTTGGATGCCATCGGAGTGCTGACCACCGGCGACGTGCTGGTGGTCACCGACGCCCGCCGGCGCGAGGTTTACTGGGCCCGCTACCGGGACGGAGTCCGCACCGACGGTCCGGCGGTCAACGCCCCGGCCGACGTCGACCCCGGTCCGGCCCAAGCCGTAGCCGGCTCGCCCGAACACGCGGCGCTGTTCGGCCTGCCGCTGCGCGAGCCTGTCCATCCGACACCGGCCGGTCTGGTGCGCGCGGTGACGATGGGGGCCGGAACGGCCCGAGGAGGAGGCGCGCAGTCGGCCGAAGCGGTGTCCGACTGGTCCGATAACCCGGCGCCGCTGGTGGCGTTGTATCTGCGTCGGCCCGACGCCAAGCCGCTGGCCGCCCGCCAATGATCGCCGGCAACGAGCCCGTGACCCTCGGTCCGTTGACACCCGCCGACGCCGAGCGGTGTGCCGAGCTGGAAGCCCAGCTGTTCGACGGCGACGACCCCTGGCCGGCGGAGGCGTTTTTCCGCGAATTGGCCAGCGCCCATAACCATTACGTGGGCGCGCGCACCCCAAGCACATTGGTCGGCTACGCCGGCATCTCGAGGTTGGGCCGCAAACCGCCGTTCGAATTCGAGGTGCACACCATCGGCGTGGATCCGGCATGTCACGGCCGGGGAATCGGTCGCCTGCTGCTCGACGAGCTGCTGGAGTTCGCCGACGGCGGTGTCGTCTACCTGGAGGTCCGCACCGACAACGAAGCGGCCATCGCGCTCTATCGCAGCGTGGGTTTCGAACAGATCGGCCTGCGCAGGCGCTACTACCGAGTCAGCGGCGCGGACGCGTACACCATGCGGCGGGAGGCGTTATGATCCGCGCCGGTGACGATGCAGAGCGAAGCGATGAGGAGGAGCGGCGCACATGACCACAGTGCTGGCCATCGAAAGCTCTTGCGACGAAACAGGAGTCGGCATCGCGCGCCTGGACGCCGACGGCACCGTCACACTATTGGCCGATGAGGTGGCATCCAGCGTCGACGAGCACGTCCGGTTCGGCGGCGTCGTTCCCGAGATCGCTTCCCGGGCACACCTGGAGGCGCTCGGTCCGGCCATGCGCCGCGCGCTGTCGGCGGCAGGCCTGCAGCGGCCGGACATCGTCGCGGCCACCATCGGGCCCGGGCTGGCCGGCGCCTTGTTGGTGGGAGTGGCTGCGGCCAAAGCCTATTCGGCCGCGTGGGGGGTGCCGTTCTACGCGGTGAACCATCTGGGTGGGCACCTGGCCGCCGATGTGTACGAGCACGGGCCGCTGCCCGAGTGTGTGGCGCTGTTGGTGTCCGGCGGACACACCCACCTATTGCAGGTGCGTTCGCTCGGCGAGCCGATCATCGAGCTGGGCAGCACCGTCGATGACGCGGCCGGCGAGGCCTACGACAAGGTGGCGCGGCTGCTGGGTCTGGGATATCCGGGCGGCAAGGTGCTCGACGAGTTGGCCCGCACCGGCGATCGCGACGCGATCGCGTTCCCGCGCGGCATGACCGGCCCGGCCGACGACCGGTACGCGTTCAGCTTCTCTGGCCTCAAGACCGCCGTCGCGCGGTATGTGGAGAGCAACCCGGATGCGGAGACGGCCGACATCGCCGCGGGATTCCAGGAAGCGGTTGCCGACGTGCTGACCATGAAGGCAGTGCGCGCGGCCACCCGGCTGGGCGTGGAGACCCTGCTGATCGCCGGGGGAGTGGCCGCCAACTCGCGACTGCGGGAGCTGGCCACGCAGCGCTGCGCCCAGGCCGGCCTGACGCTGCGTATCCCCAGCCCACGGCTTTGCACCGACAACGGAGCGATGATTGCGTCGTTCGCCGCGCACCTGGTCGCCGCGGGCGCGCCGCCGTCGCCGCTGGACGTGCCCAGCGACCCGGGGCTGCCGGTGGTAAAAGGGCAGGTTGGCGGACCGGCGCGGGCCAATACCGGGGAAGCAGCAGGGCGGCCTTGAGTGCTAGCACTCTCGTGTATAGAGTGCTAGGTGGCAATCGGACAACCCCCTGTGTCGGCACCCGCGACGACGGCCCAAGGGCACGACCGAATGCCGAATCATTTGGTAATTGGACGGTTCGGGCAACCCCTGGATCGGCCGCCAACTTCAGTCCGGGCGAGCGTCCCGGACCCGATCCAAATAGTGGAGGGCTCCAATCGTGGCGAAGGTGAAGATCAAGCCACTCGAGGACAAGATTCTCGTGCAGGCCAACGAGGCCGAGACCACGACCGCGTCTGGTCTGGTCATTCCTGACACCGCCAAGGAGAAGCCGCAAGAAGGCACCGTCGTCGCAGTCGGCCCCGGCCGGTGGGACGAAGATGGCGACAAGCGGATCCCGCTGGACGTGTCCGAGGGTGACACCGTCATCTACAGCAAGTACGGCGGCACCGAAATCAAGTACAACGGCGAGGAATACCTGATCCTGTCGGCACGCGACGTGCTGGCTGTCGTATCCAAGTAAAGAACCGTGTTCCGCCCCGGCGATCCCCGTGTGCAACGCGGGTGATTTCCGGGGCGGCATGCGTTCGTGGCGGGCGTGAGGAGCCTGATGAGCAAGCTGATTGAGTACGACGAAACCGCACGTCGCGGCATCGAGGCGGGCGTGAACAAGCTCGCCGACGCGGTACGGGTAACGCTGGGACCGCGCGGCCGGCATGTGGTGCTGGCCAAAGCGTACGGCGGGCCCACCGTCACCAACGACGGCGTCACAGTCGCGCGCGAGATCGACCTGGAAGACCCGTTCGAGAACCTGGGTGCCCAGTTGGTGAAGTCGGTGGCCACCAAGACCAACGATGTCGCCGGCGATGGCACCACTACCGCGACCGTGCTGGCCCAGGCGCTGATCAAGGCTGGCCTGCGCCAGGTGGCCGCGGGCGCCAACCCGATCTCGCTGGGCGTCGGCATCGGCAAGGCCGCCGACGCGGTATCCGAAGCGCTGCTGGCGGCGGCCATCCCGGTCTCCGGCAAGGAGGGCATTGCGCAGGTGGCCACCGTCTCCTCGCGCGATGAGGTGATCGGTGAGCTGGTCGGCGAAGCGATGTCGAAGGTCGGCACCGACGGCGTGGTCAGCGTCGAAGAATCATCGACGATGAATACCGAGCTGGAGTTCACCGAGGGCGTCGGCTTCGACAAGGGTTTCCTGTCGGCGTATTTCGTGACCGACTTCGACTCGCAGGAAGCCGTGCTCGATGATCCGTTGATTCTGTTGCACCAGGACAAGATCACCTCGCTGCCCGACCTGCTGCCCATGCTCGAAAAGGTCGCCGAATCGGGCAAGCCGCTGTTGATCATCGCCGAGGACATCGAGGGCGAAGCGCTGGCGACGCTGGTGGTGAACTCCATTCGCAAGACGCTCAAGGCGGTCGCGGTCAAGGCCCCGTTCTTTGGCGACCGGCGCAAGGCCTTCCTGGAAGACCTAGCGATCGTGACGGGCGGCCAGGTGGTCAACCCCGATGCCGGTCTGGTGTTGCGTGAGGTGGGCACCGATGTGCTGGGCTCTGCCCGGCGTGTGGTGGTCAGCAAGGACGACACCATCCTCGTCGAGGGCGGCGGCCCGGCAGATGCGGTCGCCAAACGCGTCAAGCAGCTGCGTGCCGAGATCGAGAACAGCGACTCGGAATGGGATCGCGAAAAACTGCAGGAGCGAGTGGCCAAGCTGGCCGGCGGCGTGGCCGTCATCAAGGTCGGTGCCGCCACCGAGACCGCGCTCAAGGAGCGCAAGGAAAGCGTCGAGGATGCTGTCGCGGCCGCCAAGGCGGCTGTCGAGGAGGGCATCGTCACGGGCGGCGGATCGGCGCTCATCCAGGCCGGCAAGGTGTTGGAGAAGCTGCGTAAGTCGCTGAAAGGCGACGAGGCCACGGGCGTCGACGTGTTCGCCGATGCTCTCACCTCGCCGCTCTACTGGATCGCATCCAATGCCGGGCTGGACGGTGCGGTCGCGGTCAGCAAGGTCCGTGAGCTGCCGTTAGGGCACGGATTGAACGCGGCCACGCTGAAGTACGGCGACTTGGTTGCTGACGGTGTCATCGACCCGGTCAAGGTCACCCGGTCGGCGGTGCTGAACGCGGCGTCGGTCGCGCGGATGGTGCTCACCACCGAGACGGCGATCGTCGAGAAGCCGGCTGAAGAGGCAGGCGACCACGGCCACGGACACGGCCACCACCACTAGATCAAGCAATACGAAACACCCCCGGCCCGCTGGCCGGGGGTGTTTCGCGTTTCGGCCGTTTAGACCCGCGACTGCGCGGCCTGAATGAGCCGCTGTTCCATCGCTTCCAGGATGCGCAGGATCGTCTGCCGCTCGCGCTGGCCAACACCGCCGACGATGCACTCTTCAATTTCGTTCCATATCTGTTCAACCTCCGGGCGGAGGGCGCGACCCGCCGGGGTTGGCTCGATAAGGTACGCGCGCTTGTCATCCGCACATGGCGAGCGCCGCACGAAGCCCGCGTGTTCGAGGCGCTGGATAGACCTCGTCATCGTGGCCGCGTCGGAGTCGAGTAGGCGGATGAGGTCGGTCTGGCGTTGGGGACCCAATTCCCACAGATATGTCATGAGCAGATCCTGAGTGGGGTGCAATCCGACGCGGCGCAGTAGATTGCCGGCCGTCATCCGGTGCAGACGCGCGACGCGATAAAGCGCGGCACCGATCTGCGCACCGCGTGCGGCCGCGGGCACCGGAACACTCGTCGATCCACTGCGCTCCGCTGGCCTGCTGGATTTCGCCATTCCTTCCCCTTTCCGTCCTCTTCTACTGTCCAAGCAGCTTAACAGGAAAATGTTTGCTAAGAGCAGTGTTGGAATAAATCTTGACCAGATACCTGTTCGAACAAGTAACTTGCAAGCGAGAGGAGTGGACAGATGGATTTCGGAGCGTTACCGCCAGAGATCAACTCCGCCCGAATGTATGCCGGACCGGGATCAGGCCCACTGCTGACCGCGGCGGCAGCCTGGGATGGCCTGGCCGAGGACCTGTACTCGACGGCGGCCTCCTACCGCGCGGTTATCTCGGCGTTGACCAGCGGCGTATGGACGGGGCCGTCATCGACATCAATGGCGGCCGCGGCCGCCACCTACACGGCATGGATGGCCGGCACTGCCGGGCAGGCCGAGGACGCCGCCATGCACGCGCGGTTAGCGGCGGCCGCCTACGAAACTGCGTTCGTGATGACGGTGCCGCCGCCGGCGATCGCGGCCAACCGCAGCCTGTTGGCGGCGCTGGTGGCCACCAACTTCTTGGGGCAAAACACGCCGGCGATCACGGCCACCGAGGCGCAGTACGCGCAGATGTGGGCCCAAGACGCGGCGGCCATGTACGGATATGCCGCATCCTCGGCGAGCGCAAGCCGGTTGACACCGTTCACCCCGCCAGCACCGACCACCAACGCCGCCGCATCGGCCGCGCAATCCGTCGCCGTCGCCCAGGCCACCGCCGGAGCTCCCGCTCTCGCATCACCGGTGTGGTCGTCGCCCGCGGACGCGCTGAGCGGATTGGCCCCGTACACCGGACTCGCGGCCGGGGGCACCGGCATCATCGGTGCCGGCGTGGGAGCGCTGAACAGTGTGCTGGGTGTCGTCGCCGCGGCGGCGGAGGGCTCGGCGCTGACGTCCGTTGGCGGCCCGACTGCCGGATCCGGGCCGGTAGCGACGGGCGCGGCCGGCTCTGGGGCCGGAGTGCTCGAGGGCCGGATTGAGCCCGCTGCAAGCGTGTCGACAAGCCTGGGCAAAGCGGGTGCGGTCGGTGCCTTGTCGGTGCCGCCCAGCTGGACTACCGTCACGCCCTCGGCACAGCTCGTGGCCGCGCCCGGCATCATGATGGGCGCCGAACCGATGTCGACCGGCATGCCGCCAGCCATGTGGAGCGCGCTGCCGATGGCGCAGCTGAACGGCGGCGGTGCCGCCGGCCGATCCCAGACATCTCACTACCAGACCCGGCCGGGCGCAAGCGTGCGGCTGTTCGCGATCTGATCCCATCTGCAGGACTGGTTCACCAGCACTCGGCAGATGCTTGAGACGGCGGTGGAGATCCGCGAACGGGCCTGCGTACAGGACGTAGCCTCATAAGCTATGGCTGTCCCGACCGGACCACGAAGTTCGGTCGCCGGATTGGATCTGCATCTGGATCGCCCCGGCGGCAGGGTGCGT
>DASYJS010000346.1:0-5275 GCA_035996225.1 Mycobacterium sp. | reverse complement strand
GTCGATCGTGACGGTGTTGCTCACGTTGGTGATGGTGGTGTTCGAGCTGTCGGCCGCGCGCGGCATGGTCGCATTGCTGGGCTACTACCAGATCATCGGGCTCTCGACGTTCGCCACGAGCTTGTTGGTGACGTTGGCGATCGCGGCCGCCACCGACTATGCGATCTTTTTGATAGGCCGATATCAGGAAGCCCGCTCTATCGGCCACTCCCGAGAAGACGCCTATTACGACATGTTCGGGGGCACTGCACATGTGGTGCTGGGGTCTGGACTGACCATTGCCGGCGCGACCTTCTGCTTGCACTTCACCAACCTGCCGTATTTCCAGACGCTCGGTATCCCGTTAGCCATCGGCATGATGGTCGTGGTGGCGGCGGCATTGACGCTCGGTCCCGCGGCCATCTCAATAGCGACGCGCTTCGGCAAGACACTCGAACCCAGGCGAACGCAACGTATTCGCGGGTGGCGCAAGGTCGGCGCCATAGTGGTGAGGTGGCCCGGCCCGGTCCTGGTCATGACGATCGGGGTGGCCCTGGTTGGCTTGCTGACACTGCCCGGATACCGGACCAACTACAACGACCGCAATTATCTGCCCACCGATTTACCTGCGAACGAGGGTTATGCTGTCGCGGATCGGCACTTCTCGCAGGCGCGGATGAATCCCGAGGTGCTGATGATCGAAAGCGATCATGATCTGCGGAACTCCGCGGACTTCCTGGTCATCGACAAAATCGCCAAGACGATCTTCCGGGTTCCGGGAATCTCCCGCGTCCAGGCCATCACCCGGCCCGAGGGCACTCCGATTGAGCACACCTCGATCCCCTTTCAAATCAGCATGCAGGGCGTCACCCAGCAGATGAACCAGAAGTACCAAGAAGACCAGATGACCGACATGCTCAAACAGGCCGACATGATGCAGACGACCATCGACAGCATGGTCAAGATGCAGAGCCTGACCCAGCAGATGACCGACGATATGCATCAGATGGTCGCAAAGATGCATTCCATGACCATCGATATCGCCGAATTACGAGACCACATGGCGGATTTCGAGGACTTCTACCGTCCCCTCCGCAGCTACCTCTACTGGGAAAAGCACTGCTTTGACATCCCGGTGTGCTGGTCGCTTCGCTCGGTTTTCGACGGCCTTGACGGCATCGACACGATGACCGACGACATCCAGAGCCTGCTACCCATCATGGATCACCTCGACACAGTGATGCCTCAGTTGAACGCGCTGATGCCCAGCATGGTCGAGAACATGAAGGCCATGAAAACGACGATGCTGACCATGTATTCGACCCAAAAGGGCCTGCAGGATCAGCAGAACGAGTCGCAGAAAAACTCCAACGCCATGGGTAAGGCTTTCGACGCCTCCAAGAACGACGACTCGTTCTACCTGCCCCCGGAAACCTTCAACAACGCCGAATTCAAAAAGGGGATGAAAAATTTCATCTCCCCCGACGGCCATGCCGTGCGCTTCATCATCAGCCATGACGGCGATCCGATGTCGCAGGAAGGCATTTCGCACATCGGCGCCATCAAAAAGGCCGCTTACGAGGCGCTCAAGGGCACGCCGATGGAGGGCTCGAAGATCTACCTCGCGGGTACCGCGGCAATCTTCAAAGACCTCAGTGACGGCAACACCTACGACCTGTTGATCGCCGGAATCGCGTCACTGTGCCTGATTTTCATCATCATGCTGATCATCACGCGAGGCGTGGTGGCCTCGGCGGTGATCGTGGGAACCGTCTTGATCTCGCTGGGTGCGTCCTTCGGGCTTTCGGTGCTGATCTGGCAGCACATCATCGGCATCGAGCTGCACTGGATGGTGCTCGCGATGTCGGTCATCATCCTGCTCGCCGTCGGCGCCGACTACAACTTGCTGCTGGTGGCGCGGTTCAAAGAAGAAATCCACGCCGGCCTCAACACCGGGATCATCCGATCGATGGGCGGCACCGGCTCGGTAGTCACCTCGGCCGGACTGGTTTTCGCCTTCACGATGATGACCATGGCGGTCAGCGACCTGACCGTCATCGGTCAGGTCGGTACCACCATCGGCCTAGGCCTGCTCTTCGACACACTGATCGTCCGGTCGCTGATGACGCCTTCCATTGCCGCGCTGTTGGGCAAGTGGTTCTGGTGGCCGCAACGAGTGCGGCAGCGCCCGGTCCCTTCGCCCTGGCCTACTCCCGCCAAGGAACCCGAATCGGTAACCGCCGCTACGTGACCCACTCCGGCTGCTGCTCGGTTTCGACCGCAGAAAAGTCCTTATGCCCCAGGCCCGCGGTGGTGCCGCCGTCGACCACGAACTCCGACCCGGTGGAATAGCTGGACTCGTCGCTGGCCAGATAGATCACCAGGCTGGAGACCTCCCCTGGTTCGGCGGCCCGGCCCAGCGCGGTCTGGAAGATGTCGTCGGGAACCCAGTCGGTCATCGGCGTCTTGATGAGCCCGGGATGGATTGAGTTCACCCGGATTCCGCTGGGACCCAATTCCAGCGCGGCCGACTTCGTCAGCCCCCGCACAGCGAATTTGGTTGCGGTGTAACCGTGACAGGCGATGGTGCCGGCCATGCCTTCGATCGACGAAATGTTGATGATCGAGCCACGTCCGGCTTCCTTCATCGGTTTGACCACGGCACGGATGCCGAGAAACACGCCCGTCAAATTGATGTCGAGGATCCGATGCCACTCGGAGAGCGCGTAGTCCTCCAAGGTGCCGATGTTGATGATGCCCGCGTTGTTCACCAGCACGTCAATGCTGCCGAATTCGCGCAGCGCGGTGGCTACCGCCGCATCCCAATCCTCGGGTTTGGTCACGTCGAGGTGCAGATAGCGAGCAGCATCGCCGACTTCGGCCGCTACTGCTTTCCCTTCGTCGTCGAGGATGTCACCGAACACGACCTTGGCTCCCTCGGCCACGAGCATCCGCACGTGCGAGGCGCCCATCCCCCGCGCACCCCCACTAATCAGCGCGACCTTTCCGGCCAATCTTTCTGCCACCGCATTTTCTCCTGTCGTGTCGGTGCGCCAGGCGTAGACGCTGGCGATCACCATACATATGCGGGGTGATGTATGACCAGAGCGTTCAGCCGTGGGCTGATGGCATCGCCGCGATCAACGGGGTGTCGACGCCCCACTACTTAGGTTGGCCGCGCGCCGCCAATGCACCCGCGACCGAGGCGGACACGACCGTCAGTAACGCACCGAACATCAGCGCCGACCCTTCGCCCGCCGCGAGAAGGTGTTCCTCGGTCCCGATCGTGGCCGCGGCCACGGGAACACCGAGCTGCGCGGCCGAGAGCACAGCAAGGGTCAGCGGCTGGCCGAGCAGCCTGCCCACGCAATGCGCCAGCACCGCGCCTAGGCCCAGCCCCGCACCCAACAGAATCAACTTCGGGTGCGCACCCAGCTCGCGCACGCGCAACGAGGCGCCCAGCCAGACGAAGAACAATGGCCCGAAGAATCCCTCGGTGATCCCAAATAGCTGACGTGCGAGCCGTCGCGGTTCCCCGACCGACGCGATCACCAAACCCAATGCGAAGCCGGCCAGCATGATCGACACGTGGGTGCTGACCGCCAGCGCCGCCAACGCGAACAGCACGAACAGATTGGTCCGCAGTTCCAGCGCGAATTTGTGTTTCTCGGAATAGTCGTGCATCCGTTGGCGCCAGCCCCGGCGATCAGCCGCGAGCAGAACCACAAACAGCAGTACGGCGCAGGCCGCGATCGCCAATGCGCCCAGGGCCGCCGTCGGCGCCCTCCGGAGGTCGATCACCAACGGCAGCAACACGATACATGCGGTATCGGCGATAGCGATCTGCGCAGTCAGCGAGAGTACCGGCGGTCCCCGCAGGTGCATCGAACCGATCACCGGAAGTGCCAGTGCCGCCGACGACGACGTCATAAGTACCGCATACAGCGCAGCATGGCCGGTACCGAACTGCCACGCCAGCCCGACACCGAGGGCGGCCGCGACGACACCGCACAGCACCGCCCGCGCCAGCGCCCGCGGCACCGCCGCGCGGACCTCGCGGCTGCGCACCGGGACATGCGTGCCGGCGACAAACATCACCAGCGCGAAGCCGATGTTCGCGAACAACTGAAACGTCGCATTCGACTCGTCGAGGACACCGAAACCGGTCTTACCGAGAACGAGTCCCGCGACCAGCTCGCCGATGATCAGTGGAATCCGTAGGTGCGGCAGCGACGCCAGCAGCGGGCCGGCGAAACCCACCGCGGTCAGCAGCGCCAGCGTGCCGAAGCCGAACCCCGACATCTCAGCAACCCTTCAGCGGCAGGGTTCGGCGTCGTCGGCCAGCTCTCGGATGTCTCGCAGTTGGTCGCTCAATTTCGCCACCTTTCTCCGACGTTGAGTTATACGTCAGGGCAGCCTGTTTCGCCGCACTTGGTTGAACGGCACGCCGCGGTCGGCGGCGTACTCCCGGGGGAAGTTCAGCACTCGCTCGCCGATCACGTTGCGCGCCATTTCGGTGGTGCCGCCGCCGATGCTGGCGATCTGACGGCCCAGGTAGCGGATGCCGATATCAAGTAGGTGTGCATCGTCCTCGACGACGGCCGCCGTACCCGTGACGGCAACGGCGGTGTCCGTTTCGATGTCGTGGACCGCAGCCATCGACAGCCGGATGATCGATCCCGCGGTCGGCGGCAGGGCTCCGCCGGCCACCGCGTGAAACACGTGGTCGCTGAGCTGACGCGCAACCGTGCGGTGGACCAGGGCGCGCCCGACCATCTCCCGTACGCGTTCGCTGTCCTGCTGGTTCGTCTTGTCGACCAGCGACAGCAGGTCGATCGAAACATCTTCGGCCTCAGAGATTCCGGGCCCGCTGGTGTACTCCGAGCCGTCGCCCATGGTGCGACGTTCGTGGTAGAGCTGCCGCGACGCGACTTCCCATCCCTTGCCCGGTTCGCCGACAACGGCGTCATCTCCCACGTCGACGTCGTCGAAGAACTCTTCGCAGAATTCGATCGATCCGTTGATCTGCTGGATGCGGTTGATCGTTATTCCGGGATGCCGAAGCGGCACCAGGAACATCGTCAGCCCTTCGTGTTTCGGTGCATCCCAATTGGTCCGGGCCAGGCATAGCCCGTAGTCCGCGGCGAACGCCCAGGTGCTCCACGTCTTGGCGCCGTTGATGATCCATCGCCCGTCCCGGCGGTCGGCGCGGGTGATGACGCCCGCGAGGTCCGAACCCCCGCTGGGTTCGGACAGCAGCTGCACCAGCACTTCGTCGCCGCGCAGCGCCGCTTGG
>DASYJS010000345.1:0-11067 GCA_035996225.1 Mycobacterium sp. | reverse complement strand
AGGCGCGGGCGATCGGCGCCACCTGCGGCGGCGTCCGGGTGTGGAGCCTGTACGTGCCCAACGGCCGGGCCCTGGCCGATCCGCACTACACTTACAAGCTGGAATGGCTTGCTGCCCTGCGCGATACCGCGGCCGGCTGGTTACACGACGATCCCAGCGCGCCGATCGCATTGGTCGGCGACTGGAACATCGCCCCGACCGACGAAGACGTGTGGAGCATGGAATTCTTCGCCGGCGCCACGCACGTTTCCGGGCCGGAACGCCACGCGTTCAATGCCATTGTCGACGCGCAATTCACGGACATAGTAAGACCTTTCACACCGGGCCCCGGTGTCTACACCTACTGGGATTACACCCAGCTCCGGTTTCCCAAGAAGCAAGGCATGCGCATCGATTTCATCCTCGCCTCACCGGCGTTGGCCGGCCGGGTGGCCGATGCGCAGATCGTCCGGGACGAACGCAAAGGCAAGGCGCCCAGTGATCACGCGCCGGTATTAGTCGACTTAACGGCTGGGTAAATCACGGAAATTGCAGACGACTTCACGTTGTCTGCGCGTTTCCGACGTGGCAGCATTTCCCGGTGTTAGGTGCGTGAACAATTCTCGTGGCGCTGTTAACTTCCCGTTTGGCGGGTATACATGTTGCTACGCGGTTTGCAACCAGAGCGACCGAGGAACCAGGGAGTGATCATGGGTGTCGTCGGAGGGGCAGTCAGTAACGCGGGCAAGACGGTCAATCGCGCGGCGGATGCCGCCACCGCCGCCGCTGGCGCCGTCGGGGGTGCGGCAGTCAACGGAATCGTCGGTGCGGTAACCGGTGCCGCGGAGGGCATCAAGCGCGGAATCAACTCGGGCAGTCATTCGACACCGGCGGCCGCACTCGCAATCGGTGCGCTTGGCGTGGCCGGGCTGATCGAGTGGCCGGTGCTGTTGGCCGTTGGCGGCGGCGCGTTGGTGCTGCACCGACTGAACGGGAAATCCGGGCCGCCGGCGAAAGCCAATCTCAAGCCGGTACCCACCCAGTCGACGCCACCAAAAGCCGCGCCGCGAAAGTCCGCCGCCAAATCGCCCGCCAAGAAGACAGCGGGACGCCGGGCCGGCGCCGCGGGACTGCGCAGCACCAACTGACGCCGGAGCTGACTTACGCCGACGCGTGTTGCGGCCGTCGTGAACTGTGTGCAGACGGGTCAGGGCACAGTGTCCCCCTCGACCGCGGAGCTACCCGCGCCGAAAATCGCGGCGACCTGCGAAGCCTGCGATCGGGCTCCACAATCTCCACGATCCCGACGCGCCACAGAAGCGCATAGAGTTCGAGCAACGGCACGCGCAACACCGAAGCAACGGACGAAAATATCGGATCGGCCAGGGAGTCGGTCGTCGACATACGTCCGACGGTGACCGGGTCACCCGGCGAGATGGCAAACCCTTCGTTACTGAAAGGCAAATGATGGCGGAAAAGAAAACTCACCGAGCAACGTCTCAGCGCGATGCGGTGGAGAAAATTCGCGAAGGTGAAACTTTCGTGGTGAAGCTGCCACTCGTCGGTCAGACGGAGATTCCGCGGCCCGAACAGCTGGCCTACTACGGCGGTCTGGCGGCCCTGGCCGCCTTAGAGCTCATCGAGTGGCCGGTCGCTCTTGTCATCGCCACCGGCCACCTGCTGGCCAGCAATCACCACAACCGGCTCCTCGAAGAACTCGGCGAGGCGATGGAAGAGGCCTAGCAGCCGGTTTCGAGGGGAATCCGCTCGTCGACCGTCAGCAACAGACCGTCGAATTGGCTCTGGACGGCAGCTGACATGGGTGCCATGCTGCTGACCTCGTGAATCAGTCGCTTGGCCAACGTGCGTAATTTGACGTTGGTCTCTTGCGAACGCCACTGCAACACCCGGAACGCTTGGCCGGGGCTGAGCCGGTAGACGGCCATCATCACGCCCTTGGCCTGCTCGATAGCCGCGCGGTTCTCGACCAGATCCGGCAGCGCTTCGTCGAGCACTTCTTGACGGCTCTCGTAGCGTGCTTCGTCGAACCAGAACCGGAAGCTGCGGACGTTCAGATTCGAGAGAGCGGTGTCCCCGGTCGCGCTGGTCGAGGGCTGCCGCACCACGTCGTCATCCCACTCCGACGAATTCACCGAAAAGCGATCTGCTCATTGGGAGCCGTTTCAGCGGCAAGACCTGGTCTTGTTTTCGCAATCTCGACCACTTCCCCGGCGGGGAGGCGCGGATCGTCCGGGGTGAGGGTAACGTCGCGTGCGGGCTATCTGGCCACACCAATGTAAATACCCGCGGGAGCGCACGCCGAGTGTGCTGAGAGGACGGCTTGGGGCCGTCGACCGTACGAACCTGACCGGGTAATGCCGGCGTAGGGAGATGAGAAATGACCGTAACCGTCGAACCATCCGTGACAACCGGACCCATCTGGGGCAGCAGCAAGGCTTACCGCGAAGTAGAGGGGCCAGACGGAGCCACACTCCGGGTGCCGCTGCGGCGGGTGCACCTGTCTACCGGAGAAGACTTCGACCTCTACGACACCTCCGGGCCGTACACGGATACCGAAGCGGCGATCGATCTGGCCGCCGGTTTGCCGCCCCGGTCAGGAGTGGTCCGCGACCGCGGCACCCAGCTGCAGCGCGCCCGCGCCGGCGAGATCACCGCAGAGATGGCGTATATCGCCGCCCGTGAAGGCATGCCCGCCGAACTGGTGCGCGACGAGGTCGCCCGCGGCCGGGCCATCATCCCGGCCAACCACAACCATCCCGAGATCGAGCCGATGATCATCGGCAAGGCATTCGCGACCAAGGTCAACGCGAACATCGGCAACTCGGCGGTGACGTCATCAATCGCCGAAGAGGTCGACAAGATGGTGTGGGCCACCCGCTGGGGCGCGGACACCATCATGGACCTGTCCACCGGCAAGAACATCCACGAAACCCGCGAGTGGATTCTGCGTAACTCGCCGGTCCCGGTCGGCACCGTGCCGATCTACCAAGCGCTGGAGAAGACCAACGGTGACCCGACCGAGCTGACCTGGGAGCTCTACCGCGACACCGTGATCGAGCAGTGCGAGCAGGGCGTGGACTACATGACCGTGCACGCCGGCGTGCTGCTGCGCTATGTGCCGCTGACCGCCAAGCGGGTCACCGGCATCGTGTCCCGCGGCGGCTCCATCATGGCGGCCTGGTGCCTGGCCCACCATCGGGAGTCGTTCCTGTACACCAACTTTGAAGAACTCTGCGACATCCTTGCCCGCTACGACGTCACCTTCTCCCTCGGCGATGGCCTGCGGCCGGGATCGATCGCCGACGCCAACGACGCCGCCCAGTTCGCCGAGCTACGCACCCTGGGCGAGCTGACCAAGATCGCGAAATCCCATGGCGTGCAGGTGATGATCGAGGGTCCGGGACACGTCCCGATGCACAAGATCGTCGAGAACGTGCGGCTCGAAGAGGAGCTGTGCGAGGAGGCCCCGTTCTACACGCTGGGCCCGCTGGCCACCGACATCGCGCCGGCCTACGACCACATCACCTCGGCGATCGGCGCGGCCATCATCGCCCAAGCCGGCACCGCGATGCTGTGCTACGTAACACCGAAAGAACACCTCGGGTTGCCGGACCGCAATGACGTCAAGGTCGGCGTGATCTCCTACAAGATCGCCGCGCACGCAGGCGATCTGGCCAAGGGACACCCCCACGCCCAGGACCGCGACAACGCGCTGAGCACGGCGCGCTTCGAGTTCCGCTGGAACGACCAGTTCGCGCTGTCGCTGGATCCCGATACCGCCCGGGAATACCACGACGAGACGCTGCCCGCCGAACCGGCCAAAACGGCGCACTTCTGCTCGATGTGTGGGCCGAAATTCTGCTCGATGCGCATCACGCAGGATGTTCGCGACTACGCCGCCAAACACGGCCTGGAGACCGAAGAGGACATCGAGGCCATGTTCGCCACCGGGATGGCGGAGAAGTCGGCCGAATTCGCCGACCACGGCAACCGGGTGTATCTGCCGATCACGCAGTGAAATACCTGCCGTTGCCCGCGCCGGGCACGACGCCGCGCCGGGTGCTGTCCATCGCCGGATCGGACTCCGGGGGCGGCGCGGGCATCGAGGCCGATATGCGCACCATCGCGATGCTGGGTGGGCACGCATGCATCGCGGTTACCGCCGTTACTGTGCAGAACACATTGGGAGTCAAGAGCTTTCACGAGGTTCCCGACGACGTCGTCGCCGGCCAGATCGAAGCGGTGGTCACCGACATCGGCATCCAGGCCGCCAAGACCGGGATGTTGGCGTCGTCGCGCATCATCGACACCGTGGCCACCACCTGGCGCCGGCTCGGACTGACGGTTCCACTGGTCGTCGACCCGGTAGCGGCATCCATGCACGGCGATGCGCTCATGGCGCCGTCAGCCCTGGATTCGCTTCGTGGCCAACTGTTCCCGTTGGCCACGCTGGTCACGCCGAACCTCGACGAGGTGCGCCTGCTGGTCGGTATCGATGTGGTGGATGCCGAGTCGCAGCGCGCGGCGGCGAAGGCACTCCACGCGCTGGGTCCGCAGTGGGTACTGGTCAAGGGCGGTCACCTGCGGTCGTCGCAACGCAGTTGCGACCTGCTCTACGGTGGCACCGATTTCCACGAGTTCGATGAGCAGCGGATCGCGACCGGCAACGACCACGGCGGTGGTGACACGCTGGCCGCCGCGATCGCCTGCGCGCTGGCCCACGGGTTCACCGTGCCTGACGCCGTCGAGTTCGGGAAGCGATGGGTCACCGAATGTTTACGTGCCGCCTACCCGCTCGGCCAAGGCCATGGCCCGGTCTCGCCGCTGTTTCGGCTGACATGATTGCCCGCTTCCTCAGTCCGTTCCGGACCGCATCGTCGGCGGGCGCATGAATCTCGACCAGATCGCGGGCATCGCGCACGAACCCGACGGCGCCCCGAAAGGCGTTGTCCTACTCACCCACGGCGCCGGAGGCAACCGGGAATCCGAGCTGCTGCAACGAGTTTGCGATGAATGGGCCCGGCGCGGCTGGCTGGCGATACGGTACAACCTGCCCTACCGCCGGCGCCGGCCGACCGGTCCGCCGTCCGGCTCGGCAGCAAGCGACCGAGCCGGGGTTGACGAGGCAATCACCTTGTGCCGCACGCTTACCGACGGCCCGCTGATCGCGGGCGGACATTCCTACGGAGGCCGGCAGACATCGATGGTGGTTGCCGAGGCAAACCCGGCGCAGGTCGACGTCTTGACGCTGTTCTCCTACCCGGTCCATCCGCCGGGGAAGCCGGAACGCCCTCGCACCGAACATCTGCCCAATATCACCGTGCCGACTGTGTTCACCCACGGAACGTCGGACCCCTTCGGGACGCCGGCCGAGGTGCGCGACGCCGCGGCGCTGATCGCCGCACCCATCGAAGTTGTCGAAATCACCGGTGCCCGACACGACTTGCGCTCAAAGACCCTCGACGTGCCCGCGCTCGCGGTCGACGCGGCGCTACGGCTATTGCACTGACAATTACTGCCCCGGCGCTGTGCACGTGGTGGGAAGTAGCAGAATCGCGGGCCACAGCGCCGCCGCTTCACCGAACGCGGCGAGGTCCGCGCCCGCGGGCACGACGTTTGTCCATTGCGTTTGCAGCGCTTGGACATTGTCGGGGTGGATCACGGCCCAGGCAAATCCGAACATAAGGTAGGGCACCGTGATCCACATCGCGAACTCGATGAGCGCTTGCACCGACACCGGATGCGCAAGCCCGCGCCGAATTCCGGCAAATGACGACGCCAAACCGTGCATGCCCTCACCATAATTTAAGGCACCGGCGGCCTCGCGACGTTTGGAAGGAGTGAGGTGGTGATCACCAAGCTGCGGCAGTTGCTGAACTACGAGATGACGGTGGCCGAGTGGATCGCATTCGCGGTGCTGCTGGGCATTCCGTACTCCATCGTCGGGCTGATCTGGTCATCGACACACACCGACCATCTTCGCGGTATGCGGGGCGCGGACCTGGTGGTGTCGTTTCTCGGCTCGATCGTCTCCTGGCCGGTGCTGCTGTTCTCGAACGTCTGCATGGCGTAACTCTTCAGTTCAAACTGGACAGTTTTGGCTGTCTAGTTTAGGGTGGTGGCATGGATGGCATCGGCGAATCCGCTGCGGCCGCCGCCCGAGATCTTCGGGTGGTATTCAGCCGGCTACGACGTCGGTTGCGGGATGTCAGGATCGACGGCGATCTGACACCGTCCCAAACAGCGGTGATCAACCGGCTCTGGAAAGAGGGAGCGTCGTCGGCCAGCGCATTGGCCGGCGCCGAACAAGTACGTCCCCAGTCGATGGCAACCATCGTGGCAGCCCTGGATCAATTCGGGCTCATAGAGCGCACACCTGACCCCGAAGATGGCCGGCGCCAGATGATTTCGTTGACCGAGGCGGGCCGCCAGCGCGCCGAGAGCGACCGTCAGGTGCGGGAGGAGTGGCTGGCACGCACCATGCAAGACCGGTACTCCGAACCCGAACGTCGCATCATCCTCGACGCGTTATCCCTGCTCGAACGATTGACTGAACAATGAAAGGGCGCTGATTGCAATGGAATTAGCGGTGCATTTTATCGACTTCCTACCCGGTGACCCGGCGGAGCTGGGCCCGACACTTGCCGACGCGGCCAAAGCCGCCGAGCAAGGCGGCGCGACGCTTTTTACCCTGGCCGATCATTTCCTCCAGATGGAAAAAGTCGGGCGCGCACACGATCCGTTCCTCGAGGGCTACACATCCTTGGGTTTCCTGGCCGGGCAGACTACGACGATCGACCTCAGCTTGCTGGTCACCGGGGTCACCTATCGCTATCCGGGAGTGCTGGCCAAAGCCGTCACCACGCTCGACGTACTCTCGCAGGGCCGCTCGATGCTGGGGCTGGGCGCTGCCTGGTACGACCGCGAGCACGCGGCCCTGGGCATTCCCTATCCGCCGGTGAGCCAGCGCTTCGAGATGCTCGAAGAGACGCTGCAGATCTGTCAGCAGATGTGGAGCGACAACGACGGGCCATACACCGGCAAGCACTACCAGTTGGCCGAGACAATCTGTAAGCCACAACCGATTCGGCGGCCCCCGGTTCTGATCGGTGGCGACGGTGAGAAGAAGACGCTACGGCTGGTCGCACAGTACGCCGACATCTGGAACAGCACAGTGCCGGAAGTCGACGGGCTCCAACACAAGATCGACGTGCTGAACCGGCACTGCGACACGCTGGGCCGCGACCCCGGCGAAATCCGGAAGACGGTCGGCCTTTTGGTGGTCGACCCGTTCGAGGACATCGACGGGTACCTGAAAACCGCAGAACGCTATGCCAAGCTAGGTGTCGACATGATCAACGCCGGGCCGGTCCCCGGCAACCCCGACCCGGTCGGCTTCATCCGCCGTCTCGGCGACGAACTGATTCCCCGACTCGCTGAGATCGGCTGAGCGCCAAGCACTTAGGCAGCAATGCCCGGGATTGCCGGCGGCGCAACGGTGTCGACGGTGAGAACCACGGCCGCCGGAGCCCCGGAATACCGGTGTTCCGCGCTCCCGCTGATCAGCGAGAAGATCCCGCCAATGATGCCGAAGACGATCAGGACCGCACCGATAGCTATTCCGGCAATGGCCAACCCACGGCCACCCTGACCGGTCTGCTTGATCTTGTTCAGTGCGAGAACGCCGAAGATTATGCCCAAGATGGGACCGATGCCGCAGAGCCACCCCAACAACGAGCAGACCAGCGACGCGATGGCCATGCCGTTGGTGCCGACGGCTTGCGGGTAAGCCGCTCCCGGTGGAGGCGGATAGCCCTGCCCCGGTGGGGGATAACCCTGCGGGGGTGGGTAACCGGCTCCCGGTGGAGGCGAATAACCCTGCCCCGGCGGGGGATACCCGGAGTCGCCCGGAGGCGGCGGATAGTTGGGCGGTTCTTCCGTCACGAACGCCTCCTGAGATCGAGTGGCCCATACTCTACGCTGCGCGTGCTGCCTTGTCGCGCAGGAATTTTCTCACTCAGCCGGGATAGCGCGAGTAGCACGCGTCCATGTTCCCGGCCACGCCGCCACGGAACGCCGCTATGCGCGTGAAGCCGGCCGGCACGCTGGTCCCGTCCGCGTCACTGGCAACCATGTGGTTGGTGAGCAAACCGGCGACGGCTTCGTCGAGATCGCCGGCGGTCAACAACAGCTCCTTGTGGGAGGGCGTGTCGATCGGTTCGGCCATCTTGCGATGCACCACACCGGTCAGGCACGCGGTCCGCAGCGCGGTCCATGGACTCTGCATCGGTAGCCCGCGTTCGTGCTGTACCGCAAGCGCGTATCTCGACATCACCATCGACAGCGCGGTGTCGTCGCCTTGCGGCAAGGTGTGTTCCCTCTCGGCCGAGACTTTCGCGACCGTCGCCAGCCCAGGCAAGTCGACCATGATGGTGTTGGTGGCCGGGCAGTAGGACGCCGGCGGACTGGGTTTCGCATCCGGGCAACCGTCCGTCTTGAAGGACAAGGTGGGCGGATTGCTCGGCGAGAACACCTTTCCCAACAACTCCATCAGCGTCGACAAAGTGTCTTCATTGATCGGGACCTCACCGGTCTCCGGGTCTCCGTTGGGATCGGTCTGCAACCCCTTGGGCAGGTCACCGCGGCGCCCCGCGATTTCCTGCTGGTTGATCCCGGCGCAGGCCGACGCGCCACTAATGAAGCCCATCTGAAAGGCACTGACCCGATCCAGCGCCGACCCATGCTCGTCGTCGTTGTCGGTGTCGGAATCCATCACCGGGTCACGGGTGGTGATGATCCCGGCCAGCACATGGTCAAGCCCATCGGCGGTACTCAGCGTGAAGCGCGCGGACTTGCCGGCGGCAACCCAATACAGGTAGACGCCCGCGAAGCAGTCGGCCTGCTGCTCCCGAACGATGGTGAGGTCCTTTTTCGTGACCAGTTTCGCCATCTGCTGCAGGGCGTGTCCGAACTCGTGCGCCAGCACGCCGGTGACGGACATGTCGCCGAAATAGCGTTGCGCGACGGGCATGAACACCCCGCGATCCCAGGCAATCAAGTTGCAGCGCGATGTGAAAAAGGCGTTGACGAGCTTGTACGTTTCGTTGTGGCAAACGATGGGGCTGCTCGGATCGTTGGAGTCGTACGAAACCAGTTTGGCGACCGGAAGAAACGTTCCTTTCAGCGACTGGCTGTAGGTCGATTTCCAGTAGTCCTCGATATCGGTAACCGACAGCAACGACAACTTGTCGATCGCCCCGTTGTCGGTGTTGACCACCGTGCCGGTCGGACCCGGCCCGTTCGCGCGAGGCCCGCTGGGACCGTTGGTAGCGGGCAGATCACCCACATGGAATGGGTCGTTGAGCATCGACAAGGACCGCCCGTCGACGACGGTGGTACACCCCGCTACCACGAGCACCGCTCCTGCGCAGGCAATTGCCGCCCTCAGCGAACAAATTGCGGTACGCCTGCGACCACCGTGGCACCGACGTGGATTTTGCCCGCGGTTCATCATGACCAACCCTCATCCCGACCGGCTGCACGGCAGCAGCAAAGGGTTCTCATTCTAGATCCGCCGGTTGACGGGCGGAGCAAAAACGAGAGACCCAGCAAACGCAGCTAGGGTACCCGGGTCCGGTGCCGTTTGTCGTGGGGTGGGACGCCGTTGACACCCCCGACCGACTCGGCGTAGCTGCCCACCGCGAATGCCACGCCAGAACCCATGACGGCCAATGCTTCCCGGTTGATGTTGTCGATCGTGTCCCGGGGGCCCTGGAAGTTGGGATCGAACCCGACACCGACCTGGCCGCCCCATAGGCGTGCTTGCACAGTCGTTTTCAGCTGCGATGCCCCGGTGCTCATGCCGCCGATCGGCACCCCCGCGACCATGAACGGGTGGTAGTCGGTCCGGGCGCCCAACGGCATATCGGCGGGCCGTTTCCCGGCCAAATTCAGATAGCCGGACAGGGTGCGCTCGATGCCGGCCGATCCTTCGGGCACGTCACCGAACGCAATCCCCTGTCCAGGCGGGCCGGACTGATCGCCGTCATCGGTGAAGAAGCCGGCGTTGGGCGAACCGAGCAGGTTGAAGTTCAGGTACATCGCGATGTCGTTGAGTTGCTCGTCATCCAGGCCGAACATGTAATCCATGACGCCGTCGAGCCCGCCCTCGTCGGCTCCCCAGAACACGAAGCGCACCGCGTTGTTCACCGGTGCCAATGGGCCCAGCTGCAGTGCGGTTTCCAGCACCGCGGCCACCCCGGACCCGTTGTCGTTGATGCCCGGGCCGCCGCGCGGGCCGTCGAGATGCGCACCGACCATGATCACGTCTTTTGTCGAGCCGGTCTTGGTCTGCGCCAGCACGTTTCGGGACGTGATCTTGATGTTCTCGGCGTCCAGCACCAGGCGTACCGGCGCGTTGGTGCTGGCCAGCGCGCTGCCGCCGGAGCTTCCCACCACGGCAACCGGCATGGTCAGCTGCTTGAAGTAGCCGGGGTTGAACAACCTGGGCGGGGCGCCCTGGCCGTTGGGCGCGCTGACCACGATCAGTGCAGCCGCTCCCTTGGCCCTCGCGCTGTTCTGCTTGTCGACCACCGAGCATCCAGCGTCGTCGACGACGGCGATCGCACCCGCGGGCAGCGCGGGCGGGTAATCGCTCACCGCGCAGCCCGACGGTTTGGTGGGCCGCACCGGTTGGCCGGTGACGCCGCCGGGCGGTGTCCGGACCAGCAGCGAGGCCTGGTCGATCGGATAGTTACTGCCGGCAACCGTCAGCGACGGCTTACCCGGTGATACCGCATACAGCCGCTCGAACTGCGGCGTGGCTACCTCGAACCCCTTGCTGCGCAAGGCTTTCGCAACGTATTCGACGCTGGCGTCGTAGCCCGGCGTCCCCTCTGCCCGGTTCCCCTTGTTGGCGTTAGCGATATCCTGCAGCGCGCGCAGGTGGACGAACATCCCGGCCGCGGTGACCTTCGCGGCCAGGCCACGACCCAGATCCGGCGCCGCGGCAGGCGCAGCCGGCCGCGGTGCGGCACAGCCCGTCAACAGGCCGGTCGTCAGCAACGC
>DASYJS010000344.1:0-23402 GCA_035996225.1 Mycobacterium sp. | reverse complement strand
GCTGCAAGAAGACAAAACCACCGACGTGTTCCCCAAGGGATACAAGTTTCCTGCCGAATGCCTGTACATCACCGGCGAGGCCTTGACGCCGGTTTATGCCGGCAGCGGCAATACCGCGGTGCACGGCGAACGTGACACTGCCTCTGCTTCCTCGGGGTCGAGTGACCCGGACCCCGAGATAACCCAATTTGTGGTGTTGTTTCCTTCCGCCCAGCAGGCGAGTGCCTTCTTCACCACGTCAACACAGCGCTGGCCTGCCTGCGCTAACCGCCAGGAAACCGTGCCCCCCGAACCGGACGGTCCCGAAATTCAGTGGAAGGTGGGACCGGTATCCAACGCCAACGGCGTATTGAGCACGACCGTAAGCGTGTCGCTGAGCAAGGGCGGTCAGAGCATGTCCCAGAGCTGTCAACGGGCGCTCACCGTGCGTAACAACGTCGTGATTGACACCGAGGCGTGCCGCAAGGATCCGGGCGACGCGGGCATCAATGTCGCCAATCAGATCGCCGCCAAAGTCGACAAACAGTAGCCGTTTCCGTCGACAAGCCCACGATTTAGCCACTCGCACAACAGGTTTAGATCACGGTCGGCCAAACCTGTTGTATCCCCGATGGCCATGTGTCGTTTACCTGTTCGTTCTAGCTCACCGAAGCCTGGCTTTAGGCTGAACTCACAAATAGCCTCGCACTACATGGAGTGTGGGCTCACGGGCGCCCATTGCACGGCGTTGAGGAGGACAAGTGAGCACATCAGAGACGGCCGCTGTGCATGACGGCCGGCCAGTAATCCATCTCTCGCAGCTGCTGCACGCTCCGGTGCTGGCCCGCTCCGGCGAGACCGTGGGCCGGGTTGACGACGTCATCGTCCGGCTACGCGGCGCCGACGAGTATCCGCTGGTGACCGGGATCGTGGCCGAGGTCGGCTCCCGGCAGGTCTTCATTGGCAGCGTATCCATTGACGAGTATGGCGCCGACCGGATTGTGTTGGCCAAGAACAAGATTGATCTTCGTGGCTTCGAGCGCCGCGACGGTGAGGTGCTGCTACGCGCCGACGTGCTGGGCCACCGTTTGATTGATGTGGCGGCGGTCGAGCTGGTGCGCGCCTATGACGTCGAACTGGAAGATACCGGCGGCGGGTGGGTTCTTGCACGCCTGGACACGCGTCGCCCGCCACGGTTGTTCGGACTGATCAAGGGTTCCGCCGGGCATGCGGCCCGCGATTGGAAGGCATTCGAGCCGCTGATCGGTCACGCACACACCGATGCCGTGCGCCGCCTGTCTGATCGGTTCGGCGGGTTCAAGCCCGCCGAGATCGCCGATCTTCTCGAGGAAGCCGACAAAGCCGAAGGGGGCGAGATCCTCGATCGGGTCCGCAGCGACCCGGAGTTGGAAGCCGATGTCTTCGAAGAACTCGACCCGGAAAAGGCCAGCCGGCTACTCAACGGAATGCCCGACGACGAGGTCGCCGCGTTGCTGGGCCGGATGCGCGCCGACGACGCCGCCGACGCGATCGCAGACCTGCGCCAGTCGCGCCGACGTCGCGTGCTGGATCTGATGCCCGCCCCGCAGCGCACCAAGGTGATCACCTTGATGGGGTTCAATCCGGAAAGTGCCGGCGGACTGATGAACGTCGACTTCGTCTCGTGCACCGCCACCGCGACCGCGGCCGAGGCGCTGGCGCTGATCGTTGCCGCCCGCACCATACAGCCAGAGGCGCTGATCAAGGTGCATGTTATCGACGACGACAAACACCTCGCCGGTGTGGTCTCAATAATCGCACTACTGCACTCCGAGCCCGGCGAAAGCGTTGGGGCGCTGATGGATTCCGACCCGGTGCGGGTCAGCGCCGACGCCGACCTGACGGACATCGCATTGTTGATGGCCGACTTCAACCTCTACTCGATCCCCGTGGTCGACGACCAGGATCGCGTGCTCGGGGTGGTCACCGTCGACGACGTGCTCGAGGCCACCATCCCCGAGGACTGGCGCCGCCGCGAACCCGCCCCACGCCCGGTCCGCGAAATCGCTCAACCCGGTGATGACCGCAACGCCCGCGTGCCGGGAGGTGAATCGCGGTGACCTCAGGCGACGACAACACTGGCCACGCCGAGGCGCCGGTTGAACAGGAGGCGCCACAGCGCACCGCGGTGCTCGACTCCGCGCACCTCGGTGATATCGAGGGCGCGTTCGGCCGCATCAAGCTCAGCGACATTGAGCACCCTCGAACGCTGAAGACCCGGCTGCTGACCATGCTGGCCATCGTCGGCCCCGGGATCATCGTGATGGTCGGCGATAACGACGCCGGTGGGGTGGCCACCTACGCCCAGGCGGGCCAGAACTACGGCTATTCGCTGCTGTGGGTGCTGTTGTTGCTGATCCCGGTGCTCATCGTCAACCAGGAAATGGTGGTGCGGCTCGGCGCGGTCACCGGGGTGGGGCACGCCCGGTTGATCAACGAACGCTTCGGCCGCGGGTGGGGCTGGTTTTCCGTCGGCGATCTGTTCTTGCTGAACTTCTTGACGATCGTCACCGAGTTCATCGGTATTAGCCTGGCCGCCGACTACATCGGTGTCTCCAAATACGTTGTGGTGCCGATATCCGCGGTGGCACTGGTCGCGATCATGGCGAGCGGCAGCTTCCGGCGCTGGGAACGCGCCATGTTCATCTTCATCGCCATCACCTTGGCGCAGATCCCGATGCTGCTGATGTCACACCCGCAGTGGGTGCATGCGGCGAAGTCGTTTGTGGTGCCCAGTATTGCGGGTGGCGTGAGCTCAGATGCCGTGCTGTTGATCATCGCCATCGTCGGCACCACGGTGGCACCCTGGCAGCTGTTTTTTCAGCAGTCCAATATCGTCGACAAACGCATCACACCCCGGTTCATGGCCTATGAACGCGCCGACACCGTCTTGGGCGCCTTTGTCGTGGTGGTCGGGGCCGCGGCGTTGCTGATGACCGGCGACTGGGCGGCGCGTTCCACCAACACCGTGGGCGGCTTCACCGACGCCGGCGCCATCGCCCACCTGCTCGGCGAGCACAGCGGGGTGCTCGGCTCGCTGTTTGCCATCGTGCTGCTGGACGCCTCGATCATCGGCGCTGCCGCGGTGACCCTGGCGACCAGCTACGCGTTCGGCGACGTGTTCGGTCTCAAGCATTCGCTACACCGTGGTTTTGCCGACGCCAAACAGTTCTATGTGTCCTACGCGGCGATGGTGGCATTGGCCGCAGCGATTGTGTTAATTCCCGGCGCACCGCTCGGGCTGATCACCACCGGGGTGCAGGCCCTCGCCGGGCTGCTGTTGCCCAGCGCCAGCGTGTTTCTGCTGTTGCTATGCAACGACCCCGAAGTGTTGGGGCCCTGGGTTAATCGGCCCTGGCTAAACTGGCTCGCCGGGCTGATCGTCGGGACCCTGCTGCTGCTGTCCGGGATCCTGATGACTACCACATTGTTTCCCCACATCGACGTCGTCGCGGTAGCCACCTACCTGGCCCTGGCCCTGGCCCTACTTGCCGCCACCGCGGTACCAATGCTGCGCTGGATGGCCCGCCGCCAACCCGCGTCGCCGGCGGCAAGACGCCCCGGGCGCCACGTCGACCGCAACACCTGGCGGATGCCACCCCTGGCCCTGCTAGAGCCCGTCACCTGGTCGCCCGGCACTCGACTCGGCATGATCGCACTGCGTAGCTACCTGGTCGTCGGCGCGCTGTTGCTGGTGGTCAAAGCCATCCAGCTCAGCCGCTGAGTCCACCTGAGCGTCGGAGAATATTCGGGATAAGCGCGACCGCGACGGCCGTGACTTTGGTAAGAATGTTGTGCTATGCCGCGCTCATTCGACGTCTTGACCGAATCGCCCGCCAGCGTTGAACAGATTCACGCGGCGTTCAGCCGCGAGGACTACTGGCTGGCCCGAATCGCCCTGGGGAACGCCGCTACCACCACGCTGGATTCGCTGATCGTCGACGCCGATGGCACGGTGACAGTGCGCGTCACTCAGCACCTGGGTCGCCAGCTACTGCCCGGCCCCGTCGCCAAATTCGCGCCAGCCAACCTGAAACTCGTGCATAACGAGACGTGGAAGCCGGCCGCTGACCGTCGGGTACACGGGCAGGTCAACGTCACGACTTCCCCCGGTGTGGGATCAGGCCGCGCGGAAGCGTCACTGGAGCCCGCGGGCAATGGCACACGGCTGCGCTTCACCATGCGAGTGGAAGTCAAAATCCCGTTGGTGGGCGGCAAACTCGAGAAGACGCTCGGAGCCGGTTTGGCCGAGAGCATCCCCGCGGTACAACGCTTTACCACCACCTGGATCGCCGAAAACGCATAGACCGCCTGCCCTCCGGGCTCCCGCACGTCAATGCGTTGACGTTCTTTACGAAGGTTTGGACGGCCACCTGCCCCTTGCCATACGAACGCGTCGAGGTGTTAGCTCTGTAGTCGTCAGCAACCAACGCCGCTGCACGGACAGGAGGCTTGAACCGATGATTCGTCGTGTGTTCGCGGTCGGAGCAATTGCATTGGAGATTGCGGGAGTGCCCATAGCCCATGCTGCTCCGTCGACAACCTCCCCGTCCCCCGCGCCGACGACCGGCGCGAGTGTCTACTACCCGAACTGCAAGACGGCGTGCGATGACGGTGCCGCTCCGATTTACCGCGGGCAGCCAGGTTACCGCGCCGGACTGGACCGCGACAACGACGGCATCGCCTGCGAAGTGTGCCATTGAGATGACTTACATTTTCCGACTGATCACGATCGCCGCGACGGCCTGCGTCGGGATTGCAGCGTGCGGCTCGCAACATCCGTCGTCATCGCACGCATCCGGTTCGAGCTCCACGGCACCATCGACCACCACCAGCACGACCGTTTCTGCCAGCCCACCATCCAGCACAGCCGCTTCGCCGGCGGCGACGAGCAGCACACCCACGTGCATTGGATTATCGATCTGTCCGCCTGCCCCGCCGGACGCCGAGGGTAATCCGCAGTGTTACTACTCCGATGGCTGGCAAGCCAATTCAGCTGGAGCAGGGATCGAAATATGGTATTTCCACGAGCCGCAGAACCTTTCGAAGCCCGACAAGGTCACAGCGGTAGTGCGAAAGAAGGACGGCACCAACGAGTCTCAAGATGCCAACATCGAAGCCGGCCAACAAACGCATCGCTTCGAATTCCCGGCGATTGATAAGTCCGCGGTTCAAGAGGTCCTGCTCACCACGAATACCGGTCGCTGTTTCGTGATCGGGCCGGGCAGCTAAACACTCGTGTTGCCACGCCCGCCTGTTTAGGCGCCGACTCTTTCGTACGAGCGAGAGACTCTCAGTCAGAGGGTATTTGACCGTCAGTAGGTGGGTAGGCTGCGTCGTAGCAACGGCGACGGATAAGGAACACCAGATGGTCCGCATACGCACCATGACACAGGCAGATACCAACGAGTGCGCGAGTATCTGCTACAAAGCCTTCAACGCGATCGCTGCCCAGCATAACTTTCCGTCGGATTTCCCCTCGGTACAAAATGCTCACGGACTCGTCGAGGCATTGCAGTCGCATCCCCAATACTTCAGCGTCGTCGCCGAATCCGGTGATCGGGTCATCGGCAGCAACTTTCTCGACGAACGTTCCGCCATTTTCAGCGTGGGCCCGGTCAGCGTGGCTTCGGACGTACAGGATGGCCGCGTCGGTCGCGCCTTGATGCAGGCCGTGTTGGACCGAAGCGCCGAACGGCAAGCATTAGGGGTGCGGCTTGTGCAGGCCGCATATCACAACCGTTCGATGAGCCTGTATACCAAACTCGGCTTTCAGACCCGTGAACCACTCGCCGTAATCCAGGGCAAGCCACTATCGATGCGCCTCAACGGGTTTGATGTGCGCTATGCCCAAAACTCGGATTTGGCCGACTGCGACAAGCTCTGTTTACAGGTGCACGGCCACGACCGTAGTGGCGAATTGCGCGATGCGATCGCACACGGATCGGCCAAGATTGTCGAACGTGACGGCCAAATAACCGGATACACGACCGAGGTTGGCTTCATCGGCCACTCCGTTGCCGTGAGCAACGAAGATCTGACGGCGTTGATCGCAAGCGCCGACCAGTTCTCCTGGAATGGATTCCTGGTCCCGTTGCGCAACGCCGAACTCGTGCGGTGGTGTTTCGACTGGGGCTTGCGGATCGTCTACATGCTCAACCTGATGTCACTGGGCTACTACCAAGAGCCACGCGGTTCGTTCTTGGCATCTATCGGCTATTGACGACTAGCGAAATCTGACGGCTAATGTGCGGCAGGCTACGCCCCCCAGATCAGAATCCACCGCACACCGACAGCACTGCCAGAACAAGTACGGTCAGCAGGGCAAGTGTGCACACAAACGACCGAAAAGTGGTCACCCTGTAGCTATCCGATTCGCTGGTGTGATCGACCATCGTTTATGGGTGGTCGGCCTTGAAGAACATTTCGAACTGGATGCCGTCAGGGTCCTTGAACGTCAGGACCGCACCGTATTCGCGCTCGGCGATCGGGGTGTGAATGACGCCGAGCTGCTCGAAATGTGTCAGCCACTCATCGAGTTCGCCACGCGTGTCGACTTTGAACGCCATGTGATCCAACCCGGTACGTCGCGGATCGAACGTCTCGCCCTGATTTGTGTCGTGTTGCTGGAACTCGATGATGGTGCGCGTCCCCGGATGCAGCAGCAAAATACCCCGCCATCCGTCGCCGGCGGATCGGTCGATCTCAGTGAGGTCGAGCAGCGTAGCCCACCATCGGGCGCTGGCCTCGGCGTCATGCACGGAGAACGAAATATGCGACACCCTGCTGAAATTTGGCATTGAAGCCCCTCATTACGCGTTGAACCGAACATCCCCAACTACCGCAGCAGGTCTGCGCTTTCGAGTACTTGGTAGGCGTGGCACATCATCTGTCCGATGATCTCGGCGGCCGGCGCGATATTTTGAACGGCGCTCACCCCTTGGCCCGCCGGGTAGACCATCGACTCCCAATCACCACTGGTCTCGGGCGTAGGGGGCAACGCCGACCTGAGCGGCAAGTCATACGGCATCTTTGCCGAATGAGGAAACAATCGCGTTTGACCGATTGTGTCGTGCGTAGGCCGGTCGGTACTTCCCTCAGCGCTGTGCACCGCAGCCGTCGCCAGAAGACGGTAGGGCTGGTCAGGCCACTCGGGCCCGAAGGCATTGGTGCGCAACGTCTTGCCGGACGAATCGACGAGTCGCCGCTTGTACTCGAGGTGGGCATTGGCTTCCAGAGCCGCGACCAAGGCGGTGCCTACCCACACTCCGTCCGCGCCCGCCCGTAAAGCCGCGGCGACCGCAGTCCCGTCGGATATGCCACCCGCGGCCAGCAGAAGCACGTCGGGCCAATTCTGGCGGATCGTCCGCAGCAACGCATGCAACGGTATACGTCCGCGAGCATGGCCACCGGCTTCACTCCCCTGGGCGACTATTCCGCTGACTCCGAATCCGATTGCGGCCGCAGCGATTTCCGACGAGGAAGCCTGCATCCACACGCGTATTCCCGCCGCGCGCAGTGTGCTGACCCAGCGGGCCGGCGGCGGATCATGGTGAAAAACGACCAGCGGGACGCCCAGTCGGATGCATTCGTCGATGTGTGCGTCTGTGCTGGCCGGGCCGAGTCCGGTGTCGGCACAGATGAGGTCGACGCCAAACGGCCCAGACGTCAAGGCGCGCAATCGTCCTACCATTACGGCCAGACTTTCGGCCGGGTCCGGGGAAGCTCCGAGCACACCCAATCCGCCGGCATTGGTGACCGCTGCGGCGAGTTGCTCGTGTGCGATGAATCCCATACCAGCTCCGACGAGCGGATAGCGGACGTCATATTCGCGGGTCAACCGCGTCTGAAGGGCGGCCACATCTGGCGGCACGACCACCGCGCCCAAATGGTCGTCGTCAATCACTGGATCTCCAGTCGGATCAGGCATGGCCGCTCCTTCCACATACTCCATATCGGAGTAACTTACTTTAGTCCGATCTGGAGTATTGTCAACCCATGTCCAGCAAGCAGCTGAGCCCGACATCCTTCGCGATACTCGGGCTGCTCTCTATCCGGCCATTCACGACTTATGAACTCGCCCAACAGATGGAGCGGACGCTGAGCTGGTTCTGGCCCCGGGCCGCCAGCATGATCTATGAGGAGCCGAAGAAGCTGGTGTCCGCCGGCTTGGCGGCCTCGCAGGTCACCTTTACGGGCAAACGGCGCAGCACCGTTTACGAGATCACCGACGCCGGACACGCCGCGCTACGGGACTGGCTGGATGCGCCCGCCGCCGGGATGCGCATGGAGTTCGAAGCCATGATCAAGGTCGCGTTCGCGGATTCCGGGGACGTGAGCCAGCTACGCGCGACGGTACGGGAGATCCGTGCCGACGCCGAAGCGCGGCTCGCTGAAATACTGGACAGGTCAACGGAGTACGCGACGACGGGTGGGCCGTTCCCGGACCGCCTGCCGGTCGCTGCGATCACCGGCAAGCTGCTTATGGGCCAACACGAGGCCGTTGTCCGCTGGGCCCGCTGGGCCGAAGACGCGCTCGCCGAATGGACCGGCGTCACGCCGGCCACCGGCGCCACGGTGCCACCCAACGCGCTGACGCCCGGTTGGCCCGCCCAGTATGCCGACGCCTCCCCTACGGTGGCAGCACCTCGCCGTGGGTCTCCGGCGCCAGCGGAATGATGAAAATCCCGATCACGAAAACGACCGCCGTCAGCGCAACGGGCAAGCCCAGCGTATGTGTGTGCAACACTGCCGCGCCGAGTAAGAAGTTCACGCCGGCACCGACAAAACGGCCGAACGATGTGCAGAACGCAAACGCCGTCGCACGCACCCGCGTTTCGAATTGCTCGGGCAACCAGAGGCTGAAGAGCGCGAAGTTGCCGCCGAAGAAGCCGAGTACGAAGAGCCACGCGATAAACGGCGCAAGGCCATGGGGCAGATAGAACGCCCAACCAAAGCTGCCGGTAATCGCTATCGCCATCCCCGCGAAATAGAAGGCGGCCGTCTTCCTGCGTCCGACCCGCTCCGCGATCACCGGCAGGACAAGACAACCCAGGATGGTCCCGATCGACAACAAGCCCGTGGCAAACGATGCGGTTTTAGTCGCATCGGTCTTGCCCAGACCCGCTTTCTGCGCCAGCTGGATCACGGCCGTCGGTTCGTACACCGTGCCCGCCCACAAGCCCACGATCGCAATCGTCACCAGCGCGCAGGCCACCCAGGTTCGACGCCGGTAGCGCGCGCCGAGGATTTCGCGCAACGGGTTTATCCGAGCCGTGCCGTCCACCTCGGCCCGCTGCCACTTCTCGGTCTCCTTCACTCGCGTCAGGATCACAATCGCCACGACGACCGGTACCGCGCCGGTCAGAAACATTGCGCGCCAGCCGAAATGGACGCCGATCGTGTAGTTGAGTGCCGCGGCCAAGAAGAAGCCGGCGTAGTAGCCGGTTTGCAAATACCCTGCGCCCATCTTGCGCCGGTCCTCCGGCCACGCCTCAGCCACGTAAGTCCCCGCGAGCGCCCATTCGCCACCGATCCCAACACCCGCGATGAAGCGGAAGCTGGCAAGCTCCCAGACGTTTTGTGCCATGGCCGAAAGCCCGGTGAAGATCGCGAACGTGAAGATCGTCGCCGCCAGCACTTTGGTTCGCCCGAAGCGGTCGGCGATCGGGCCCCAGATAAATGAAAGACCCCAGCCCACGAGGAACAGGGCGAACAGAATCGATCCCGCGAGCCCGACATTGGCCGGGGTAGCGGCGAAGCCCGAGCGCGGCAACAGTTCGGTCAGCGCGGGCGTGAGCACCAGCGCGTAGATGAACGAATCCATCCCATCAAGGGTCCAGCCGGTCCAAGCTCCCCAGAATCCGACGATCTGAGAACGATTGAGCGGCGTCCGATGGCGCACGGGCGCCGCCTGCTCTGTGGTTGAACTCATCTCGCGCCTCCGACTGGCCGACGGTTGTTTCTATTCGCGACGGCGCCGAGCCCGGTTTTCTTTGCGATTGTCCCGATGCCGTGCGTCACATTATATATAATATGGTGATGCGCGACGCAACGGACCATCCTCCCCTGCAGAAGCCGGCGGCCTCGCTACCGGCGTCGGTGTCGTTGGCAGAGCGGGGCAGCACGTCGCGGATGATCGCGAACGCGCTACGCACGGCAATCGTCGACGGCACCCTCGCACCCGGCACGCCGCTGCGCCAGGATGCGATCGCGCGGCAATTCTCCGTCAGTGCGATCCCGGTCCGCGAGGCCTTGCGCCAGCTCGAAAGCGAGGGTTGGGCAAAGGCCGAGATCAACAAGGGCGCCACCGTTGCGCCGCTGTCTGCCGGTGAAGCGCGAGAGATCTATGAGATTCGCGCGGCGCTCGAGAGCCTCGCCATCGGACTGGCCATACCCGCTCACACGCCCGCCTCGCTGCGGCACGCCGCAGCGCTCTGTAAGGCGGCCTCAGACGAAACGGATCCGTCGCTGTACGTTGCCCGCAACGAGGTCTTTCATCTGAGCCTCTACGTGCCCGCCGCGCGGCCGCAACTGCTTGAAATGATCGCAACGCTGCATGGGCGCGGCGAACGCTATCTCCGGCTCAAGTTCGGGCTGCCGTCGTACAAGCGCGGATCCGACCGCGAACACGCCGCGCTGCTTAAAGCCGTGCGCCAGCGCGACATTGACACCGCGCAGTCACTGGTCACCACACATCTGCTGGACACCGGGGAACTGCTCTATCGATTCCTTTCCGAGGCGAACTGATCCACTAATGAATCGTGATATCTGGGTCGACGGTGCCGAGGGTGAGCGACAAGCAATTCGCGTCGACAGCCGGACCACCGGTGGTGCATACGCGATCGTCGAGTCGGTGGCGGCCCCGGGGTGCGCCGTCCCGACCCACCTGCATCGCAACGAGGACGAACACTCCTTGATTATTTCCCGTCAAAGACACGCCGGCCGCACAGCTCCCCGAGCTCGCTGCGCAATTCGGCTGCCTGATACTCGGCCCGCCCGTCGCCTAATGCGGAGTATCAACGAGGTTTGCTCGCCTTGAGGGCGTACATGACCGGAAACCGAGGTTCGGTCTCGCGCATTGCCCACCACCCGTCGCCGGTTTGCACCATCAGCGGCCAGCGGCGCCAAGGCAGCAGTTCCGTTTCGGTCAGGCTTTCGACGGCCAGACCGGCTTGCGCGATCGCGGTGATGACTTCGCCCAAGCCATGAGACCACTCGTAGTGCACGGTGTCACCAGCTAGCGCCGGACCGTCGGTGTAGCTATGGGTGCTGTCGCGCTCGACGTCGCCACGCCCGCCGAGATAGTCATTACTGATGATCAAATAGTCTGGGACACCAGGCTTTCGAGTAGGGCCAAGCGCATTGAACAGCGGATGGAACTCCACCAGGTACAGGAAGCCGCCGGGTTTCAGCAGGCCCGATATCGTCTTGGCCCAGACCGTCAGATCGGGTAGGTAACACAGCGCGCCCTTGCCCGTATAGACAATGTCGAACCGTTTCGACCCCAACGCCGCCACGGCGTCGTAAACGTCGGCGTGAATGTACTCGATTGCCAGGCCGGCCCGACCCGCGATGCGCTGCGCCTCCCGCACGGAGGCACCTGAGAAATCCAGCCCGGTGGTGCGAGCACCTTTGAGCGCAAATGCCATTGTCTCCGTACCCAAATGGCATTGCAGGTGGACAACTTCGCGCCCATCCAGCTGGCCCAGATCACGCCACTCAAAAGAAGCAAACCAGCTCAGCGGGTCGCGATCGCCGATTCCGTAGAAGTCGCTACGTACGTGGATCGGCGCGCGAGCATCCCAATTGCGCATGTTCGCAGCCATTTTCGCCTGGGTCTCTTCGTCGAACACGCCGTCCAACTCTGCCGCATGCTGATCCTCGAAACGACACCTCTGCGCGCTTCGTCCAGATCGCTACGCGAAGTGGCTGGGGTGGATTCGCGACGTCGGCGCAAGGCAATGTTGGCCGTCGACGTGCTGCGATACATTGATGATTCGCCTACTGGGTTCAACGCGGAACGAGGCCATCATGGGATTCATCACGCCGGACCTTCCAGACGTCGATCACGACACCTGGCCCACGCTGCCCCGGTCCACGAGGATGCAAGTGGTGACTCGGCATTGGGTGGAACACGGCTTCGGAACCCCGCAGGCGATCTATCTGCTGTACGTGCTCAAAATTGCCGCATATGCCGGTGGGGCCGCGGCGGTCATCTCGTTAACCCCTGGCCTGGGTGGACTGGATCGCATCGGAACGTGGTGGACGCAACCGATCGTGTACCAGAAGGTCGTCGTGTTCACCCTGCTGTTCGAGGTGCTCGGCCTGGGTTGCGGATCCGGTCCACTCACGGCGAGGTTCTGGCCTCCGATCGGCGGCTTCCTATACTGGCTGCGGCCCAACACGATTCGCTTGCCCCCCTGGCCGCGCGTGGTTCCCTTCACGCGGGGCGATTCTCGCACGATCATCGATGTGGCCCTATACGTCATTGTGCTGGCCTCCGGCACCTGGGCGTTGCTGTCCGCGGGACGTGGTGGCCCGGTCACCCCGGCCGGCGACGTAGGTCTGCTCAATCCGGTTTTACTGGTGCCCGCGATCATCGCCCTGGCACTGTTGGGCCTGCGCGACAAAACGGTGTTCCTTGCCGCCCGCGGCGAACACTACTGGCTGACCCTGTTCGTGTTCTTCTTCGGTTTCACCGATCAGATCGCCAGCTTCAAGATCATCATGCTCGCACTGTGGTGGGGGGCGGCGACCTCCAAGCTCAACCATCATTTCCCGTACGTCGTGGCGGTGATGACGAGCAACCACCCGCTACTGCGGAGCAAATTGTTCAACCGGGTGAAACACCGGCTCTACCGCGACCCGGTCGACGACCTCCGTCCCTCGTGGGTGCCGAAAGCCATGGCGCATGTCGGGGGCACCACGGCCGAATTCCTGGTGCCCTTGGTTCTGGTCTTCTTCGCCGACGGTCACCGCTGGGCGTGGTTCCTGATTGCCTTCATGGTGATCTTCCACCTCAACATCATTTCCAACCTCCCGATGGGAGTTCCGTTGGAGTGGAACGTGTTCTTGATCTTCTCGCTGTTCTATTTATTCGGGCACTACAGTGCGATTCACGTGACCGATCTGCAGTCACCGCTATTGCTCGCCATCCTTCTTCTCGGGCTCGCGGTGGTGCCCATCCTGGGAAACTTTTTCCCCCAACAGTTTTCGTTTCTGCCCGCGATGCGCTACTACGCCGGAAACTGGGCGACCAGCGTGTGGTGCTTCCGCGCGGGTGCCGAAGAAAAGATCGAAGCCAACGTCGTGAAAAGCTCTGCGCTGACCGCCAAGCAACTGGCCAAGCTGTACGACCCGGCCACTGCCGAGATCACCATCGACAAGGCCGGCGCCTTTCGATCGATGCACACTCACGGTCGGGCGCTCAATGGGCTGCTGCCTCGGGCCGTGGACAACGAAGCCGACTATCGGATGCGCGAGGGCGAAATCGTCGCGGGCCCGTTGGTCGGCTGGAACTTCGGCGAAGGCCACCTGCACAACGAGCAACTGTTGGAGGCCCTGCAGCGGCGCTGCCACTTCGACGAGGGCGATGTCCGGGTGGTCATCTTGGAAGGGCAACCGATTCACATCCAACGGCAGTGGTATCGCATCGCGGACGCCAAGACCGGCGTGATCGAGGAAGGCTACGTCAATGTCGAGGACATGTTGACGCGTCAGCCCTGGCCCGAGCCCGGCGACGAGTTCCCCGTCCACCTGACCCAGGCGGCGAAGCCGCGAAGCGGTGACTAGCGGTACCTCGGCGTACCCATCCGAAGGTCATCATCTTCGGGCGGACGACGGCTCGCCGGGGCGGTGAAGCCTCCGGTGTCATCGAAGAACGCCCATGCGCCATCGTCGTCGACTTCCATGCGCCAACCCAGCTCAGTCCTATCCGCGATGGTGTCGACAAACCAAGCGTGTGCAGCCTCTGCGCTGTCGAAGTTCTTCGCTGCGACTATCTCGCCGTGTGGGTCGATAGCTCGAAACGTGGCCATGCAATGTGATTATCCCCTCCCGTCGAAATTCAATCGCACGTAATTTCAACCGACGGGGGCGTTTTGCCTGCTTACAACGTGCGAGTCAATTGATTCGCGAGGAGCTCAGCGAATCGCGCCGGATCGTCGAGCGCGCCACCTTCCGCCAGTAGCGCGGTTCCGTATAACAATTCCGCGGTCTCGGCGACGGTGGGATCGTCGGGCCGATCTTGATGCGCTTGGCGCAGCCCGGTGATGAGCGGATGATCCGGATTGAGTTCGAGAATCCGCTTCCCGATGGGAATGTTTTGTCCGGAGGCCTGGTAGATGCGCGCGAGCGCCGGACTCATCCCGAAGGCGTCGGTGATCAGGCAAGCCGGCGAATCGGTCAAGCGAGTCGACAGCCGGACTTCCTTGACATGGTCGATCAAGGTCTCCTTCAACCAGGTCAGCACGTCGGCGAATTCTTTCTCCTGCTCCTCGCGTTCGGCGTCGCTCTTGTCCTCGCCGGAGTCGAGATCCACCTCGCCCTTGGCCACCGACTGCAGTGCTTTGCCGTCGAATTCGGTCACGGTGCCCACCCAGACCTCGTCGACGGGGTCGGTGAGCAGCAGGACCTCGTAACCCTTGGCCTTGAAGGCCTCGAGGTGCGGCGACTTCAGGATCTGCTGCCGCGTCTCGCCGGTGGCGTAGAAGATCTGCTCCTGCCCCTCCTTCATGCGCTCGACGTACTCGGCGAGGGTGGTGGCTTCCTCCTCACTGTGTGTCGACGCGAACGAGGAGATTTGCAGCAAGGTGTCCTGGTTGTCGGCGTCCGACAGCAGGCCCTCTTTGAGGACCTTGCCGAACTGGGTCCAGAAGGTGCGATAGTCCTCCGGACGCTCGGACTGCAGATCCTTGATCGTGGACAGAACCTTCTTGGTCAGCCGGCGACGAATCGCGTTGATCTGCCGATCTTGCTGCAAGATCTCGCGAGAAACGTTGAGCGACAGGTCTTGTGCGTCGACCACACCTTTGATGAACCGCAAGTACTCCGGCATGAGCTGGTCGCAATCGCCCATGATGAACACACGCTTGACATACAGCTGGACCCCAATCTTGGCATCCCGGTTGAACAGGTCGAACGGGGCGTGCGACGGGATGAAAAGCAGGGCCTGGTACTCGAAGGTGCCCTCGGCCTTCATCGCGATGACCTCGAGCGGGTCGTCCCAGGCGTGCGCGACGTGCTTGTAGAACTCCGTGTACTCCTCGTCGGACACTTCGTCTTTAGGCCTGGCCCACAGAGCCTTCATCGAGTTCAGGGTCTCGGTCTCGATGGTGACGACCTCTTCGCCACCTTCCTCCCCTTCTTCTTGGGAGGCGGGGGTGCGTCGCTCGACCTCCATCCGGATGGGCCACGCAATGAAGTCCGAGTACTGCTTGACCAGGCTCTTGATCTTCCAGTCCGAGGTGTAATCGTGCAGCTCGTCTTCGGCGTCTTCGGGTTTGAGGTGCAAGGTGACGGCGGTTCCCTGCGGGGCGTCTTCGACGGATTCGATGGTGTAGGTGCCCTCGCCGCTCGATTCCCACCTGGTGGCTTCGCTCTCGCCGGCTTTGTGGGTCAGTAGCTCGACCTTGTCGGCCACCATGAATGACGAGTAAAAGCCGATACCGAACTGACCGATCAGTTCGTCCGAGGCGCCCTCGTTCTTGGCCTCCCTCAACTGCTGGCGCAGCTCGGCGGTACCCGATTTAGCGAGGGTTCCGATCAGACCGATGACCTCGTCACGCGTCATGCCGATGCCGTTGTCGCGGATCGTCAATGTGCGGGCGCCTTTGTCCACGTCGATCTCGATGTGGAGGTCGGACGTGTCGACGTCGAGGTCCTTATTGCGGAACGCTTCAAGCCGAAGCTTGTCCAGTGCGTCGGAGGCATTCGAGATCAGCTCCCGGAGAAACGAATCCTTATTGGAGTAGACCGAGTGGACCAACAGATCCAGAAGTTGTCGCGCCTCGGCCTGAAACTCCAACTGCTCAACACCCGCATTCATGGGATGCAAATCTACCGAGGTGCTCACTCGCCACTGCCCCGAGGGCTCTGGCCGGGCTCTACCCTGAAGAGGTCAAGGCCGCCGGTGAAGGGAATTCAGGTGTCTATTGCTCAACGTGAACGTGCCGCCCTCGTCGACACCATGCGCAGCGTCGGGCCGGATGCGCCCACCTTGTGCGAAGGCTGGACGACGCGAGATTTGGCCGCCCACCTCGTGATCCGCGAATACCGTCCCGACGCCGCGGCCGGCATCCTCATCCCGTTCTTCGCCGGCCACACCGCCAAGGTGCAAAACGAAGTGGCCGGGCAGACGGATTGGGATGCGCTGCTGGACAAAGTCGCGTCCGGCCCGCCGGCCTACTCACCGCTGAAACTGCTCGACCCGGTGGCCAATATCGGCGAGATGTTCATCCATCACGAGGACGTGCGCCGCGCGCAGTCGGGCTGGACGCCGCGCGTCCTGGAACCGGCCCTGGCGAAAAGCCTGCGCCGCACGCTTCCGTTGATGGCCCGGATGACACTAGGGAAGGTCCCGGGCCGGGTCGCGTTGCGCACACTGGAGGGCACGACGGTGCTGATTGCGGGCAGCGGCCCAGCGATCACGGTGACGGGAGCGCCCGAGGAACTGCTGCTGTTCTCTGTCGGGCGAGAGGCCCAAGTCGACTTCGACGGCGATGCGTCGGTGGTTCAGGCGGTCCGAGACGCATCCAAAGGGTTGTAGCCGCAGATTTGTGGCTGGCCGCCCATCAGCCGAAGGCCTCGCGCAGATCCTTCTTGATGACTTTGCCGAATTGGTTGCGCGGCAAGCTTTCGACGATAACGAGGCTTTCGGGATGCTTGTAGCGGCTCAGTCCTAGCGAATGGCAGTGTTGCACCAGGGATTCCAATGACACGCCCTCGCCCGAAGCGGGCACCACTACCGCGCACACCCGCTCCCCTGCGCTGCGGTCGGGCACTCCGATGACCGCGACATCGGCGATGGCGGGATGGGTGGCCAGCACATTTTCGATCTCGAGGGCCGAGACGTTCTCCGCATTGCGGATGATCGCATCCTTGATGCGGCCCGTGACGCGGACGTTGCCGTCGGCGTCGATCAGTCCGAGATCGCCGGTGCGCAGCCAGCCATCCTCGTCGAACGCGTCGGCGTCGAGCGTGGCATCCGCGTAGCCGAGGAAGCATTGCGGTCCCTTGAGCCGCAGCTCACCATCGACCACGCGGACGCTAACCCCCGGTACCGGTGCGCCGACGGTGTAGTCGAGCACCTCCGCAGCGGCGTCAAGAGGTGGTGAGGTCGCCACCGGAAATTCGGTCATCCCCCACGCGTTGGCGATGCCGGGCATTCCGAACGTTTCGCGGACCTGCCGTCCCAGCTCCGCGGTGATGGGCGCGCCACCGGCGATGCAACCCCGCAGGGCACCGAAGAGCGGCTGAGCACCATGGGCTCGTTGCGCCTCCAGAAAGGCCACGAAAAAAGGCGTAGCTGTGCCCAGGAACGTCGGATGGTGTGCCGCGATGGCAAACGGAGTCGCGGCCGGGTCGAATACCTCGAACAACGCCAGGCGCATACCGGTCATCAGCGCGGCGGCCACCATCGCTGCCCCACCAATATGGGCGATCGGAAAGGCAATCGGATCCACATCGCCGGCGGTGATACCCATCGCGCCCACCAGCCCTCGCGAGCCGGCGATCACCGTGGCGTCGGTGTGACGAATCCCCTTGGGCGCCGCGGTCGTTCCCGACGAGTAGTAGATCCACTGGGTGTCGCCGTCGGGTGCCGGCGCCGGTGCTCCCGAGAGGGCATCAGCGCCCGCACGGGGCAGCCGAAGCTCACCGGCGAGCGGCGGTGTCGCCAGGTCGACGGTGATGACCTCGAAGCCCTTGGCCGAGGCCAACTCCCGAGCAAGCCCGCCATGATCGAATCCCCGCCAAAGTTCAGGCACCACGAGGAATTCGGTTGCCAGCTGCTCGGTGATAAAACCGACCTCGCGCTCCCGCAGTATCGGGATGATCGGATTTTGTACCGCACCAAGTCGGGTGAGTGCCGCCATGACGACCACGGTCTCGAGCGTGGTCGGCAGCTGCCAGGACACCATCGTTCCGGCGCCGATCCCACGTTCGGCGAACGCGGCGGCCGTCGCACACGTTGCATCTAGGAGCTGGCGTGCGCTCAGGCTCCGGCCGTAGTCGTCGGCGAGAAGCAGCCGATTCGGTTGGCGCTGAGCCGCGGCGGCGATCAACGTCCAGTAGGTGACGTCCTTGCCGGTCGTCATCCGGCCGGCGACAAGTCCGCGGGTGGTCGAAATCCGGAGTGCGCTATGGAGACCGCCACGGCGCTGCCGACTGGCCCCAGATGGTCTAGGACAACGGCTGAGCCGTTGGCCACCCCATCATCGCTGTAGTGAGTGAGTGCGGCCAGACCGATATGCGGCCCTTCGGGCAGTCGGCTCAGGGTGAGGGTGTAGTCGACGTTGATGAACTGCAACGCCTTCGTGCCCCAGTTGGCGATTGCGGCCGTGACGTCGGCACACAGCGCCGCGCGGGTGAATGCGGTGAGAGGTTCGTCGTCGATCAACGGCCGTGTTTCATGGAGCCATGTGTATTTCGGTCCGGACGCGTCCCAGTCGGGATCGGGATTCTGGAGTTCACCGCCCCAGCCATAGGTCCGCAGGAACAGTGTCGGGTTTGCGCCGTCATGCTCGGTAGGCAGTTGCGGCATCTGCGTTGGCTGTGACCAGACACTGCCGTCGGGTTGCGGTCCGCGCCGCAAAAACAGCGCGCTGGCCCGGGCGACCGGTTCGCCACGCTGGATGAGAAGCGCCTCAACCAGCCGCAACCGCCGGCGTTCGTGTTGCACCTGGGTGCGCACCTCGAACGGTTCTAGCGCGGCGGGTGCGGGCAGGTCCACAGTCAGCCGCGCAGGTTGTAACTGCGGGTCGTCGACCGTGCCTTCGAGCGCCCACGCCAATATGCCGCCGACCACGTGTCCGCTCATTGACGGGCCCCACCCACCGCGCGCGACCGCCGTTGGCACATAACGGCTTTCATCGCGCACAAAGTACGGCCTCGACGCAGTCCAATCCACGTCGTCCGGCTGGATATTGGGCTCGGTCACCACATGACTCTCCGCGCGAACAGGGCTTTCATGAAACTCCTCCTCTGAGGTAAGCAACAGTAAATGTTACAGTTCGTCTTCCAAGCGGTGCGATGCGTGGTGGCGGTTTGTGTCAAATCCACACGCGCACGGGAACATTAGCTTTCGCCGAACACCGATTCGCCCTAGACTCAGCCGGCCACATCGTGCAAAGTCGAGCCGCTAGTGCTCACGCTCGCATCGAATGCTGAGGGATCCCCCAAAGCGTCCGCACGGGGATGTCACAGCCGACTCATAGGTGAGCTATTTAGTGTCGAACGAGTTGGGGGTCAACGTTCGATATGTCCACTAGTAGATAAGTGGTGGGGGGAAATATGAAACTCAAGCAACTGATTGCGGCGGGAACGCTTGCCGGTGCCTTTAGCGCGGCAGCGCTGGGTATGGGCGCCGGTTTGGCCAATGCCGCTCCGGGATCACCACCTCCGGGTCCGGCCGGCCATGGCGCGCCAGCGTCCGGAGGCGTGCACGCGCCGACCGGGCCAAATGATCCGGGTGGACCCAGCGGCCCAGGTGGGCCCGGTCCGGGTGGTCCGGGCGGACCCGGCGGTCCTGGGGAACATGGCCCGGGCGGACCCGGTGGACCTCCTGGCGGACCCGGCGGCCCAGGTGGGCCCGGACCCGGCGGCCCTGGTGGCCCGGGCGGACCTGGACACCCAGGCGGCTACGGTCCCGGTGGTCCGGGCGGACCCGGTGGTCCCGGCGGCCCGGGCGGTCCCGGTGGTGCTTGGCACGGGGACGCGCAGCGTGGCTACTTCAACGACCGAGCCCCGTGGGGACAAGGACCCGCTCCTTGGGGCTACGGCGAGCCACCCCGGCCGGACTGGGGAAGGCCGCTCCCGCCGCCCGGCGGACGGTGGGACAGTGGCCCGATCAACTACTGGGGCTACCAGGAGACACCCGTGTGGAACCCCGGATTCAACCAGTGGGGCTTCGACTTCTTCGGGGTCTGGATCCCGCTGTAAATAGCTGACCACGACGGATCACGACGCCCGTTTCGCCGCTTGGCGAGGCGGGCGTCGTGCGAACCCGGCGGGGCTCGCGCGGCGCAGTTGTCCGGAACGCTTTACACTTCTCGCGTGAAACTGCGGATGACCGTCGGCGTCTGCGCGCGCTGGTGAAATCGCTGTGACCCTACGACGTTTCGTCGCCATCGTCGTCGTCGCGATGCTGGCCGCGGGCTGCGCGCCGGCACAGGCCACCGGGCCGCGCACTATCACGCTGACGCTGGTGCGACATGCCCAGTCGGCGGCCAACGCGTCGGGCATGATCGACACGTTGACCCCTGGTCCGGAACTCTCACCCAGAGGGTGGTGCCAGGCGACGCTGGTGGCCCCGCAATTGGTCCCGAACCACTACGACGGCGTCTACGCCTCGAGCATGATCCGCACCCAGGAGACGGCCACACCGACGGCGCAGGCGCTCGACGAACCCATCACCGTGCTGCCCGGGCTGCGCGAAATCGAGGCCGGCCAGTTCGAAGGCTATCCCGAAGCCAGCATCCCGCAGACCTACTTCGCCGCCCCGACGCGCTGGGTGCAGGGTGACCGCAGCGCCCGAATCCCCGGCTCCGTGGACGGCAACGAGTTCGACGCGCGCTTCGATGAAGCCGTCCAACGCATCTACGACAGCGGCCAGCAGAATCCCGTCGCGTTCTCACACAGCGCGGCAATTATGTTTTGGGTGCTGATGAACGTGCGCAATCCCGACCCGTCGCTACTGAAAACCAAACCGTTGCCGAACGTCGGACACGTGGTGCTCACCGGAAATCCTTCCGACGGCTGGACATTGACCGAGTGGGATGCCGATCCCCCGCCGTGCTGATTTCCTGACTCAGCCCTCAGCTCTTGATGCCGACGGTGATCACGTCGGACACGAACCGGATCCAGACGGGTCGAGGGATTCGGTGCTGGTCGGTAACGGTAAACCCGGCGCTTTCGAAGATCGCTCGCACCTCGGCCGGCGACGCGTTGTGTTGCGGTTTCCACCTATTCGCCGCCGGTGACTGCAGCAGCATCTGTCGAGTGCTCAGCGCGGAGACGGCCGCCAGTCCGCCGGGCGCCAATACACGATGGAACTCCCGGAGCGCCGCCGGCTGGTCGAAGAAGTGAAACGCCGAGGTCGTCACGACCGCGTCGAGGGCGCCATCGTCAAAGGGCAGCTGCTCGGCCGGGCCACGCAACCACTGCACCCGATCGGATCTGGCACGGGCCTGGGCGAGCATCCCGTCGGACATGTCTACCCCGTAGACCGCTTCGGGGTGCAGTTCACGCTCGATACGGTCGCTGAGAATTCCCGTGCCACAGGCAACGTCAGCGATCTTGCGCGATTGATGGTCACGCAGCCGCGCGATCACCTCGTCGTGCGGCGGGCGGTAAACCCACTGCTGTAAAAATGGCTGGTCGTAAACCGGGGCTAGGAAACTCCACACTCGGGTGATGGCGCTGTTGAGCCCCCGGCGTCGCGGTGCGGTCATATGAAATGTCTAGTGCCGACCCGGCACGCCGGGTCCACCGGGGCCGCCAGGCCCACCCCGGCGTGCAATCTCCGTCGGCCGGCTGACTGCCGGCGCGGCGAGCCAGGTCGTCGGCAAACCCGCCAACACAAGAGCGAACACGCCAACCGCGCACCGCCGCAGCAATGCTCGGTGGCGGGTCAGCACCGCGATTGTCTTGGTCATGTCGGTTCCTCCCCGAAACATCCGGCCAGCAGCCGGTGCACATCATTGTGCTCCCGCCGACCCCGATCGCGTCCGGATTCGCGGCCGCTCCCGCAGGGCATCGAAATCTCAAAGTTCCGACACAGGTACGCGGATTAGCGTGGCGGTGTGACTGATCGTCTAGAGCGCGCAATGTCCTTCGGATCGATTGCCGAAGACTACGACGGGCTGCGGCCCCAGGCCCCGCAGGAAGCAGTGGGCTGGCTGGTGCCGCCAGGTTGCGAGGTGGCCGTCGACGTAGGGGCGGGAACCGGACTGTTCACCCGCACCCTGGTAGACAGAGCCGCACAAGTCATCGCGGTGGAGCCCGATGCTCGAATGCGCAAGGTACTCACGGAGCGATCCCCGGGAGTCCGTGCGCTCGAGGGGCGCGGCGAGTCGATCCCCCTTCCTGATGCTGCCGCCGACGCGGTGTTCGTCTCGTCGGCGTGGCACTGGATGGATCACGACCGAACCATTCCCGAGATCGGTCGGGTGCTGCGCGACGGCGGTCGCCTCGGCCTGATCTGGACGAGCCGAGACCGCGAGGTGGACTGGGTGCGTGACCTCGGCCGGCTGCCCAGCCAAGACCTCGAAGAGGTGCAATCGGCCGCCCGATTCCAGCAGCGCCTGCACTTCGACCTTCCCGAGCCGCAGATCTTCCACAACATTGCGCGCGAAGTCTTCCGGTTTGTGCGGACGATGACAGTCGAGGACGCCGTCGCGATGTTGGGGACCTACAGTCGGGCCATCATCGCCTCGCCGGACGACCGCGCGCAGACATTCGCCGACGCGCGCGCCGCGCTGGAGGCCCGCTTTCCCGGTGCCGACACGGTCGATATTCCGATGCGCGCGTGGTGTTGGCGTGCCGATCGCATTTCCCGCGGCGCCGGGCTTTAAGGCGGATACTTCGTCGCAATCTTTCCCGCCTGCCGCGCAGTCGTGCACCACGGCGGCACGGGCACCACGGCCGCAGGCCTACGCGCTGGAGTCCCCACATTGGTTCTCTCGATAGACCTGGTTCAGACGATCTGGGGAGCCCGGGTCACCCGACTGAAGGTGGGTGCCACGCGGCGATTCGCTAACACGACCCGCGAATCGCTGGTCGCCGACCTGCGCCAGATCCTCACCCCGGAATGCGTCACCCGGGCCCGCGAGTTCGCCACTCGGATGAGCAAACCCGACGCAAGCGTTGGCAACGCCGCCGATCTCCTCGAAAACCTTGCCAGCCCGAAACGTTCGGCCTGAGGCGCCTCAGCCCAGTTCTGCGCTCAGGTAGCTGATCGTGCGCCGAAACTCGGCCAGCAGTTCATGATCCGGCAGCGCAAACCCGTTTTCGGCGTACAACTCTTCGGTGGGGAACTGCGTGACCCGCCAGCCAGTACCTGTCAGGTGCTCGCTGGCTTGGCGGCGCTCACCGGTCCACACTAGGTCGGCGACGTCGATATCTAATCCGTGCTTGCGCCAACCGCTGCGGAAGGCCCGTGCGCG
>DASYJS010000343.1:0-39092 GCA_035996225.1 Mycobacterium sp. | reverse complement strand
TGTCGGCTTTCACCAGGCCCAACAGGATGCGGATGGTGGTGGACTTGCCGGCGCCATTGGGGCCGAGAAAACCGTGCACCTCACCTTGACGCACCGTCAGGTCAAGGCCGTCCAGCGCCCGCGCCGCACCGAAGTTCTTGGTGAGGTTGCGGATTTCGATGGGGGCGACATTGTCAGCTGACATTTGATCCTCCTTGATCGTCTGCGGCCAGGAATGCGTCGTACATGGTGCGATCAGCCATCAACCCGTCGGTGTAGATCTCCAGCGCGGGCAACACCATATCGCGGGCGTAGTCGCGAAGGACCGCCCGCAAATCTGTTGGGGTTGGATGCATTTGGATATAGAGCAGCAGGCCGCCACCCGAGGTGATGGCCAGATACTTGGCCCTGCCGTGCGGATCGCGGCTGGCCTTGATGGTTCCGGCCCGCACACCGTCGGCAAAGTACTCCTCGGCATTTTCAATCATTCTCTGCCACAACATCATCGCCAGCTCACCGCCGGTCTGCAGGCTGCGCACCACGTAACCCGTCAGCGCCGCATAGGACTCGATTTCCGCCATCTGTCCCAGCCAGCTGGCCGGATCGTTGGACGTGAGCGCCTCCGACTTGCTATTGCGGATCTCTTCGGCGACGTAGTCGTCACACGCCTTGCGCAGGCCTTCCTTCGAGCCGAAGTGATGAATGACCAGTGCCGCGCTCACGCCCGCGGCCTCGGCGATGGTGCGCAGCCCGACGGCGAAGCCGTGCTGGGCGAACTGATCGATCGCCGCATCGCGGATCCGAGCGGAGGCGGTCAGGTCCGCTGAACGCATGTTCAGAACACTAAACGCATGTTCAGTCGAAGGTCAAGGAGGCGCGACGTAAGGAATGCATAAGAAGTCAGCGGGTCGATTCGTCGCCGTGTGAGGTCACCACCACCGGTTCGGGAATGCGATATCACCGGGGATATCGCAGTGCAGGTCGCCTAGTGGTGCGGCGCCGGGCCAAGCTGCTAGCTAGTCGCGGACCGCAGCCAAGACGCCGTCACCGAGCGGTACCAGCGCGGGTGTCAGCCGCTCATCCTCGGCGATGAGGCGGGCCGCCTCCCGGACCGCGACTACTTCGGCGTCCCGCGCCGCGGGATCACCGGCTCGCCCGCCCAGCGCCGAGCCGTGCACCACGATGATCCCGCCGGATCTCAGCAACCGCACGCCCTCGACGACGTAATCGGGCTGGTCGATTGGATCGGCGTCGATGAACACGAGGTCATAGGACTCGTCGGCGAGCCGGGTGAGGACCTCTTGAGCGCGGCCGCTGATCAACCGGGTGCGCGACTGGCCGATCCCGGCCTCGGAGAAGGCCTGCTTGGCCAGCCGCAGATACTCGGGCTCGATGTCGATTGTGGTCAACACGCCGTCATCGCTCATGCCCGACAGCAACCAGAGCCCGCTGACCCCGGCGCCTGTTCCCACCTCCGCGACCGCCTTACCGCCGCTGAGCTTGGTCAGCAGGCTCAGCAGCGCGCCGACCGCGGGCGTTACCGCCCGAGCACCGATGTCCACCGAACGTTCGCGGGCGCTTGCCAGGATCGCGTCCTCTGATATCGAATTCTCGGCATGCGCGGAGAGCGATTCGGCTCGACTGGGGTCCACCTGGCCGGGGGTTTCGTCGTCGGTGCCGTCCATGTCCGCAGCGTATTCCATGTCGGGGCGCGGTCCGTCAGGCGCGCCTGAGACCGACCGTTTCCGACACGCCCGGGGCGCCTGACGCGACCTAAGTCACTCCGCTCCGGATTTGCCCTGCTTGCGCCAGGTAACGATCTGATTTCTCAGCCAAACCTCAGACTGCTCCTATATCGCGCATACGCCGATGGACGACGGTGACGGTATGGAACGTGGAGGACGTTGGGCGGGGAATACAGATTGGCAACTACGTGTTGCCGCGGATGATGAACTGCCGGCACTGGGCAGGGCAAACTATTCGGAGGATTCGATCAACACCACTCTCTTAAGCCCGAGCAGCATGTCGCACGCTCAGGAGTGCCCGGACGACGAATGGGTCGAACCGGCGGATGGATTGCAGGGCACAGCCGTATTCGACGCGACCGGGGACAAGACGACGATGCCGTCTTGGGACGAGTTGGTGCGTCAGCATGCCGACCGGGTGTACCGGCTGGCCTATCGGCTCTCGGGCAACCAGCAAGATGCTGAGGACCTGACCCAGGACACCTTCATCCGGGTTTTTCGGTCCGTCCAGAACTATCAGCCCGGGACCTTCGAGGGCTGGCTACATCGCATCACCACCAACCTGTTCCTCGACATGGTGCGCCGGCGTGCCCGGATCCGGATGGAAGCGTTGCCGGAGGACTACGACCGGGTGCCTGCCGACGAGCCCAATCCCGAGCAGATCTACCACGATGCGCGCCTTGGGCCCGATTTGCAGGCTGCCCTGGATTCGCTGCCGCCGGAGTTTCGCGCCGCGGTGGTGCTGTGCGATATCGAAGGCCTGTCCTACGAGGAGATCGGCGCCACACTGGGCGTCAAGTTGGGCACCGTCCGTAGCCGGATTCACCGCGGACGCCAGGCGCTGCGCGACTATTTGGCCGCGCACTCCGAGCCCGAAACCCACGCCAAGTCCGCCTAGGCCGGTTTCCGGACGGTCCGCAGGCCGATAATCATGCGGTTTTGCGGGATGGGGAGAGGTGCTGGGCACCTTGTCGCGCTACATTCGAGGGATACGTGGCAGCGAAAGGAGCTGGTGATGGTCGACCGGGGACATGTGTTCCGCCGCGCGTTCTCCTGGCTCCCCGCACAGTTCGCCTCCCAGAGTGATGCCCCGGTGGGCGCGCCGCGTCAATTCGGTTCGACCGAGCATCTTTCGATCGAGGCGATCGCGGCGTTCGTCGACGGTGAGCTGCGGATGAACGCGCACCTGCGGGCCGCGCACCACCTCTCGCTGTGCCCGGATTGCGCGGCCGAAGTCGACGACCAGAGCCGGGCGCGCGCCGCGCTGCGCGACTCCCACCCGATCCGCATCCCCAGCACGCTGCTGGGAATGCTGTCGGAGATTCCGCACTACCCGTCCGACGACACGCCATCGCAGGCGTCCGACCGTTTCGCTGACCGCGATGTACGCGACCAGCGTAAGCGCGGGTAGCAGCCGCGTTGCCCCGTCCCGTGGGTTCAAGCCGACCGATTAGCGACCGTGGATACTAGGGTGGACACGACCAATGCCGTGCCTGGTGCTCGCCCTGGACAGGGGCCCTGTGCGAGGCCTGTCTCGAGCACACAAGTAGCGGATTCAAAAGGGGTAACGTGACCTCCGACCAAGGCAACGACGGCGGCGACAACGGAGGCAACCGCCTGGCGCCGCGCCCCATTTCCCGGCCACCGGTCGACCCGGCATCGCGTCAGGCATTCGGTCGTCCCGATGGTCTACAGGGATCGTTTGTCGCGGAACGTGTGCGCCCACAGAAGTACCGGGACCAAGGCGAGTTCAGTCCACACGATCAAAGCCGCGACCCGGTTCTGCAGGAAGCGTTCAGCCGGCCCGTCGGCGGTACTGAGACACTGCAACGCCATCCCGTCGACGCCAGCGCACTGGCGGCCGAGCAGAACGGATTCGATCAGGACGAATCTGACGACCCTTGGCGGGACCCGGGGGCCGCGGCGGCGCTGGGCAGCCCGGCAGTTCCCACCGCCACCTCGCGCACCGCGTTGGGGTACGGCGGCAAGCTCGGCGTGCGCGACGTCCTCTTCGGCAGGAAGGTGTCCTACCTCGCCCTCGCCGTCCTGCTGGCGATCGCGCTGGGCATCGGCGTTATCGGCGGGATGATCGGCCGCAAGACGGCCGAGGTCGTCGACGCCTTCACCACCTCGAAGGTGACGTTGTCGACCGACGGCAATGTCGAACAGCCGGCGGGCCGCTTCGCCAAGGTGGCGGCCGCGACCGCCAACGCGGTGGTGACCATCGAGTCGAAGAGCGACCAGGAAGGCATGCAGGGTTCCGGCGTCGTCATCGACGGTCGGGGCTACATCGTCACCAACAATCACGTGATCTCCGAGGCCGCCAACAACCCCAGCCAGTTCAAGACGACCGTGGTGTTCAACGACGGTAAAGAAGTGCCGGCCAACCTGGTGGGCCGCGACCCCAAGACCGACCTGGCCGTGCTCAAGGTCGACAACGTCGACAACCTGAGCGTGGCCCGGCTCGGTGATTCCGACAAGGTGCGCGTTGGTGACGAGGTTCTTGCGGCGGGTGCGCCGCTGGGGCTGCGCAGCACCGTGACGCACGGCATCATCAGCGCACTGCACCGTCCCGTCCCGTTGTCGGGGGAGGGATCTGACACCGACACCGTCATCGACGGGGTCCAGACGGACGCCTCGATCAACCACGGCAACTCCGGCGGCCCCCTGATCGACATGGATTCCCAGGTGATCGGCATCAACACCGCTGGAAAGTCGTTGTCGGACAGCGCAAGTGGTCTGGGCTTCGCGATCCCGGTGAACGAGGCCAAGATAGTTGCCCAGACCCTGATCAAAGACGGAAAGATCGTGCACCCGACCCTCGGTGTCAGCACCCGGTCGGTGAGCAACTCGATCGCTGCCGGTGCCCAGGTCGCCAACGTGAAGGCGGGCAGTCCGGCGCAAAAGGGCGGAATCCTGGAAAACGACGTCATCGTCAAGGTCGGTACCCGTAAGGTCGCCGACGCCGACGAGTTCGTCGTCGCGGTGCGGCAGCTGACCATCGGGCAGGACTCTCCGATTGAGGTGGTGCGTGATGGCCGCAACGTCACCCTGACCGTCAAACCCGACCCCGATAACGGCTAGATGTTCGGGAATCTGAGCTGGGAGCACATCCTGGTCCTCGTGGTGGTCGGGCTGGTGATCCTTGGGCCCGAGCGCCTTCCGGGTGCGATTCGGTGGACGTCGACCTCGCTCCGGCAGGCACGCGACTACCTCAGCGGCGTCACCAGCCAGCTGCGCGAGGACATCGGACCCGAATTCGACGATCTGCGTGGTCCCCTCAGCGAATTGCAGAAACTGCGGGGGATGACGCCGCGCGCGGCGCTGACCAGGCACCTGCTGGACGGCGACGACTCGTTCCTCACCGGGAATTTCGACCGGCCGACCGCCAATGGCGCACCGAATGGGGCGCAAAACGGCGCCCAGCAGCACGCCCCTGCGCCGTTCGATACCGACGCGACCTGAGCGGGTTAGTGCCGGGTTGGGTCAAGCCCCAGCGAGACGCCTGCCAATCCACGCCGTCGCGACGACAGCTTGTCGGCGACACTGCGCAATTCCTTGCCCACCGGCGAATCGGGTGCGCTCAGCACGATCGGGACGCCGGAATCACCGGCGGCCACCAGCGCCGGGTCCAGCGGGATCTGCCCCAGCAGCGGAACGTCGGCGCCGACCGCGCGCGAGAGCCGCTCGGCGACCTGCGCGCCACCACCCTCCCCGAACACCTGCAGGGTTGAGCCGTCCGGCAGGAGGAGCCCGGCCATGTTCTCGACGACGCCGACGATGCGCTGGCGGGTTTGCAGCGCGATGCTGCCGGCCCGCTCGGCGACCTCGGCGGCGGCCAACTGCGGCGTGGTCACGACCAGGATCTCCGCGTTGGGGACCAGCTGAGCCACCGAGATGGCGATGTCGCCGGTGCCCGGCGGCAGGTCCATGAGCAGCACGTCCAGGTCGCCCCAGTAGACGTCGGCCAGGAACTGCTGCAATGCCCGGTGCAGCATCGGCCCGCGCCACACCACCGGCGTGTTGCCCTCGGTGAACTGGGCGATCGAGATGACCTTCACCTCGTGTGCAATCGGCGGCAGGATCATCGACTCGACCTGGGTGGGCCGGTCGGTGGTGCCCATCATCCGGGGGATGGAATGGCCGTGGATGTCGGCGTCGAGCACGCCGACCGACAGGCCGCGGGCGGCCATCGCCACAGCCAGGTTGACCGTGACGCTCGACTTGCCCACGCCGCCTTTGCCGGACGCGACCGCGTATACCCGGGTCAGCGAGCTGGGCTGGGCGAACGGGATGACGGGCTCGCGGGCATCGCCGCGCAACTGCTTGCGCAGCTCGGTGCGCTGCTCGTCGTTCATCACGTCCAGGCTGACTTTCACCGCCCCGGTGCCGGGGACGTCGGCGACGGCCTGGCTGACGCGCTCGCTGATTTCGGTCTTCTTAGGGCAGGCGGAGGTGGTCAGGTAAATCTCGACGTGCACGCCGCCGTCGGGGTCGATGTCGACGCTCTTGACCATCCCGAGTTCGGTGATGGGACGCCGCAATTCGGGGTCGATCACCTTGCCCAGTGCGGTGCGGATTGCTGCGTTCAGGTCGGCTTGCGATCCAGGGGGGTCATGACGAGGCATTACCGCCGAGTGTAGGCGGCTCGGCTTTGGACTGGCTGGCAGGCGTTAGGCGGGCGGAACGGGGGCCGCCGCCGGGCCCGCGGGCTTAGGCGGTGGCGAGGCTTTCGGCGCTCCGGCCACCACCGGGCTTGGTGCGGCGGCCAGGGGAGGACTACCGGCCGGCGGGGCCGGCAGCGGCGGGGCCGGCGGTGGTGCGGCCGGCGCCCAGGGCGGGGCGGCGTTCGGCGGTGGCGGCGGGGCTAGTGGTCCAAACGCCTGCGGCGCCAGCTGTGGCCCACCCGCCGGCGCGGGTTGCGAGCTGATACAGATCACCGTGCACCCAGGCATGTGCCCCTGCACCGGTGGCGGGCTGGGGGGCGCCATCCAGGGGAACATCGGCGGCGGACTGACCGACTGCTGCTGCTGGCCGGTCAGGTCGATCAGCGGCATCCGCGCCATCGGATCGTCCATCGGCAGGCCGATCATGTTCATCGGTAGGCCGGGCCCGAGACCCTCGGGATGCTCGTCGTGGGCATTGCCGAGCGGGGGTGGCGGTCCGGTGATCGCCGGCAGGTCGACCGGGACCACGCCGGTGGCGTAGGCCGCGGCCCAGCCCAGCACGTTCTGGGCGTAGGGCGTCGAGTTGTTGTAGCGCAGGATCGCGGCCATGACCTGTGCCGGGTCGCGCAGGTTGAGCCCGCCGCTGCACAGGTAGCGGGCCGCCGTCAGCGTGGAGTCGAACAGGTTCTGCGGGTCGGCCACACCGTCGCCGTCGCCGTCGGCGGCATAGCGTGCCCAGGTGCCGGGCAAGAACTGCATGGGCCCCAACGCGCGGGCGTACGTGAGGCGATTGCCGGCGCTGCTGGAGATGATGACCTCGTTGCCGGGCAACGTGCCGTCCAGCGAGGGACCGTAGATCGGGGTGACCGCGGTGCCGCGGGCGTCGACGGCACCCCCGCCCGCGTGCCCGGACTCGATGCGTCCGATGCCGGCCAGCAAGTTCCAACTGACGCCGCAGCCCGGCTCGGCCATGGCCATCTTCTGTTCGGCGTTGCGGTAAGCGGACAGCGCCATCGTCGGAATGCCCAGTGCGCCAGGCGCATTCACGACCATCGGTGGCGGGGGTGCCGATGCGGCGCCCGCCGCGACGTGGAAGGCCGTCGGCGCCCGGTCGATCGCGATGACCACCGGTCCGGAGAGGTCGGGGACCGTGGGGGACACGGCGGCGACCGGGGTGATGACGGCATGCACCGACGGGATGGGGCTCTTTTTGTGTAATGGCTCAGGCGTGGCGCCGACGGCGCCCGCGAACACCAGCGGACTGATCACCGCCACGCTGAATGCCTGTGCCCGAGTTATCGGAAACCCCCGCTTCCGCACCGCCGCGACGGCCGGGTGTGCACCCAAGCGTCCCCCTTTGCGCACTCCACCGTCCTAAGTATTTGGGTGTCGGAACCCGCGTGAGCTGCCGGAAACCTCTTCTTAGCATCGTGACCTCGATCACCATACATAACCCTTGTGACGGGAGTGGCGCAATGGTGGATTTGCTATTCATGGGGATTCCTTAGTGCTCGGCTCCCGTCGTCACCGGCGCGTCGAGGGCTCCTCGGCCGGGATGTGCGGGTTCGGGTCGGTCAGCAGGGCGCGCAGTTCGTCCAGCTCATCACGCAGGTATTCGCGCGTCACGACCTCGCCGATGGCCAGCCGCAGTGCCGCCAGCTCGCGGGACAAATACTCGGTGTCGGCCTTGGTCTGCGCGGCGCGGCGACGATCTTCTTCGAGCGTGACCCGGTCCCGGTTCTCTTGGCGGTTTTGCGCGAGCAGAATCAGCGGCGCGGCGTAGGCGGCCTGCGTGGAGAAGGCCAGATTGAGCAGGATAAAGGGGTACGGGTCGAAGCGCGCTTCAACCGCGATCAGGTTCACCGCGATCCACACGATCACGATCATGGTCTGCATCAGCAGGTAGCGACCGGTACCGAAGAAACGCGCGATGGCCTCGGTGCTCTGCCCGACCGTCTCGGGGTCCAAGCGCAGTGAGATCCCACGCGAGGTCCGCGGGGTGTACAGCCGCCGCGGTGCCGCCGGTTTGCTCACGAGACCCCCTCGGTTGCCTCTGCCCGTCCGATGCCGGCGGTCAACTCTTGGGCGTGCGCGCGCCAATCGTGCGGCAGTAGGTGATCGAGCAGGTCGTCCACGGTGACCGCCCCCAGCAGGTGGCTTTGGTCGTCGACGACGGGTCCGCACACCAGGTTGTAGGCGGCGAGGTAGCGCGTCACGGCGGCCAGTGGGGTCTCCGGGCTCAGCGTGAGCAGGTCACTGTCGACGATCCCGCCGACCAACTCGCTCGGCGGTTCGCGAAGGAGGCGCTGAAGCGGGACACAGCCCAGGTACTGCCCGGTCGGCGTGGCTGTCGGTGGGCGCGCCACGAACACCATTGACGACAGCGCTGGGGTGAGGTCGGGATCGCGGACCAGTGCCAGGGCCTCGGCAACCGTGGTGTCCGCCGTCAGCACCACCGGGTCGGAGGTCATCAACCCGCCCGCGGTGTCCGGAGAATGCTTCAAAAGCCGTCGCAGCGGGGCGGATTCGCCGGGGTCCATCCGGGCCAGCAGCAGCTCGGCATCCGTCGGGTTCAGCTCGCCGAGCAGGTCGGCGGCATCGTCGGGGTCCATCTCCTCCAGCACGTCGGCCGCGCGGTCGGTGCCCAGCTGCGACAGCGCGTCGGCCTGCTCCGACTCGGGCAACTCCTGCAGGATGTCGGCCAACCGTTCGTCGGTCAGGGCCTTGAACACCTCGGTGCGCCGCTTGGGCGGCAGCCCACGGATGGCGTCCGCCACGTCGACCGCGCGGCGTCCCTCGAACTGGTTGAGCAGTTGCGCCACCGCCTGGCCCGGCATCGCCAACGCCGAGGGCGTCAATCCGTGCACGCTTTGCCAATTGACCACGTGCGCCGGCCCGCGCCGTCCCAGTCGACGCTGGGTGCGCACGGCGATCCGGGTCACCAGCCAGTCGCGGGTTCGGGATTGTTCGATGCCCAAGTCGGTGATCATGACGTCGCGCCCGGCCAGCTCCGGTAGGTCGGGGTCGTTGACCGTGACCGGGGTGTCGAGTATCTGACCGATCGCCAGGACCTCGCCGGGACGCTGTTCGAAGTGGCGCAGGGACACGCTTCCGGTGTTGAGCGTCACCGCGTTGGGCTCGATCGCGGCGACCCGCAGAATCGGGATGAAGATGCTGCGGCGGGTCGCCAAATCGACAACCAGCCCCAATACTCGCGGTTGCTGGCGGACAATGCCGATGTTGATCACGACATCGCGGATGCGCCCGAAGTTTTCGCCCATTGGCCCCAGCACCAACATCCGCGCCAGCCGCGCGACGTACACCCTGTTGACCGATGCCATGTAAGAGAGCCTAAGCAGCCGGTCGCGCTGTGGCAGCTAGCCGGCTCGGGCGAGCCCCACTAATGGGAATGCACCGCAAAAATCATCACGATCAGAGCCACGATCAGGGTCGCGATGCCGATCACTATGCCGGCGACAGCCAGGGCGTAGCCGTCTTGCCGAGTTCGCTTGACCTGGTCGAGCGCGATCGTGCCCAGCACGATGGCCACAACCCCGCCGATGCAGCAGAACAAGCCGGTGAACGATGAGATCAGCGATGCGATCGCCATCCCGTTCGTCCCCGGCTGGACGGCCTCCTGCGGCCAGTAATCGCGCTGATAATCCGGGGTCGGGTAATAGGCGCCGGGATATGACGGGGACCCGTAGCCCGGCGGTGGGCCGTAGCCCGGCGGGGGCCCATAGCCCGGCGGTGGGCCGCTGAATTGCGACGGCCCCGCCGGATAGGGGCCGCCGTAGCTGGGCGGCTGCTGGTATCCGAAGGGCGGGGTGCCCGGGTAGTCAACCGGGTAGCCGGGCGGTGGATACGGCGGGGGCGGATAGTTGGCTGGTGGCGGCGATGCCGGGGAATTCCAGGGGGCTGCCCACCCCGGCTGCTGCGGGGACTGCCCACCGGCCGCGTGCGGATCAGCCGCGTCTTCGCTGCTGGCACCGCCCGGAGCTGTCATGGTGTTCAACCTAGCCTGCAGGTTGCCTCGATAGGGTGGGAGGGCCGAGGTGAAACTATGGCCACGGCGGAGGAGAATGAGCGCTGATGACTAGTCCTTTCCAGCCTGGCCAAGTCCCCGGCGCGACGCCCTCCGGCGCGGCCGGGGGCCGTCGCGGTGTGCCGCAGTTGCCGACTCCGCCCAAAGGCTGGCCGGTGGGGTCTTACCCCACCTATGCCGAGGCGCAGCGCTCCGTCGACTACCTATCCGAACAGCAGTTCCCGGTCCAACAGGTGACCATCGTCGGCGTCGACCTCATGCAGGTTGAACGGGTCACCGGCCGGCTGACGTGGCCCAAAGTGCTGGGCGGTGGCGTGCTCAGCGGGGCCTGGCTGGGGCTGTTCATCGGGTTGGTGCTGGGCTTCTTCAGCCCCAGCCCGTGGGGTGCGCTGGCGACCGGTTTGGTTGCCGGGGTGTTCTTCGGGCTGATCACCTCCGCGGTTCCATACGCAATGGCCCGTGGCACAAGGGATTTCAGCTCAACGATGCAATTGGTCGCCGGCCGGTACGACGTACTTTGCGATCCGCAGAACGCTGAGAAGGCTCGGGATTTGCTTGCGCGCCTGGCGATCTGACGGCCGGATGATTTGGTGGTGAGTCGTCGCGAGCGCGCGCGCCGAGTAAGCGCCGTCGTGCTGGCGATTCTGACCATCGTGTCGGCGCTGTCGGCCTGTGGGTCGGGCCAGCACGGGCTGGTGATCACCTTCTACACTCCGGCCGCCGACGGCGCGACGTTCGCCGAAGTGGCCCGGCGCTGCAGCCAGGTCTCCGGCGGCCGGTTCATCGTCCAACACGTCAGCCTCCCCAGGGCCCCCGGCGCGCAGCGGTTGCAGTACGCCCGCCGGCTTGCCGGTCGTGACCACACGCTGGACGTGATGTCGCTGGACGTCGTCTGGACCGCGGAGTTCGCCGAAGCCGGCTGGGTGCTGCCGCTGTCCGACGACCCGGCCGGACAGGCCGAGGCCGACGCAGGCGTCGATACCCTGCCGGGTCCGCTGGCGACCGCCGGCTGGAAGCATCAGCTGTACGCCGCACCCATCACTACCAATACCCAATTGCTTTGGTACCGAGCAGATTTGGTACATCAGCCGCCACACGACTGGAATGGCATGGTGGCCGAGGCGATCCGATTGCACGCCACCGGTCAGCCCAGCTGGATCGCTGTGCAGGCCAATCAGGGCGAGGGTCTGGTGGTGTGGTTCAACACGCTGCTGGTCAGCGCCGGCGGCCAGGTGCTCTCCGAAGACGGCCGGCACGTCACCCTGACTGACACCCCCGCGCACCGGGGCGCCACCGTCAACGCGCTGCGGATCCTCAAGGCGGTGGCCACCGCGCCGGGGGCCGACCCGTCGATCAGCCGTACCGACGAGAGCACGGCGCGGTTGGCGGTCGAAGAGGGCAGGGCCGCACTCGAAGTCAACTGGCCGTTTGTGCTCGCGTCGATGCTGCAGAACGCGGTCAAGGGCGGCGTGAACTTCCTGCCGCTCAACCAGAACCCTGCGCTGGCCGGCAGCATCAATCAGTTCGGTACTTTCGTGCCCAACGACGAGCAATTCCGCACCGCCTATCAGGCCAGCGAAAAGGTGTTCGGCTTTGCGCCCTACCCCGGCGCGGTGCCGGGGCGGCCGGCCAAGGTGACGATCGGCGGGCTGAACCTGGCGGTGGCCAGCACGACCCGCCATAAAGCCGAGGCGTTCGAAGCCATCAGATGCCTGCGCAGCCTGCAGAATCAGAAGTTCATTTCGATCGAAGGCGGTCTACCCGCGGTCCGGGCGTCGCTGTACTCCGACCCGCAATTCCAGGCCAAGTATCCGATGTACACCATCATTCGCCAGCAGCTGACCGATGCCGCGGTGCGTCCCGCAACGCCGGCCTACCAAGCGGTCGGAATTCGACTGGCCACGACGTTGAGCCCGATCACCGAAATCGACCCGGAGCGCACGGCCGACGAGCTCAGCACCGAGGTGCAGAAGGCCATCGACGGGAAGGGGCTGCTGCCGTGATCGCACTAGCGTCCCGACTGCGCGCACTCGAGCACACCCCCGTCGAGATCGCCAGGCGGATCTGGAATCGCCCGCCCGAGCAGCGACTGGCCTTCATTCTCGTCGCGCCCGCGGCGACCCTGATGCTGGCGGTGACGGCCTATCCGATCGGTTACAGCATCTGGCTGAGCCTGCAGCACAACAATCTGGCCACCCCGAACGACACCAGGTTCATCGGCCTGGGCAATTACCAAACGATCTTGACCGACCGCTATTGGTGGACCGCGCTGGTGGTGACGCTGGCCATCACGGTGGTTTCGGTGTCGATCGAGTTCGTCCTCGGGCTGGCGCTGGCGCTGGTGATGCACCACACCCTGATCGTCAGGGGGCTGGTTCGCACCGCGGTGCTCGTCCCCTACGGCATCGTGACGGTGGTCGCCTCCTACAGCTGGTATTACGCGTGGACGCCGGGAACCGGCTATCTGGCCAACCTGCTGCCCCAGGGCAGTGCGCCGCTGACCCAACAGATCCCGTCGCTGGGCATCGTCGTCATCGCCGAGGTCTGGAAGACGACGCCATTCATGTCACTGCTGTTGCTGGCCGGGCTGGCGCTGGTGCCAGAGGACCTGCTTAAAGCCGCGCAGGTCGATGGCGCCGGCGCCTGGGGGCGACTGACCAGGATCATGTTGCCGATCATCAAACCGGCGGTTGTGGTCGCGCTGTTGTTCCGGACCCTGGACGCCTTCCGCATTTTCGACAACATCTATGTGCTGACCGAGGGCAACAACAACACCGGCTCAGTGTCGATCCTGGGCTACGACAACCTGTTCGAAGGCTTCGACGTCGGCCTCGGCTCGGCGATCAGCGTGCTGGTCTTTGTCTGCGTGGGCGTCATCGCGCTCGTCTTCATCAAGGTGTTCGGCGCCGCGGCGCCGGGTGGTGACGTCGATGAACGCTGAGTTGATGGGCGCGCGGCGCACCGCGATGTGGGCCGTCATCGATACCGCGGTCGTGGTGTATGCACTGCTTCCGGTGCTCTGGATTCTCAGCCTGTCACTCAAACCGACGTCAACTGTCAAGGACGGCAAGCTGATTCCGTCGTCGGTGACGCTGGAAAACTATCGCGGTATCTTCCGCGGCGACTTCTTCACCTCGGCGCTGATCAACTCCGTCGGGATCGCGTCGATCGCCACCGCGATCGCGGTGCTGCTGGGCGCGATGGCGGCCTATGCGATCGCCCGGCTGAACTTTCCCGGCAAGCGTCTGCTGGTTGGTTGCACGCTGTTGATCACGATGTTCCCGGCGATCTCTCTGGTCACGCCGTTGTTCGAAATCGAGCGCGCCGTAGGGCTTTTCGATACCTGGCCTGGGTTGATCCTGCCCTACATCACGTTCGCATTGCCGCTGGCCATTTACACCTTGTCGGCCTTCTTCCGGGAGATCCCCTGGGATCTGGAGAAGGCGGCCAAGATGGACGGTGCGACGCCGGCGCAGGCCTTCCGCAAGATCATCGTCCCGCTGGCCGCGCCCGGACTGGTGACCGCGGCGATCCTGGTGTTCATTTTCGCCTGGAACGATCTGCTGCTGGCGTTGTCGCTGACCGCTACCAAGGCGGCGATCACCGCGCCGGTGGCGATCGCGAACTTCCCCGGCAGTTCGCAATTCGAGGAACCAACCGGATCTATCGCGGCCGGTGCCATCGTGATTACGATCCCGATCATCGTGTTTGTTCTAATCTTCCAACGACGGATTGTCGCCGGGTTGACCTCAGGTGCCGTGAAGGGATAACGCGATGGCCGAGATTGTGCTGGAGCACGTCAACAAGAGTTACCCCAACGGGCACACGGCGGTGAAAGACCTGAACCTCACCATCGCCGACGGCGAATTCCTGATCCTGGTCGGGCCGTCCGGCTGCGGCAAGACCACGACGCTGAATATGATTGCTGGACTTGAGGGTATCTCGTCGGGCGAGCTGCGCATCGGCGGCGAACGGGTCAACGAGAAGGCGCCGAAGGACCGCGATATCGCGATGGTGTTTCAGTCCTACGCGCTGTATCCGCACATGACCGTTCGGCAGAACATCGCGTTTCCGCTGACCCTGGCGAAGATGAAAAAGACCGACATCGAACAGAAGGTCTCCGAGACGGCCAAAATCCTTGACCTGACCGAGCTTCTGGAACGTAAGCCTTCCCAGTTGTCGGGTGGGCAACGGCAGCGGGTCGCGATGGGGCGGGCTATCGTGCGCCACCCCAAGGCGTTCTTGATGGACGAGCCGCTGTCCAACCTGGACGCCAAGCTGCGGGTGCAGATGCGCGGCGAGATCGCCCGGCTGCAGCGCCGGCTGGGCGCCACCACCGTCTACGTCACCCACGACCAGACCGAGGCGATGACGCTGGGCGACCGCGTGGTGGTGATGCACGGCGGTGTTGCGCAGCAGATCGGCACTCCCGAGGAGCTCTACGAGCGTCCCGCGAATCTCTTCGTCGCGGGGTTCATCGGCTCGCCTCCGATGAATTTCTTCCCCGGCACGCTGACGCCGACCGGACTGACCCTGCCCTTCGGTGAGGTGATGCTGACGCCGCAAGTCCTGGAGGTGATCGCGGCGCACCCGAAACCGGACAACGTCATCGTCGGGGTGCGGCCCGAACATCTGGCCGATGCCGCCCTGATCGACGGCTATCAGCGCATCAGGGCGACAACCCTCGAGGTGAGGGTGGAGCTGGTCGAATCGCTGGGGGCCGACAAGTACGTGTACTTCACCACCGCGGGGTGCGACGTGCATTCAGCGCAGCTCGACGAGCTGGCCGCCGAGTCGGAGGTGGTCGAAAACCAGTTGGTGGCAAGGGTTCCCGCCGAGTCCAAGGCTGCCATCGGCCAGTCGGTCGAATTGGCCTTCGACACCGGGAAACTCGCCGTCTTCGACGCCGACTCCGGAACGAACCTGACCGTCGCCGGGGCACCCGCAGCCCAGTGACACAAATCCTGGACCAGGTACGGGCACACCTGCGCGACTACTTCACCAAGGCAGGTGCCACGGGGGAGTGGGGCGAGCCCGATTCGGCGAGCGTGACGTTTTTGGGTACCGAACCCATCGAGGTGCAGCGGTTCCGCTGCGCAGACGGATTGGTGCAGTACGTGTCGCTGGGGTGCTCGCGTCATCCGATGGGCGATCCCACCGAAATCGTGGTCGACCCGCTGCACGGCCCGCGCGCCGAGGTTGTGCTGTGCCTGCGAGACCCCGGGCCGGCCACCGGAATTGCCCGCAGCCTGGCGATACTGGCCGCGTCGCCGGCTGTCGACGGTGTGGTGCTCGACGTCGACGCACTGATCGACCTCGGCTCGCCGCTGTGGGCATGGCCGTCGCGACGGGTGCCCTTCACGGCTGTCCTGTTGGGTCGCAGCGACATTCCGGACCTACCGCCGGAGCCGCCGCGCGACCCGGTGACTTTTCTGTCGGCGACGCCGATCACCGCGACCGAGGCGGCGTGGGTGCGGCTCAAAGGCGCCGAGGCCATGCGGCAGGCCTGGCAGAGCGACGGTGTGGATGTGCTGGACCCGAATCGTCGCGCGACACAACCGAACTGACGCGACGCCCGGAGCGCACACTCGGCAGAGCTAAAGCCAGTTGTTCCTGCGGAATTGGAAATACAGGACTAGGCAGGCGACCGTCATCAAGCCCATGACCGCCGGGTAGCCATACGTCCAGTCGAGCTCGGGCATGAAATGGAAGTTCATCCCGTAGATCGCGGCGACCGCGGTGGGCAACGCCGCGATGCCGGCCCAGGCCGCCATCTTGCGCATATCGTTGTTCTGCTGCATGCCGACGCGGGCCAACGCCGCCTGGATCAGCGAGTTGAGCATGTCGTCGTAGCTGGCGATCTGGTCCGCGGCCTCGGACTGGTGGTCGCCGACGTCGCGCAGGTAGCGCCGCACCTCTTTGGAGATCAGTTCCTTGTATTCCACCTGGATTCGATGGAATGCGGTAGACAGCGGGTTGACGCAGCGGCGTAGTTCGACGACCTCACGCTTGAGCAGATAGATCGGTTCGATGTCGAGCTTGCGGCCCGGAGCGAACGCGACTTCCTCGATGCTGTCGATATCGCCTTCTATCAGCCGGGTCACCTCGAGGTAGTGATCCACCACGTGGTCGGCGATGGCGTGCATGACCGCGTACGGACCCAGCCGCAGCTGCTCGACGTCGGTTTCCATGCTCTTGCGCACGTCGGCCAGCCCGCTGTGGTCGCCGTGGCGGACCGTGACCACGAAATCCTTGCCAACGAAGATCATCACCTCGCCGGTTTCCACGATCTCGCGCGCCAGCGCCACCGATTCGTGCGGGACGTAGTTGACGGTCTTCAGCACGAGAAACAGCGTGTCGTCGTAGCGCTCCAGCTTGGGTCGCTGATGGGCGCAAACCGCGTCTTCGACGGCCAACGGGTGCAGCCCGAAGACCTCTGCGACCTCTTTCATCTGGGTCTCGTCCGGCTCGTGCAGACCAATCCAGACGAACGCTTCGTTCCCGAACATTTCGATCTGCTGCACCTTGCTGCATGCCGCGGCGTAGGTGAACTTCCCGGGCAGCCGCTGACCTCCGACATAGACGGCGCAGTCGACCAGGGCTTCGTGGGGGGGAGGTGGTTCAGGAGCAGGCTTTGGTTGCGGTTCGTGCGCGATCGTTCGAAGCGCTTCCGGTAATGCGTCGAAACCCTCGAACACCTCAACCTCCTATCGCAGCGCAGGCCTGGCAGAGCGGTGCTCCATGCTACGCGTCCTGGTAAAACCAGGCATGACGAGTGCGCGGTGGCCGCGCGCCGACGAGTGTGGCGGGTGCGCTAGTTTCGAGCACGACCGAAACTCTCTCCACAAGGAGTAAATCGACGTGAGCGCAAGTCCTCTGAAGGTCGCCGTCACCGGCGCTGCCGGCCAGATTGGCTACAGCCTGTTGTTCCGCCTGGCTAGCGGCTCGCTGCTGGGGCCCGACCGCCCGATCGAGCTGCGGCTGCTCGAGATCGAGCCCGCGCTCAAGGCGCTCGAGGGCGTCGTGATGGAGCTCGATGACTGCGCGTTCCCGCTGTTGTCGGGAGTCCAGATCGGCGCGGACCCGAACAAGGTCTTCGACGGCGTGAACCTGGCCCTGCTCGTTGGCGCCCGGCCGCGTGGCCCTGGCATGGAGCGCGGCGACCTGCTGGAGGCCAACGGCGCGATCTTCACCGCACAGGGCAAGGCGCTCAACTCGGTCGCCGCCGACGACGTCCGCGTTGGCGTGACCGGCAACCCGGCCAACACCAACGCGCTGATCGCGATGACCAACGCGCCCGACATCCCGAAGGAACGGTTCTCCGCGCTGACCCGTCTCGACCACAACCGGGCGATTTCACAGCTGGCCAAGAAGACCGGTGCCGCGGTCACTGACATCAAGAAGGTGACGATCTGGGGCAACCACTCGGCCACCCAGTACCCGGACATCTTCCACGCCGAGATCCACGGCAAGAACGCGGCCGAGGTCGTGGGCGACCAGTCCTGGATCGAGAACGACTTCATCCCGACCGTCGCCAAGCGCGGCGCGGCGATCATCGACGCACGCGGCGCCTCGTCGGCCGCCTCGGCAGCGTCGGCGACCACCGACGCCGCCCGCGACTGGCTGCTGGGCAGCCCCGCGGGCAACTGGGTGTCGATGGCGGTCGTCTCCGACGGTTCCTACGGCGTGCCGGAGGGCTTGGTCTCCTCGTTCCCGGTGACCACCAAGGACGGCAACTGGACGATCGTCAGCGGTTTGGAGATCGACGACTTCTCCCGGAGCCGAATCGACAAGTCGACCGCCGAGCTGGCCGACGAGCGCAAAGCGGTCACCGAGCTGGGTCTGATCTGATTAGGGCTACTAATGGGTAGTCAGTACCCTGGGCGCGTGCCCGAAATCGTGACGCCACAGCTCGTCATCGGTGACGACGAGATCTTCGAGGCCCACGTAGGTGGAAAGCTTTCGGTCGAGATGAAGGCCCCGCTGGACACGCAGCGCGCGTTGTCGATCGCCTACACTCCCGGCGTCGCGCAAGTCAGTCGGGCGATCGCCGCCGACCACACCCTGGCCAACCGCTACACGTGGGCCAACCGGCTGGTGGCCGTGGTCAGCGACGGCAGTGCGGTCCTCGGTCTCGGCGACATCGGACCGGCCGCGGCGCTGCCGGTGATGGAGGGCAAGTGCGCGCTGTTCAAGCAGTTCGCCGATCTGGACGCGATCCCGATCGTGCTGGACACCAAGGAGCCCGACGCGATCGTCGAAACTCTGGTACGACTGCGCCCGACGTTCGGCGCCGTGAACCTCGAAGACATCTCCGCGCCCCGCTGTTTCGAGATCGAACAACGCGTTATCGAAGCGCTGGACTGCCCGGTGATGCACGACGACCAGCACGGCACGGCGATCGTCGTGCTGGCGGCACTGATGGGTGCCAGCAAGTTGCTCGGCCGCGACATGGGCTCGATGCGGGTGGTCGTCTCGGGCGCCGGGGCAGCGGGTGTTGCCTGCTCGAAACTTCTTCTCGCCATGGGGGTTTCGGACATCACGGTGCTCGACTCGCGCGGCATCCTGCATGCCGGCCGCGACGACATGAACATCATCAAGACCGATCTGGCGCGCAGCAGTAATCCCCGCGGTCTCACCGGCGGCATGGTGGAAGCGCTCAAGGAGGCAGACGTGTTTCTCGGGGTGTCGGCCGGTGTGGTCCCCGAGGAGCTGATCGCCACCATGGCGCCCGATTGCGTCGTGTTCGCGCTGTCGAACCCCGACCCGGAGATCCACCCCGACGTCGCGGCCAAATACGCCGCTGTGGTGGCCACGGGCCGCAGCGATTTCCCCAACCAGATCAACAATGTGCTGGCGTTCCCCGGGGTGTTCCGCGGCGCGCTGGATGCCGGGGCGCGGCGGATCACGGAAAAGATGATGGTGGCCGCGGCGGAGGCGGTCTTCGCCGTCGTGAGCGACGACCTCGCGCCCGACCGGATCGTGCCGAGCCCGCTGGACCTGCGCGTCGGCGAGGCAGTGGCCCAAGCGGTGGCGCGGGCTGCAGTCAGCACGGAGTGAAAACCAGCAAGCTGGCTGCGCTTCTGCTCGCCGCCGCGCTCGCTGTCCCGTTCTGCGCCGGCTGTACGGGCGGAGCCGGAGACCATCGCGGCGTGCCCGGACTGGTGGTCGGTTCCACGAACAACGCCCTGTCGAGGTTGCTGGCCGCCGTCTACCTCGCGGCACTGCGGTCCTACGGTTTCGCCGCGCAACCCGAGACTGCGCAGGACCCGATGGCGCAACTGGACTCCGGCGCCTTCACCGTCACGCCCGCCTTCACCGGCCAGACGTTGCAGATTCTGCAGCCCGGCGCCACGGTGCTGTCCGACGCGCAGGTCTACCGCGAGATGGTGTCGGCGCTGCCCGAGGGCATCGCTGCGGGCGACTACGCCACGGCTGCTGACGACAAACCCGTGCTGCTGGTGACGCAAGCCACCGCCAAAGCCTGGGGCGGCCAGGACCGCAGCGCGGATCTGAGCACGCTGGGAAAACACTGCGATGGGTTGGCCGTCGGGATCGTCACCGGCCGCCAGGCGCCTCGGTTGGTCGGCACCTGCCGACTGCCCGCTCCGCGCGAATTCCCGGATGAGACAACGATGTTCGCGGCGGTGCGAGTCGGGGAATTGACCGCCGGGTGGACCACCACCGCTGACCCCGCGATTCCGGGGGATCTGGTGCCACTGGCCGACGACAAACCCGCGCTGATCCGGGCGCAGAACGTGGTGCCGCTCTACCGCCGCAACGTGCTGACCGATCGGCAGGTGCTGGCGATCAACGAAGTGGCAGGTGTGCTGGACACCGCGGCTCTAGCCGACATGCGCCGCCAAGTCGGCGGCGGTGCTGATCCGCAGGCGGTTGCCGGCGGATGGCTGACCGAACACCCGCTGGGGCGCTGAGGACCTACCGCTTGGTCGGAACGAACCGGTGCGCGACGGGTCCGAACAAGCGCTGATATCCCGGGCCAGTCAGCCGCACCAACAGATCCAGGACCTTGGCGTCCGTGCCGACCAGCACCCGGGCCTTGTTCTTGCGGACGCCCGCCAAGATGACTTGTGCGGCTCGCTCCGGGGTGGTGCTGGCCATCCGCTTGTCGAACACTTTGGCCAGCTCTGCCGCGTCGAGTCCTTCGGCGGCGGTGGCGTTGCGCGCGATCCCGGTCTTGATGCCGCCCGGGTGCACCGTGGTCACCCGCACCGGGTGGCCGGCCACCACCATCTCCTGCCGCAGTGCCTCGGTGAAGCCGCGGACGGCGAACTTGGCCGCGTTGTACGCCGCCTGACTCGGCACGGCGAACAACCCGAACACACTGGAGACGTTGATGACGTGGCCGTCACCGGACGCGATCAGGTGTGGGAGAAACACCTTGGTGCCGTTGACGACGCCCCAATAGTCGACGTCCATCACCCGTTCGATGTCCTTGAACTGGCTGTCCTCGATGTCGCCGGTGAAAGCAATGCCGGCGTTGTTGTAGATCTGGTTGACCTTGCCGAAGTGCTCGTTGACCGCGTCCGCGTAGGCCAGGAAGGCCTCGCGCTCGGTCACGTCGAGTCGATCGGTTTTTACCGGAGTGCCGATGGCCTTCAACTGTTGCTCGGTCTGCGCCAGTCCCTCGGTGTTGACGTCACTGATCGCGAGCTTGGCACCCGAGCGGCCGAGTTCGACGGCCAGCGCCTGGCCGATACCCGAACCCGCGCCAGTGACCACGGCGACCTTGTCAGCGAATCCCTGCATGTGCACCCTCCCTCGTGTCCACACTTGCCGTCGAGGTTACCGGTACCAGCGGTCCTGGGTAGCAGCGGGTGGCTGGCGAAGCGGGAGGTCTGCGGGCCTTGGCCGGAATCCTGGTGTCAGGACTTGCGCGCGAGGAGCCGGCGCCCGAAGGTCGCCAACCGGCCCAGCAGCGTCGGCCCGCCGAACATCAGCTCGCCATATCGCGCACCGACCAGCCGCACCATCAGGTCCGCGGCTTTGGCATCCGAGCCGATCAGCACCCGGGCCTTGTTCTTACCCACCGCAGCCAAGATGGCGCGGGCGGCCTGCTCCGGAGTGGTCTTGGCCACCTGCTGGTCGAAGTTTTCGAGGACCTGGTCCTGGTCGAGTCCCATGCCCTCGGCGATGACGGCGTTGGTACCGAAAGAGGTCCTGATGCCGCCCGGGTGTACCACGGTCACCCCCACCGGGTGGCCGGCGACCACCATCTCCTGCCGCAGCGCTTCGGTGAATCCGCGGACGGCGAACTTGGCCGAGACGTAGGCGGGCTGACCCGGCAGCGCTATCAAACCGAGCACGCTGGAGATATTGACGATGTGGCCGTCCCCGGACGCGATCAGGTGTGGAAGAAAGGCCTTGGTGCCGTTGACGACGCCCCAGAAGTCAACGTCCATCACCTGTTCGATGTCCTTGAACCGGCTGAACTCGATGGTGCTGATGTAGGTGATGCCGGCGTTGTTGTAGATCTGGTTCACCTTGCCGAAGTGCTCATTGACCGCGTCGGCGTAGGCCAGGAAGGCCTCGCGCTCGGTCACGTCGAGTCTGTCGGCTTTGACTGGAGCGCCGATGGCCTTCAACTGTTGCTCGGTCTGCGCCAGTCCCTCGGTATTAACGTCGCTGATCGCCAGGCTGGCACCGGAACGGGCGAGCTCGACGGCCAGCGCCTGGCCGATTCCGGAACCTGCGCCAGTGACCACGGCGACTTTGCCGGCGAACTTTGACATGTGCACCCTTTTCTCAAGTCCGCCCCATGCGTCGAGGTTAGCCGGTATCAGCAGAGGTCCAGCGGGTGCGTTGGAAAAGCTCACCCGAAGGCGGTGTCGAGGATCTCCTGTTGCTCGACAGCATGCACCTTCGACGAACCCGAGGAGGGAGCCGACATCGCTCGGCGCGAGATGCGCTTGATCCCGCTCAATTTGTCGGGCAGCACTTCGGGCAGCGCCAAGCCCAACGACGGCCAGGCGCCCTGATTGGCCGGCTCCTCCTGGACCCAGAAGAATTCCCTGGCGTTGGCGTAGCGCTCCAACGTCTCCTCCAGCCGGCGCCGCGGCAGGGGGGCGAGCTGCTCGAGGCGCACGATCGCGACGTCGTCGCGGTTGTCCTTGGTCTTGCGTGCCACCAGCTCGTAGTAGACCTTGCCGCTGGTCAGCAGGATTCGGGTGACCTTGCTGCGATCACCGATGCCGTCCTCGTAGGTGGGCTCCTCGAGCACCGAGCGGAACTTGAGCTCGGTGAAGTCCCGGATGTCGCTGACCGCCGCCTTGTTTCGCAGCATCGACTTCGGCGTGAACACAATCAGCGGGCGCATCACCCCGTCGAGGGCGTGCCGGCGCAGCAGGTGGAAGTAGTTCGCCGGCGTCGACGGCACCGCGATCGTCATCGAACCCTCGGCCCACAGCTGCAGGAAGCGTTCGATCCGGCCGGAGGTGTGGTCAGGCCCCTGCCCCTCGTGACCGTGCGGCAGCAGCAGGACGACGGTTGACAGCTGGCCCCATTTGGCCTCGCCGGAGCTGATGAACTCGTCGATGATCGACTGCGCCCCGTTGACGAAGTCGCCGAACTGTCCCTCCCACAACACCACGGCCTCCGGGTTGCCCACGGTGTAGCCGTATTCGAAGCCGACGACGGCGTACTCCGACAGCGGCGAGTCGTAGACCAGGAACTTGCCGCCGGTCGGGCTGCCGTCCTTATTGGTCGCCAGCAGCTGCAACGGGGTGAACTCCTCGCAGGTGTTGCGGTCGATGATCACCGAATGACGTTGGGAGAAGGTGCCGCGCCGGGTGTCCTGTCCCGACAGGCGCACCAGCTTGCCTTCGGCCACCAGCGATCCCAGCGCCAGCAGCTCGCCGAAGGCCCAGTCGATCTTGCCTTCGTAAGCCATCTCCCGACGCCTGTCCAGCACCGGTTGCACACGCGGGTGCGCGGTGAATCCCTCGGGGACCGCAAGGAACGCGTCGCCGATCCGGGCCAGCAGCGACTTGTCCACCGCGGTGTCCAGCCCGGCAGGAATCATCTGGTCCGCCTCGACCGATTCGCTCGCCTTCGCGCCGTGCTTCTCCAGGTCGCGGACCTCGTTGAACACCCGCTCCAACTGGCCCTGGTAGTCGCGCAGCGCGTCCTCGGCTTCCTTCATCGAGATGTCGCCGCGGCCGATCAGGGCTTCGGTGTAGGTCTTGCGGGCCCCGCGCTTGGTGTCGACCACGTCGTACATGTAGGGGTTCGTCATTGACGGGTCGTCGCCCTCGTTGTGCCCGCGCCGGCGGTAGCACAGCATGTCGATGATGACGTCCTTTTGGAACTGCTGGCGGAAGTCCACGGCCAGCCGCGCGACCCACGCGCAGGCTTCCGGGTCGTCACCGTTGACGTGGAAGATCGGCGCCCCGATCATCTTGGCGACGTCGGTGCAGTACTCGCTGGACCGGGAAAACTCCGGCGCGGTGGTGAAGCCGATCTGGTTGTTGACGACGACGTGGATGGTGCCCCCGACGCGGTAGCCGGGCAGGTTTGCCAGGTTCAGCGTCTCGGCGACCACACCCTGGCCGGCGAAGGCGGCATCACCGTGCAGCATCAGCGGCACCACCGCGAAGCTCTTGCCCCCGTCGTCGTCGGCGCCCCGGTCCAGCAGGTCTTGCTTGGCCCGTACCAGGCCCTCCAGCACCGGGTCCACGGCCTCCAGGTGCGACGGGTTTGCGGTCAGCGAAACCTGAATGTCGTTGTCGCCGAACATCTGCAGGTACACACCGGTGGCGCCGAGGTGGTATTTGACGTCGCCGGAACCGTGCGCTTGCGACGGGTTCAGGTTGCCCTCGAACTCACTGAAGATCTGCGAGTACGGCTTGCCGACGATGTTGGCCAGCACGTTGAGCCGGCCGCGGTGCGGCATCGCGATGACCACTTCGTCCAGGCCGTGCTCGGCGCACTGATCGATGGCCGCGTCCATAAGCGGGATCTGGCTTTCGGCGCCTTCCAGCGAGAACCGCTTCTGCCCGACGTACTTGGTCTGCAGGAACGTCTCGAACGCCTCGGCGGCGTTGAGCTTGCTCAGGATGTATTTCTGTTCGGCCACAGTGGGTTTGACGTGTTTGGTCTCGACCCGTTCTTCCAGCCATTGTTGTTGTTCGGGCTCGAGGATGTGGGTGTATTCCACGCCGATGTGGCGGCAGTAGGCGTCGCGCAACAGGCCCAACACGTCGCGCAGCTTCTTGTACTCGCAGCCCGCAAAACCGTTGACCTTGAACACCCGGTCGAGATCCCACAGCGTCAGGCCGTGATTGAGTATTTCGAGATCGGGGTGGCTTCGGAACCGGCTGGTGTCCAACCGCAGCGGGTCGATGTCGGCCATCAGGTGGCCGCGGTTGCGATAGGCCGCGATCAACTCCATGACCCGGGCGTTCTTGTCGACGATCGAGTCCGGGTTGTCGGTGCTCCAGCGCACCGGCAGGTACGGATTGCCCAGCTCGCGGAAGATCTCGTCCCAGAACGTATCTGAGAGCAGCATTTCGTGGATGGTGCGCAAGAAATCGCCGGACTCCGCGCCCTGGATGATGCGGTGGTCGTAGGTCGAGGTCAAGGTGATCAGCTTGCCGATACCCAGTTCGGCGATGCGCTCCTCGCTGGCGCCCTGGAACTCCGCGGGGTATTCCATGGCGCCCACGCCGATGATGGCGCCCTGGCCGGCCATCAGCCGCGGCACCGAGTGCACCGTGCCGATGGTGCCGGGGTTGGTCAGCGAAACCGTCACTCCGGCAAAGTCTTCGGCGGTCAGCTTGCCGTCGCGGGCGCGGCGCACGACGTCTTCGTAGGCGGAGACGAATTCTGCGAATCGCAACTCTTCGCAGCGCCTGATACCGGCCACCACCAGCGAGCGCTTGCCGTCCTTGCCCTGCAGATCGATGGCCAGGCCGAGATTGGTGTGCGCCGGGGTAACCGAGTTGGGCTTGCCGTCGACCTCGGCGTAGTGCCGGTTCATGTTGGGGAACTTCTTGATCGCCTGCACCAGCGCGTACCCCAGCAGGTGCGTGAACGAGATCTTGCCGCCGCGAGTGCGTTTGAGTTGGTTGTTGATGACGATCCGGTTGTCGATCATCAGCTTCGCCGGGACGGCACGGACGCTGGTCGCCGTCGGCACCTCGAGCGATGCGGACATGTTCCTGACGACGGCCGCGGCAGCGCCGCGCAGCACCTGCACCTCGTCGCCTTCGGCCGGCGGGGGCGAGGGGGCCTTGGCAGGCGGTGCCGTGGCGGCGCCGTTGCCGGCCGGAGCAGTGCCGGCGGGGCTGACGGGGGCGGGCGCGGCGGCCGGCGGCTCGGCTACGGCGACTGGTGTGGGCGCCGGGGCGGTCGCGGCAGCACTGGTTCTCGGGGTGTCTTGGGCCGCTGAGGCGGTCGGCTCGGGGTTGTAGTCAACCAGGAACTCGTGCCAGCTCGGATCCACCGACGAGGGGTCGTCGCGGAACTTGCGGTACATCTCCTCGACCAGCCATTCATTTTGCCCGAATGGTGAACCTACGTTGCTCACGGCCGCTGTTCGCCTCAATTCTCATGTCTTGCAGGCTCTGTGCGCTATTGCCCGTCGCCTTCGACTTTATGCGCCTCACTCGACGAGATACCTCATACCCGTGGCGGCCCTGTCCGTTTCCGCCCCATAAAGGCTAACCCTTCGTCGCTAGTTCGCCAGCGAGACCGCGGAACCGCGTCCGGACGGGTACTACCTGCTGGCTTCGTGGACCGTCGGCAACACGTGCAAGGTGTTTGGCCAGCGGGCCGGCGGGGCGCCGAATGCCCGGCGGGCATTGCCGACGATCTTCTTGCCTATCATGCGATTGCCGGCGCCGCCGACCGCGGCACCGATGCCGACCGGCAACATCTTGCCGAACATCAGCGCACCGCGTCGCAGCGCGTACCGCTTGACGAAGTACTTCAGCATTCGCGAGTTCAGCCGCCCCAGCGACGACAGCGGCAGCGAGGCCATGCCCTCGGCCAGCCAACCGCCGTTGGTGCGCGCGGGACCGATCAACTCGCCGATGGCGCGCTTGCTGTCGTCACCGACCAGGACGGCCAGCACCAGTGCGCGACGCCGCTCGCGGTGGTCGGCGGGGATGCCGTAGACCGCGGCGTTCGCCAGGACGAACACCGCGGTCGCCTCCATGAAGAACACTGTCTCGCCGGCGCCCGCCGACATGGCCGTCAAGGTCCCGATCCCGGGGAATGTCGCCGCCGAACCCACAGCGGCACCGCTGGCGGTCAATGCGGTCAGGTAGCGCTTTTCCAGCTTGGTGACGATCTCAGCGGGGCTCGCGCCGGGGTATGCCCGGCGCAACCGGGCCACATAGGCCTGGGCAGCCGGGCCCTGGACTCGCGAGCTGCGCTCGATGACCTGCGCCAATGCGCGCGCGGATGCCTTGGGGCGACCTGAGCCGCCGGGCTCGGTGTTCTCAGGCAATGGCTCAGATCGTTTCAGGGACCACATCCCTGACCTATTGCGTCGCGCGCTCATAGTGCCTCTCCTGCGAATGGCGTCCCTCTCAGGCTAACCCGAGTTTGCTGAACACGGTGGCGGCCGCGATGCTGGTGAGTTAGCCCGACCGCAGGTGGCCCGGGGGGTGCCCGGCCGGTCGGCCAACCCTGAATAATGCAGGCGGGACACAGTCGGTCCCGTTTGTCGGCTGCGGTTGGTGGGCCCCCTGAGTGCGGGCGGTATCACACCTGCTCACGGCGGCAAGCCGGTCGTCGTTCGCTGAAGCGAGGTGAGTGCATGACCACGGCCACGCCCGGGTCGTCCGGGGGAGCCCGGCGCACCGGGCCGAGTCGTGCCGACCTGGCGAAGGACCGGAAGTTCCTCACCGCTGGGGGCCCTGCGAAGGGCGAAAACCCGTGGAACGCGCTCTGGGCGATGATGATCGGCTTCTTCATGATCATGGTCGACTCGACCATCGTCGCGATCGCCAATCCGACGATCATGGCCGACTTGCGTATCGGGTACGACTCCGTGGTCTGGGTGACCAGCGCCTACCTGCTCGGCTATGCGGTGGTGTTGCTGGTGGCCGGCCGGCTTGGCGACCGGTACGGTCCGAAGAACCTCTACTTGATCGGCCTGGTGGTGTTCACCGTTGCGTCGGTGTGGTGTGGGCTGTCCGGTAGCGCCGGCATGCTGATCGGCGCTCGGGTCGTGCAAGGGATCGGCGCCGGGGTGCTCACCCCGCAGACCTTGTCGACGATCACCCGGATCTTCCCGCCGCACCGGCGCGGGGTGGCGGTCAGCGTATGGGGCGCTACCGCAGGCGTCGCCAGCCTGGTGGGCCCGTTGGCCGGTGGCGTGCTGGTGGATGGGCTGGGTTGGGAGTGGATCTTCTTCGTCAATGTTCCGATCGGCATCATCGGGTTGGCGTTGGCGGTGTGGCTGGTTCCGGTGTTGCCCACCCAGTCGCACCGGTTCGATCTGGTCGGCGTCGGACTGTCCGGGGTGGGCGTGCTCCTGATCGTGTTCGGCCTACAACAGGGCCAGGCCGCCGGATGGCAGCCGTGGATCTGGGCGACGATCGTCGCGGGAGCGGGATTCGTTTCGGCGTTCGTCTACTGGCAGTCGGTGAACACCCGGGAGCCCCTGATCCCGCTGGACGTGTTCGCCGACCGGGACTTCAGCCTGTGCAACGTCGGGGTGGCCATTACCTCGTTCGCCTCGACGGCGATGATGCTGCCGCTCACCTTCTATACGCAGACGGTGTGTGGGCTGTCGCCGACACGTTCGGCCCTGCTGATCGCCCCGATGGCGATCGCCAACGGGGTGCTCGCGCCGTTTGTCGGCAGGATCGTCGACCGATACCACCCGCGGCCCGTGCTCGGCTTCGGTTTTTCGGTGCTGGCGATCGCGCTGACGTGGCTTTCGTTCGAGATGGCCCCGGACACGCCGATCTGGCGGCTGGTGTTGCCGTTCACCGCGATTGGCGTCGGGATGGCGTTTGTGTGGTCGCCGCTGACGGCCACCGCGACCCGCAACCTGCCGCCGCATCTGGCCGGCACCGGCTCTGCCGTCTACAACTCGGTGCGCCAGCTCGGGGCGGTGCTCGGCAGCGCCGCAATGGCCGCGTTCATGACATGGCGGATCGGTGCCGAGATGCCGCCGCACGCCTCTACTCAAGACGCGGGTGATAGCGCTATTCCGTTGCAACTGCCCGAATTCGTGCGCGAGCCGTTCTCGGCCGCGATGTCGCAATCGGTGCTTTTGCCCGCGTTCATCGCGTTGTTCGGGATCGTCGCCGCCCTGTTCCTGGTCGGGTTCGCACCCTCGGTGCTGGCCCGGGCGGGCGTCGGTGGCGCGCCGTACGAACACCACGACGATGGCAGTGACGACGATGACGATGACGACTATGTCGAAGTCATACTGCGGCGCGAGCCGGACCGCGCGCCTGGGTCCGCCGCCGTCGCGCCGGCAAAGACGCGACACCGCGTGCTCGACGACGCGCCGCCGCGACCCGAACCGATTGGATTCGCCCACAACGGCTCTCACGTCGACCGCGAAAAGCGCTTTGGCCCTCTCGCCGATCTTCCGCCAGGCCGGCTCGGTAGCCCCGCACGCAACGATCGCCGTGCGCCTACGCCCCGATGGCGCGGACCCGATTCCGACGATGACCCCGCCGGCCGCGGTCGGCACTCCTCGGGCAGGTAGGCCTGGCCGGCCGACGGGCAATCCTCAGCCAGTCGCCGTCAGCGCCAGAAAGCCGCCCAACTCCAGCAGGCCGGCGGGCGTGGTGGGCAGGTACTCGGTCAGCAACTCCGAGCGCACGATCACCGCTGCGTATTGCGCCCGGCTGACGGCCACATTGAGCCGATTCCTGTTGAGCAGGAATGAGATTCCGCGCGGCACTTCATCTACCGACGACGCTGTCATCGAGATGAAGACCACCGGCGCTTGTCCGCCCTGGAACTTGTCGACGGTGCCGACCCGGACTGCGCCCAGACCCGCGGTCGTCAGCCGCTGTCGCACCAGCGACACCTGGGCGTTGTACGGCGCCAACACCAGCACATCCGAGGCGGCCAACGGCCTCGTGCCGTGCTCGTCGGTCCAGGATGACCCGAGCAGCCGCCGGATCTCGGCGAGGATCGTGTCGGCTTCCTCGGGGCTTTCGATCGAGTTGCCTTGGTGGCGAATCGAAAGCACGCGCACGCCGGGCTGATAGCCGTCGAGGCGGCGCGCGGCGGTGCGCTCGGTGACCGAATGCAGCCTGCCTTCGTAGGACAGCTCGGAGACCGCGGCGCAAACCGCCGGATGCATCCGGTAGGAGCGGTCCAGGAAGTAGCCGCGCTCATCGGGCAACGTGCGCTGACCGTCGACCAGCCAATCGAGGGCGGACGTGTCGACCGGTTCGGGATGAGTGCCCTGACTGACCTGCGGCAGCTGCTGCGGGTCCCCGAGCAGCAAGAGGTTCCTGGCCGCCGGTGCCACGGCGATCGTGTTGGCTAGGCAGAACTGGCCGGCCTCGTCGATGACTAGCAGATCCAGGCTGTTCGGCAGCACCCGATTGGCGTTGGCGAAATCCCAAGCCGTACCACCGATTACGCATCCAACCGTGGCCGAGATGAATGCCGCGTAGTCGCCGCCGTCGATCTCCTGCCAGCGCGGAGCGTGGTGGTCATACTTCTTCTTCGCGACTCGGTCCGGTTCCAGCCCGGCATCGATCACGGCATCGAGCAGGTTCTCCACGGTGGCGTGCGATTGCGCCACCACGCCGACGCGCCAGGCGTTCTCGGTGACCAAGCGTGTGATCACTTGGGCGGCGGCGTACGTCTTCCCGGTCCCGGGCGGCCCATGCACCGCCAGGTAGGACGAGTCGAGGTCCAGGGCCGCTGCGGTGATGTCTGCGATGGTCTCGGTACTGCGCGGTAGCGCAGCACCGCTGCGGGTGCGGGGCGGGCGGCGCAGCAGGACATCGATCATCGCGGTGCGGGGGAGTTGCGGCAACCCGGCGGCCACAGCTGCCGCGGTCGATTCGATCGACTCGCGCAGCGCTGTCGTGGGCACGGGTGGCCCCGGCGTCAGCGCAAAGGGTAGCTGGTGAAATGCGTTGCCGTCACTGCCGACTCGTTCAAGGATGACGACTTCGGTGGGTACTGCCGGGTCGTCGACTTCGACAACCTTGGCCCGGCCGGCCGCCCGCCGGTCGGGATTGTCGCTCATGCTGGGCGGAGCCGGCGCCTCGTAGAGCGCGAACACGTCCGTCATCAGGTCGCCGCGGGACAGTCCGCCGCGCAGCGCCACCCGCCGTTGCGGCTTGCGTGCGCGCGGAGGCATATGCCAGTCGACGCTGACCGACGCCTCGTCGGAAACGAAGACGTCGGTGTTATCCGCCCATTCGTCGACCGGAAAGTTCAGTCGGTCGAAATGGGCCCACCAGAACGGTTTGTCCTCACGCCGGTGATAGCCGCGAGCCGCGCCCACCAGCGCGACGGCGATCTGCTCCGGCTTGCGGTCGCCGACGGCGGCATCGCCGGCGAACACTGACAGGGCCGCCGCCAGCTCGTCATGGTCGCCAACGGTGTTGCCGTCGGGAACCGGTTGGGCGCCAACCGGTGTGACGCCGGTTTCCCAGGCCCGCACCAGCAGCCAGTTGCGCAATTCCTGAGTCGAGCGGCAGTCGTAATGGTTGTAGTCCTCGATCTCCTTGAGCACGGTTTCGGCTTCGCCGACGCGGCCGGCATCTCCCAGTTCGCAGTACTTGGCGTAGGAGGTGATCGAATCGGTGGCCGTGGTGACGTCACCGGAGCGCAGCTGCGTCCCCATATACAGCGGCTCGAGCGCCTTGAGGCTGAACGACTCGGCGCCCACCCGAATGCTCTTGCGCACCAACGGGTACAGGTCAACCAGTGTCCCGCTGCGCAGCAGCTCGTCGACCTGGTCCTCGCCGACGCCGTAGCGTCCGGCAAGTCGCAACAACGCGGTCTTCTCGTACGGCGCGTAATGGTAGATGTGCATGTTGGGGCGACGCTTGCGACGCTTGGCCACCATCGCCAGGAAATCGCCGAGCGCTTTGCGCTCGGCCACCCGGTTATGCGCCCACAGCGGCTGAAATTTCCCTGCGGCGTCCAAGACGCCGAACAGGTATTCCAGGCCCCAGTCGTGGCCATCGGCGGTCCACAGCGGATCGCCTTCGAAGTCGAAGAACAGATCACCGGGGTCGGGCTCTGGCAGCAGCGTCAGCGGTTGCGGATTGACGATCTGAAACTGCGGAACGCAGGTATCACGTTGCCGTACTTGTAGTTTCGCTTGAGCGGTCAGCTTGCCCAACGCGCTGGGCGCCAGGTCGGGCACCGGCCCGCAATGTTCGGCCAGGTCGGCGACCGTTGCGATCCCGGCGTCAATGAGCTTGTCCCGCTGGCTGACTCGCATCCCGGCGACCAGCAGCAGATCATCGGTGGCTTGCACCTGCTCGATACACAGCGGACAGCGAAAACATGCCCGCACGCCGTCGTCTTCCCAGCGCACCGCGGTGCCGGCGGCGTAATGATCGTCGAGCAACCGCTGCAACTGCGCGCGCTGGGCTCGATAGACGGGGATCAGATCGCAGACGCGATACCGCACGACCGATCCGTCGCCCAATCTGAGCTCGGCCTCGTCCGCGACGGATACATCCATGGCGGTGAGAGCGTCGGCGTAGGCCGCCAGCTGCAATAACGCGGTGACCTTGGGGGAGCGGGCGAGCTTGGTGTCGACGAGCCGGTACTGCTCGCCATCAGCAACCAGGAAGTCGGCGAATCCGACGAAGCGGCCGTCGAACATCGCGGCCTGGTACACCACCGGGGCCCGGTTGGCGATGGCGCGCCGGGTTGCCTCGGCGGCAGCGGCCAGCGCGGCGAGGGTGTATGCCGGACGGCCGATGACCGCGACGCCATCCGCGAACTCCTCGCGCAGACGGTCGAGTTCGCGTTGCTCATGGTCGTCACCGAGGGCGGCGGTGCGCGCCAGCAGTTCGTCCACGACGCTGACGGTGGGGGCCCGGCCCAGCTTTGCGTCGAAATCCCGGAGCAGCGCGTACTCGCACCGGGCCGCGGCGGCCAGGTCCGACGCGCTGTAGACGATGCTGTCGTCGGTGACGAACACAGCAGCCACTGTAGGTGAGCCGGCCGACAGCGAGGCGGTTCTGCGAGGGTGTGCCGGCTCAGCGGCCGACGCTGTTACCGATCAGCTCGACGCTGTTGCCGTTCCAATGGAGTCGCACGTCGGTGTTCAAGCCGTTGATACCGCTGGGGTATGTCAACGCCACCGTGTCGCCGGTGGTTTGCGCCGCGTCGATGCCGTTGAACCCGTAGGTGTCCGGCACTCCCTGTGGAATGAACTGCCCGAGATGAAACAACACCGCCCGGGTAGTCGCATTGACCGCGTTGGTGTTGGCCTTGATGATCACCGCCGAAAGCTGGGCGCACTGGTTGTAGTTGCCGGCCAGTGGCTCCGGGTTCCATGCCTGCTGGCTGCGCGGATCGCGGGGCAAATCGGAGACCACTTTCGCGATCGTGGGCGAGGCCAGATTGACCGCGCACGGGTCGGCCGGCGCGCTGGGACCGGGCGACGCGCCGTCGGCCGGCACGGGTGTGGCGGGGGCGGTGATCGACGCGGTCGGCGTCGTCGTGGGTTGGGGCGTCTTCGCGACCGTCGAATCTCCCGAACCACAGCCGGTCAGCGTCATGGCGACCAGGACGCCGACGGTCAGTGGCTCGGCACGGCAGGGTAGCGACCACACATCGCGCAACCGTACCGGCATCAGGCGTGGCGGCGCGACAGGCATGCCGCGCCCAGCTGCGCTGCGCTCGCGATCGCCACTGGGTCCGATGGTGGTGACCCGCAGCGCCCAGCTGCGCTGCGCTCGCGATCGCCACTAAACTCAATGGACGATGACCCTCCCGGACAGCTCGCCTGCGGCTCCCTCTGCGACGTTTGCCGACCTGCAGATTCCTCCTCCCGTCATGCGGGCCATCGCCGACGTCGGCTACGAGTCGCCGACAGCGATTCAGGCGGCGACGATTCCGGCGCTGATGGCGGGTTCCGACGTGGTGGGACTGGCGCAAACCGGCACCGGAAAGACGGCAGCGTTCGCGATCCCGATCCTGTCCAAGATCGACGTCACCAGCAAGGTAACGCAGGCCTTGGTGCTGGCGCCCACCAGAGAGCTTGCTCTGCAGGTCGCCGAGGCGTTCAGCCGCTATGGCGCTCATCTGCCACAGATCAACGTGCTGCCGATCTATGGGGGATCGTCCTACACCGTGCAACTGGCCGGCCTTCGGCGTGGCGCACAGGTGGTGGTCGGCACCCCCGGCCGGGTCATCGACCACCTCGAACGCGGGACGCTGGACCTGTCGCACGTCGACTACCTGGTGCTCGACGAGGCCGACGAGATGCTCGCCATGGGTTTTGCCGAGGACGTCGAGCGCATCCTGTCCAACACCCCGGAATACAAGCAGGTTGCCCTATTTTCGGCGACCATGCCGCCGGGGATCCGCAAGATCACCGCCAAGTATCTGCACGAGCCGTTCGAAGTCACTTTCAAGGCGAAAACCGCGACCGCCGACAATATTTCGCAGCGTTACATCCAGGTGGCGGGCCCGCGCAAGATGGACGCACTCACCCGTGTCCTCGAAGTCGAGCAGTTCGAGGCGATGATCGTCTTCGTGCGCACCAAACAGGCGACCGAGGAGGTTGCCGAAAAGCTGCGTGCCCGAGGGTTTTCCGCGGCTGCAATCAATGGCGACATCGCGCAGGCGCAGCGCGAGCGGACCATAGCCGCGCTCAAAGACGGCGGCGTCGACATCCTGGTCGCTACCGATGTGGCGGCCAGGGGGCTGGACGTCGAGCGGATATCGCATGTGCTCAACTACGACATTCCGCACGACACCGAGTCCTACGTGCACCGGATCGGGCGCACCGGCAGGGCCGGTCGCTCGGGAACCGCGCTGCTGTTCGTCTCTCCGCGGGAACGCCACTTGCTCAGCGCGATTGAGAAGGCGACGCGGCAAAAGCTCACCGAAGCCACACTGCCCTCGGTCGAAGACGTCAACGCACAACGGGTAGCCAAATTCGGGGACTCCATCACCGACGCGCTGGGCAGCCCGGGAATCGAGCTGTTCCGTAAGTTGGTCGATGACTACGAACGGGACCACGACGTCCCGCTGGCGGACATCGCCGCGGCGCTGGCCTTGCAGTCCCGCGACGGCGAAGCGTTCCTGATGGCACCCGAGCCACCACCGCAGCGACGCGAACGATCCGAACGCGATGCGGACCGTCGGGGCCGCCCCGAAAAGTCAAGGGATGCAAAAGCGTTCGCCACGTACCGGATCGCCGTAGGTAAACGGCACAAGATCGGCCCAGGCGCGATCGTCGGCGCTATCGCCAACGAAGGGGGCCTGCACCGTAGCGATTTCGGCCACATCTCGATCGGACCGGACTTTTCGCTGGTGGAGCTGCCGCCCCAACTCCCGCAGGCGACATTGAAAAAGCTTGAGCGCACCCGTATCTCGGGCGTGTTGATCGACCTCCGGCTGGAGCGGTCAGCCGGGAAATCGTCTGAAAAGACGCGTCACGATGGTGGAAAACCGCGCAGAAAACACACCGAATGACCCTGTCCGAGGACACCGACGCCCAAGGCGGACTCGAGCAGGTCGCGGGCGTCGACCGGGTCGCTTCCCTGACCGGTATCCGCGCGGTCGCCGCGATCCTGGTTGTCGGCACCCACGCGGCCTACACCACCGGCAAGTACACGCACGGCTATTGGGGCCTGGTCGGTGCCCGGATGGAGATCGGCGTGCCGATCTTCTTCGTGCTGTCGGGTTTTCTGCTGTTCCGCCCCTGGGTGAAGTCGGCGGTTAGCGACCGCCCGCCCCCCTCGGTGAGTCGCTATGCGCGGCACCGGGTTCGGCGCATCATGCCTGCTTACGTCATCACCGTGCTGTTCGCCTATGTGCTGTACCACTTTCGCGAAGCAGGACCGAACCCCGGGCATTCCTGGCACGGACTGCTTCGCAACCTCACGTTGACGCAGATCTACACCGACGGCTACCTCGGCAAGTACCTGCACCAGGGCCTGACCCAGATGTGGAGCCTCGCGGTGGAGGCGTCCTTCTACGTCATCCTGCCGGTTTTGGCCTATCTGCTGCTGGTGGTGCTCTGTCGGCGGCGCTGGCAGCCGCGGTTGTTGGTGGGTACGTTGCTGGCGCTGACATTGATCAGCCCGGCGTGGCTGGCCTTGGTGCACATCGATCACTGGTTTTCCGACGGCGCTCGGCTGTGGTTGCCGACCTACCTGGCGTGGTTTCTGGGCGGCATGTTGCTGGCGGTGCTGCAGGCAATGGGGGTGCGCTGCTACGCGTTCGGGGCCATACCGTTGGCGGTCATCTGCTATTTCATCGTCGCCACCCCGATCGGGGGTGCACCCACGACGTCGCCGGCATCGATGGCCGAGGCACTCGTCAAGACGATGTTCTACGCAGTGATCGCCACCCTGGCGGTGGCTCCGCTGGCCTTGAGGGACCAGCAGGGTTGGTACGGGCAGCTGCTGGCGAGCCGGCCGATGGTGTGGCTCGGCGAGATTTCCTACGAAATCTTCCTGATCCATCTGGTGACGATGGAATTCGCGATGGTGTACGTGGTGCGGGCCCACGTCTACACGGGTTCGATGCTCTACCTGTTCATCGCGACGCTGGTGGTGACGATCCCGCTGGCCTGGCTCTTACACCGCTTTACGCGCGTCCCCGGCTGAGTGACTTTCATCTTTAGATAGGTAACCCTAACCTAACTCGATGTACGGGTATGGGAGGGCGTCATTGCGATGAGCGAACACAAGGCATCCCGCGGCTGGACAGGCACGGTGCTCAAACTGATGGGCGCCGGGGACTACCGGCTCACGGTCACCGGCCGGCACGAGATCGGCCCGCACTATCTGCGGTTGAGTTTCGATGCCGGCGGAATGCTCGCGGACCACGCGGTGCATCCGACGATGTGGATCCGGATGTGGTTCGTCGACGGCGACCGGTTGCACCAGCGTGGCTATACGCTGGTCGACCCCGACTCGGCCGCCGACACGGTCAGTGTCGAGTTCGCCCTGCACGACGGCGTCGCATCGCAGTGGGCGCGTGCGGCGCAACCGGGCGACACCATCGAGGCGACCGTGCTGGGCAGCAGATTCGCCATTCCCGAGCCCGCGCCGGCCGGGTACGTCATCGTCGGAGACTGCGCCTCGCTGCCGGCGATCAACTCGCTGCTCGAGTCGATCGGTGACGCCCCGGCGCAGGTGTTCTTGGAGGCCGACCACGACGACGACAAAGCGCTGCCGGTGGCGCCCGGGGCCGACATCACCTGGGTGGACCGCAAGAACGCCGGTCAGGCCTTGCTGGAGGCGGTGCGGTCGGCGGCCTTTGACGCCGGCGACTACTTCGGCTGGGTGGCTTGCGACAACCGCACCACCCGCTCGGTTGCCAAGGCGTTACGGGAGGACTTCGGTATCCCACGGAAATCCATTAAGGCGCAAGCCTATTGGGTGGCCTGATCCCGAAGGGGGGATGGCTGCCAGCTAGCGGCGGGCGCTTGCCGGGGCGATGATCGGGACGACAAATTCCTCGATCATCGCCCGCTCCTCGTCGTGGTCGCGGCCCGGGTACGTCAGCAGCGAGACGATAACCCGGACCGCCCAGCGCGCGCGGCGTTCGACCACGACGGGATCGTCGGCTCCCAGCGAGTGCAGGAACGCCGTCGCCAAGGCCGCGATCACGTCGGACTGTCCGGCCAACTCGCCGCCGACCGGCGGGCGGGTGGTGGCAAACCAGGACGCCAGCGCGGGGCTCTCGCGAACCATCGCCAGCGTCACCAGGATGCTGACGATCAGCCGTTCGCGTGGGTCCCCGATGCTGCCGGTCCGCGCGACGATCTCGCGGCCCAGCCGGTGAGTCTCGCGGTGCACATAAGCGGTTCGCAGCGCCTCCCGGTTTTCGAAGTACCGGTACAGCGTCGCGCGGGAACAGCCCGCGGCCCTGGCGATCTCGTTCATGCCAATCGAATCAGAGTCGCGCGCAGTGTAGAGCTCCTCGGCCGCGTCGAGTATCCGATCCACGGCTGCTTCGTTGCGGCGCAGGGCAAGCCAGTCGTTACCGGGCATCAGGATTTCACGGTGATCGGTACCGACAGCGGACGCCGCACGTAGCTGCCGCCCGCCCACGCAATCGAATTCTCGTCGACGTCGAAGGCCGGGCAGCGGGCCAGCAGCTCGGTCAGCGCGACCCTGGATTGCATCCGCGCCGCCGCCGCGCCCAGGCAGTGGTGGGCGCCGTGGCTGAAGGTCAGGATGTTGCGCGGGCCGCGGGTCACGTCGAGTTCGCCGGCGTCCGGACCGTATTGGCGTTCGTCGCGGTTGCCCGACCCGTACAGCAGCAGCACTCGGCGATCGGCCGGGATGGTCGTGTCGCCGATCGTCACGTCGCGGGTGGCCGTGCGCGCCAGCCCTTGCACCGGCGAGGTCAGCCGCAACAACTCCTCGATCGCGTCGCTGATCAGTTCGGGCTTGTCCACCATTAACTCTCGCTGGTTGGGTCGCTGGTGCAGCAGCGGCATCGAACCGCCGAGCATGCCGGTCACCGTGTCGTTGCCGCCGGTGACCATCGTGAAGGTGAACGCCAGGATCGACAGTGTGCCGGAGATGTCGCCGTCCCCGCCCCTGCTGCCGATTCCGGCAGATACCAGGTGCGAGATGGTGTCGTCCTGCGGTTCGGTCCGGCGGCGCTCGATCAGCCCAGTGAAGTAGGCCATCATCGATCCGACCGCGTCGCCGACGGTTTCCAGTGCGCCCGCGACACCGCCCTCGGCGGTGTTGGCCGCGACGATAGCCTGGGTCCAGCCGTCGAATTGATCCCAATCCTCTTCGGGCACACCGAGATAATGCGCGACGACCATCGACGGCAACGGCTTGAACAGCTCGGTGACGATATCGCCGCCGCCGTCGGCGCGCAGTTTCTCGATGCGCTCGACGACGAACTCACGCACCTTGGGCTCCACCGCCTCGACCTGTCGCGGGGTGAACCCGCGCGACACCAGCTTGCGAAACTCGGTGTGTACCGGGGGGTCCTGCATGACGAACGGTGGGTTATCTTGCAGGCCAATCATTTCCAGGTCGCCATAGTTGACCGTCAACCCCTGCGCGGAGGAGAACGTCTCGTGGTCTCGGGCCGCCGCCCACACGTCGGCGTGCCGGGATAGCACGTAGTAATCCTGCTCGGGATGTTCCGGGGGTACGACGTGGTGCACCGGGTCGTGGTCGCGCAGCGCGCGGTACATCGGCCAGGGATTCGGCCAGGTGTCGGCGTTGGCGAGCTCGAAGGTGACCGGTGCGCTATGAGACATAACCGCAGACATGTCTCATTCGTACGACAATCCACTGATATTGTCAATAGGACGCGGCACAATCGCCGTTGAGTGTGTGGTGAGGGCTTCGAGTGTGCTTTCAAGGCGCAAATCGGCCCGAAATCGCGCCGTCAGCGCACATTCAACGCCCAGAACGCACACTTCACGCCCAGAGCGCACTCTCGGCGCCAAGGGAGGCCCAGCGCTAAATCGCAGCACCGGGGTTGAGGATCCCGAGCGGGTCCAATGCCTGCTTG
>DASYJS010000342.1:0-5727 GCA_035996225.1 Mycobacterium sp. | reverse complement strand
GCTCCACACCCGGACACCGCCGCAGGTGGCGCCCAGCGCGCGGGCTTCCGCGGTGGCGGCCACTTCCGGCTTGCTGCTCCAACTGGGTTGGCCTTCGAATCCGATCTGCACATTGTCCAAGCCCACGCGAGAGGCGATTGCCACGCCATTCCACTGATTGAAACCAACGTGTGCGACCTCGTAGCCGAGTTCGAGGAACGGCAGGGTGGGGAACTGGCTGTCGGAGCACTTGGTCTCTTGCATGGCCAGCACGTCGACGTCGGCGCGGGCGAGCCAGTCGACGACACGGTCCAGGCGAGTGCGAATCGAGTTGACGTTCCAGGTCGCTAGCCTCACGCGCGGCGATCGCAAGCGCGGCGAAGCCGGGCGCAGCGGGTCGCCGCCATCAATCGTGCCGTCGGGCATGGCTAGACGGTATCCCAGCCACCCGATGGGGCTTCGAAGTAGCGGCGGCCGTGGTGAAGTCGGAAACCCAGGGAGGCGGCGAGGCCGGCGGTGCCGGTGTCGTGCTCGGCGACTTCCAGGTAGCCGCGGGTGGCGCCACGGTGTGCACCCCAGGCGAGAAGCTGCTCGCACTCCCGGCTTGCGGCGCGGTAGTCGTCGGCCGCGCGGACCTCGGACAGGCCCACCCAGCGGGTGCCGTCGGGCGCATCGGTCACCGCCGCGCGGGCGAACTCCCCGAGGGTCACGGCAGCGTGGCCGTCGTGACCGAGCGACAGCCCAACGTGGCTCTGGTTCACGTCGCGCACCAACACCCGTTCGGCGTATTCGCTCTCCAGGGCAGGCGGCAGCGTCAACAAGCGGTCCGGAATGGCCAGCCGCGGGATCAGGCCGCGACGGTTGTACCAGGCGACGATCGCCGGGACGGAGCTGAGCCGAGCGGAAATATCCAGTGGCACTGCCGAATTGGCGACGAACCAGGCTCCGTGTCCGGCCCGCAGCAGCCAGCCGTCCAGCCAGGCGTGTTCAACGCCGGCCCAAGCCGCCGCGGCGGCATGCTCCAGCGCGCGGATCGCCGAAGTGCGAACCGGCGCGTCGGTCAGCACTCGCAGCGCCACCACATCGGCGGCCGCGCATTCGACGACCGCGCCCGTCTTCGTCTGCACCCGCACCACCGGATCCACCGCCAACAGGTGTCCTACCGCATCCGTCAGCGGCGGGACCGATCCGGCGGGGCGCCGGTAGCGAACTGTCACCCGGGTGCCGAGGTCCGGCCACGAGACCATCAGTGACCGAACGGATCCGGTCCATCGCCCGGCGTCCAGGACAGCCCGGGTACCCCCCAGCCCTGGGATTTAACGGCTCGTTTTGCGGCGCGGGCGTGCCGGCCGATGAGGCGGTCCAGGTAGAGGAATCCGTCCAGGTGCCCGGTTTCGTGTTGCAGCATCCGGGCGAACAGTCCGGTGCCTTCGATGGTGACCGGTTTGCCGTCGGCGTCGAGGCCGGTGACCCGCGCCCATTTCGCGCGCCCGGTCGGGAAGGACTCGCCGGGAACCGATAAGCAGCCTTCGTCGTCGTCGCCCGGGTCGGGCATGGTCTCGGGTATCTCGGAGGTTTCCAGGATCGGATTGATGATCACACCGCGGCGGCGTTCGGGGATTCCGCGATCCTCGGCACAGTCGTAGACGAACACCCGCAGGCTGTGTCCGATTTGATTGGCGGCCAGCCCGACACCGTGGGCGGCGTCCATGGTGTCGTACAAGTCGGAGATCAATCCGGCGAGGTCTGCGGGTAGCGAACCGTCGGCGCCGACGTGCACAGGTGTTGTCGACGTGTGCAACGCCGGATCGCCCACGATGCGAATGGGTACGACTGCCATGGTCGGCTAGCTTAAGCCCGGTGACGATGCGCGCCGCAGAGCGGCGGGCTGAGAAGGCGGGCAATCAGCTCAAGCCCGGTGACGATGCGCGCCACTCGGTAGGCGGGGGCGCGAAGCAGGCAATGAAAGCAATCGGCCGACGCGCGGGTCTGCATGACGGCTTGAGGGTTCGCGGCGTGGTTCAATATTCGCCGAAACATGCCCCTATATAAGTCAAGTCATTCGAGCATCAGGGAATTCGGCGGAAGGGTCCAGGGGAAGCGATATGGACAGCGCCATGGCGCGGGCAAATCGATCAGGGGACGATTCTGGAGTTGCCGATGGGCTGACCCGCCGCGAGCACGACATCTTGGCTTTCGAACGGCAGTGGTGGAAATTCGCCGGTGTCAAGGAGGACGCGATCAAGGAGCTGTTCTCGATGTCGGCGACGCGCTACTACCAAGTGCTCAACGCCCTCGTGGATCGGCCCGAAGCTCTGGCCGCCGATCCGATGCTGGTGAAGCGGTTGCGGCGGCTGCGTGCCAGCCGTCAGAAGGCACGCGCCGCGCGGCGCCTCGGCTTCGAGGTGACCTGACTCGCTACAGTAGGGCGCGATGAAAGAGCGCGTTCCCGACTCCACGGGGCTCCCACTGCGGGCCATGGTGATGGTGCTGTTGTTCCTCGGCGTCATTTTCCTGCTGCTCGGGTGGCAGGCGCTGAGTTCCTCCGGGAAGTCCGACGATGATTCGGCCTCGGCGGCCTCGAGTGCGACCAGCTCCGCCAGCCCTGCCTCGTCGACGTCGACAAGCGCGAAGCCCGCGGCGAACGAGGCCGACGTCCACGTGTTCAACATCTCCGGCAAGGAAGGCATCGCCGGGCACACCGCAGACCAACTCAAAGCCGCCGGCTTCAAGGTCATCGACGTCGGGAACCTGTCGCTGCCCGATGTGCCGACCACGACCGTGTACTTCACCGACGTCGACGGTGAGCACGCCACCGCGGACGCCGTAGGCAAGAACTTGGGAGTGCCCGTCGAACCGCGCATCCCTGCACTCACCGGCCAGCCACCAGGCGTCATCGTCTTGGTGACGGGCTGACTCTGAGTCGTGAGCCGGTTAGGCTCTCGCTATGCCAAAGTTTGCCGGTCACCGCAATGCAGTTGCCGCCACTGTCTCCGCATTGTCCGCAGCCACTTCGGTCGTGTTGCTCAGTGCGTGCTCCTCGCCCCAGCACGCGTCGTCAGTGCCGGGTACCGTACCGGCCGTCTGGACGGGCTCACCCGCGCCCTCGGGGACCGCGGGGGCTGAAGGTGAGGGCGCCGGGCAGCCGAGCATCACCACACACCTGCGCGCGCCCGATGGCACACAGGTCGCGACGGCGAGGTTCGACTTCAGCAACGGCTATGCCACCATCACGATCGCGACGACCGGCGTCGGGCTGATCGCCCCCGGCTTCCACGGCGTGCACATCCACAAGGCGGGCAAGTGCGAGGCCAATTCGGTTGGCCCCACCGGCGGCGCACCCGGCGACTTTCTCTCCGCCGGCGGCCACTTCCAGGCGCCTGGCCACTCGAACGAGCCCGCCAGCGGGGACCTCACCTCGCTGGAGGTTCGCCGAGACGGTGTCGGGATGTTGGTGACCACCACAGACGCGTTCGCCATGGACGATCTGTTGACGGGTCAAAAGACCGCGATCATCATCCACGCCGGGGCCGACAATTTCGCCAACATTCCTCCGGAGCGCTACAGCCAGACCAACGGCACACCGGGTCCCGACTCGATGACGATGACCACCGGGGACGCCGGCAAGCGGGTGGCGTGCGGTGTCATTGGTGCCGGCTAGCAGGGACTCCAAAAGAGGCTCTGCTCACATCGGTTTCGCCCGCTCGCCGCGGCCAACCCTCGGTGTGGAGTGGGAGTTCGCTCTGGTCGATGCGCAGACCCGCGATCTGAGCAACGAAGCCACCGCCGTCATCGCCGAGATCGGCGAAAACCCGCGCGTCCACAAGGAATTGCTACGCAACACGGTCGAGGTGGTCAGCGGTATCTGTGACAACACGGGTCAGGCGATGGAGGATCTGCGCCAGACGCTGGGCCCCGCTCGCCGCGTCGTCCGGGATCGCGGCATGGAACTGTTCTGCGCCGGGGCCCACCCGTTCGCACAGTGGTCCACCCAGCAGCTCACCGACGCACCCCGCTACGCCGAGCTGATCAAGCGCACCCAATGGTGGGGCCGGCAGATGCTGATCTGGGGTGTGCATGTGCACGTCGGTATCTCGTCGGCGCACAAGGTGATGCCGATCATGACGTCACTGCTGAAGTACTACCCGCATCTGTTGGCGCTCTCGGCATCGTCGCCATGGTGGACGGGTGTGGACACCGGATACGCCAGCAACCGGGCGATGATGTTCCAGCAGTTGCCCACCGCCGGGTTGCCGTTCCAGTTCCAGACCTGGGCGGAATTCGAAGGCTTCGTCTACGACCAGAAGAAGACCGGAATCATCGACCATGTCGACGAAGTCCGTTGGGACATCAGGCCTTCACCGCATCTGGGCACTCTCGAGGTACGGATCTGTGACGGTGTGTCCAACCTGCGTGAGCTGGGTGCGTTGGTCGCGTTGACGCACTGTCTGGTCGTCGACCTCGATCGCAGGCTGGAGGCTGACGAGTCGTTGCCGACCATGCCGCCGTGGCATAACCAGGAAAACAAGTGGCGCGCCGCCCGTTACGGCCTCGATGCGGTGATCATCCTGGACGCCGACAGCAACGAACGGCTGGTTACCGACGATCTCGTCGATGTGCTGAACCGGCTGGAGCCGATCGCCAAGTTGCTGCATTGCACCGACGAACTGGCCGCGGTTGAGGACATGTGCCGCCACGGTGCCTCTTATCAGCGGCAGCGGCGGGTGGCCGAAGAGCACGACGGCGATCTGCGCGCGGTCGTCGATGCGTTGGTGGGCGAACTGGACATCTAGGTTGATGTGATGGTGGATCCCGAAACGATCGAGCTGGCGATGTTCCCGCTCGAGGCGGCGTTTCTGCCGAACCAGGATCTGCCGTTGCGGATTTTCGAGCCTCGCTACGTCGCGCTGGTGCGGCACTGCGTCGACGGCGGCGAACCCTTCGGAGTGGTGCTGATCGCCCGCGGCCGCGAGGTCGGTGGCGACGATTCACGATGCGATGTCGGCGTCCTGTGCAGGATCATCGAATGCGTCGATCAGGGCGCGGACCGATATTCGCTGCGCTGCCGGACCGGCGAGCGGATTCGGGTGTGCGAGTGGCTGCCCGACGATCCCTACCCGCGGGCTTTCGTGCGGCTGTGGCCCGACGAGCCCGATGAGCCCGGCGACGCGGTGACCGTCGCTCAGCTTGTCGATGTCGAAGACCGGATGATGGCCTTGTTCGAGCGGATCGCGGAAGCTCGCGGCGCCGCGCTGCCGGACCGCGACGTGCTGCTGGGTTCGGGCGAAGCCGACGCGGGACCTCGACTGTTCGAATTGGCGTCGCGGATTCCGATCGGCGCGGCCGATCGCTACGCCGTGCTGTCGGCGCCCTCGGCAGCCGAACGACTCGCCGTACTGGGTGAGGCGGTGGATGCGATTGCCGAGATGGTGGAGTTCCAGTTGTCGGAGTAGCCGGCTGTGCTTTCCTATAGGGAAACTGATTGTGCGACTGGACGGTTGAGGTGAAAGTACATCTTCAAGTAGACGGCTCGCCGGCTGGGGCGTCGGCAAGTGCTGGCGAGATCGCCGAGACGGGCGCCGATGGCCTGTTTACCTTCGAGGGACAGCACGATGTGTTCTTTCCGCTGATCGTCGCCGCCAAAGAGACCAACCTGGACTTGATGACCAACGTCGCGATTGCCGCGCCGCGCAGTCCGTTGCACTTGGCCCACGCCGCCTACGATTTGCAGGTCTTCAGCGGTGGCAG
>DASYJS010000341.1:0-32369 GCA_035996225.1 Mycobacterium sp. | reverse complement strand
GTTCAGGTCAGACGTGGCGAACCGGCCACCGTCGAGCTGCACCATCGGGCGCAGCTCCGGCGGGATGACCGGCACCGCGTCGAGCACCATGCCCATCGGCGAGTTGCCGGACATCTGGAACGCCGCGACCACCTTCAGTCGCTTGAGGGCACGAAGCTTCTTCTGCCCCTTGCCATTTCGGATGACGTCACGCAGGATATCGGCCTCGGCGTTGATGTCGAAGTTCTCGATCAGCTTCTGGATCGACTCCGCGCCCATGGCGCCGGTGAAGTACTCGCCGTAGCGGTCGATGAGCTCCCGGTAGAGGTTCTCGTCGACGATCAGCTGCTTGGGGGCCAGCTTGGTGAACGTGGTCCAGATCTCTTCCAGCCGGTCCAGCTCACGCTGGGCACGGTCGCGGAGCTGGCGCATCTCACGCTCGCCACCGTCCCGAACCTTGCGCCGCGCATCGGCTTTCGCGCCCTCGGCCTCCAGCTCGGCCAGATCGGCCTCCAGCTTCTGCGCACGGGCCTCCAGATCAGCATCGCGCTGGTCCTCGACACCCTTGCGCTCCACCACCATTTCGGCCTCGAGCGTCGACAGCTCGTTGTGCCGCATCTCATTATCGACCCCGACGATCACATACGCGGCGAAGTAGATGATCTTCTCGAGGTCCTTGGGAGCCAGGTCCAGCAGATAGCCCAGCCGCGAAGGCACGCCCTTGAAGTACCAGATGTGGGTGACCGGTGCGGCCAGCTCGATGTGGCCCATCCGCTCACGACGCACCTTGGCGCGAGTCACCTCGACGCCACAGCGCTCACAGATGATGCCCTTGAAGCGGACGCGCTTGTACTTGCCGCAGTAGCACTCCCAGTCGCGAGTCGGTCCGAAGATCTTCTCGCAGAACAAGCCGTCCTTTTCTGGCTTCAGCGTGCGGTAGTTGATCGTCTCCGGCTTCTTGACCTCGCCGTAAGACCATTGCCTAATGTCCTCCGCGGTGGCCAAGCCGATACGGAGTTCATCGAAGAAGTTGACGTCGAGCACGTAACTCCCTTTCCCCTTGCGGGTTAGTAGCTAATTAAGCCAAGTCCTCAACAGAGGCGGATTCGTTGCGAGACAAGTTGATTCCCAGGTTTGCGGCAGCCCGCTCCAGGTCTTCGTCTTCGCCTTCGCGCAACTCGATCGCCGCACCGTCGGACGACAGCACCTCAACGTTGAGACACAGCGACTGCAGCTCCTTGAGCAACACCTTGAACGACTCCGGGATACCCGGCTCCGGGATGTTCTCGCCCTTGACGATCGCCTCGTACACCTTGACCCGACCGACGGTGTCGTCGGACTTGATGGTCAACAGCTCCTGCAGCGTGTAGGCGGCACCGTAGGCCTGCATGGCCCAGCACTCCATCTCGCCGAATCGCTGGCCACCGAACTGCGCTTTACCACCCAACGGCTGCTGGGTGATCATCGAGTACGGACCGGTGGACCTGGCGTGGATCTTGTCGTCGACCAGGTGGTGCAGCTTCATGATGTACATGTAGCCAACGGTCACCGGGTAGGGGAACGGCTCGCCACTGCGGCCGTCGAACAGCAACGACTTGCCGTCAGCGTTCACCATCACATTGCCGTCGCGGTTGGGCAGCGTGCAGGACAGCAGGCCCTGCAGCTCCTCTTCCTTGGCGCCATCGAACACCGGCGTCGACACGATCTGGTCCGGCTCCGCGCTTAGCAGGTCCTCGGGCAGGTTGACCGCCCACTCCGGAACGCCGCTGCCGGTATCGACTTTCCAGCCGGCCTTGGCGACCCAACCGAGGTGAGTCTCCAGGATCTGGCCGATGTTCATCCGTCGCGGCACACCGTGGGTGTTCAGGATGATGTCCACCGGCGTGCCGTCCGGCATGAACGGCATGTCCTCCACCGCCAGGATCTTGCCGATGACGCCCTTGTTGCCGTGCCGTCCGGCCAGCTTGTCACCGTCGGAGATCTTGCGCTTCTGGGCCACGTAGACACGGACCAGCTCGTTGACACCCGCCGGCAACTCGTCGTCGTCCTCGCGGGAGAACACCCGAATGCCGATCACCTTGCCGGACTCGCCGTGCGGCACCTTCAGCGAGGTGTCGCGGACCTCACGGGCCTTCTCACCGAAGATCGCCCGCAACAGTCGCTCCTCCGGGGTCAGCTCGGTCTCACCCTTCGGGGTGACCTTGCCGACCAGGATGTCGCCGTCACGAACCTCGGCACCGATCCGCACAATGCCCCGCTCGTCCAAGTCGGCGAGCACCTCGTCGGAGACGTTCGGGATGTCCCGGGTGATCTCCTCGGCGCCCAGCTTGGTGTCGCGGGCATCGATCTCGTGCTCCTCGATGTGGATCGAGGTGAGCACGTCCTCTTCAACCAGGCGGTTGGAGAGGATGATCGCGTCCTCGTAGTTGTGGCCTTCCCATGGCATGACCGCCACCAGCAGGTTCTTGCCGAGCGCCATCTCACCGTTTTCGGTGCAGGGACCGTCGGCGATCACCTGGCCGGCCTCGACCCGGTCGCCCGCGTCGACGATCGGCGACTGGTTGGCACAGGTGCCGTGGTTGGACCGCGCGAACTTGCGCATCCGGTAGGTGTGCCGGGTGCCATCGTCGGCCATCACGGTGATGTAGTCGGCGGACACCTCCTCGATCACCCCGGCCTTGTCGGCGACCACGACGTCGCCGGCGTCGATCGCGGCGCGCAGCTCCATACCCGTGCCCACCAGCGGCGCCTCGCTGCGCACCAGCGGAACCGCCTGACGCTGCATGTTGGCACCCATCAGGGCACGGTTGGCGTCGTCGTGCTCGAGGAACGGGATCATGGCCGTCGCCACCGACACCATCTGGCGCGGTGACACGTCCATGTAGTCGACCTCGGCCGAGCTGACGTACTCGACCTCGCCACCCTTACGGCGAACCAGGACGCGGTTCTCAGTGAAGACCCCGTCGTCGTCGATCGGCGAGTTGGCCTGCGCCACGACGTGGCGGTCCTCCTCGTCGGCGGTCAGGTACTGGATCTCGTCGCTGACCACACCCTCGACGACCTTGCGATAGGGCGTCTCGATGAAGCCGAAGGGGTTGACCCTCGCGTACACCGACAGCGATCCGATCAGGCCGATGTTCGGGCCTTCCGGGGTCTCGATCGGGCACATCCGGCCGTAGTGGCTGGGGTGCACGTCACGAACCTCGAGGCCGGCGCGCTCACGGGACAGACCGCCGGGGCCCAGAGCCGACAGGCGACGCTTGTGGGTCAGACCTGACAGCGGGTTGTTCTGGTCCATGAACTGGCTCAGCTGGCTGGTGCCGAAGAACTCCTTGATCGCAGCGACCACCGGCCGGATGTTGATCAGGGTCTGCGGCGTGATGGCCTCGACATCCTGAGTGGTCATCCGCTCCCGGACGACCCGCTCCATCCGCGACATTCCGACCCGGATCTGGTTCTGGATCAGCTCACCGACGGTACGCAGACGGCGGTTACCGAAGTGGTCGATGTCGTCGGTTTCCACCGGCACCTCGCTGCCGCCGGGAACCGTCATGGTCGGCTGGCCCTCGTGCAGACGTACCAGGTACTCGATGGTGGCGACGACGTCTTCTTCGGTCAGCGTCGAGCTGGTGATCGGCTTGCCCACGTTCAGGCCCAGCTTCTTGTTGACCTTGTAGCGGCCCACCCGGGCCAGGTCGTAGCGCTTCTCCTTGAAGAACAGGTTCTCCAGCAGGGTCTGCGCGGACTCCTTGGTCGGCGGCTCGCCCGGACGCAGCTTGCGGTAGATATCCAGCAGCGCCTCGTCGGGGCCGGCGGTGTTGTCCTTCTCCAGCGTCGACATCATGATCTCGGAGAAACCGAACCGCTCCTGGATCCGCTCGTTGGTCCAGCCCAGGGCCTTGAGCAGCACCGTGACCGGCTGGCGACGCTTGCGGTCGATGCGCACACCGACGGTGTCGCGCTTGTCGACGTCGAACTCCAGCCATGCACCGCGGCTGGGAATCACCTTGACGCTGTGCAGCAGCTTCTCGGTCGACTTGTCGATGCTGTCGTCGAAGTACACCCCGGGCGACCGGACCAGCTGACTGACCACCACGCGCTCGGTCCCGTTGATGATGAATGTGCCTTTTTCGGTCATCATCGGGAAGTCACCCATGAAGACCGTCTGGCTCTTGATCTCACCGGTGTTGTTGTTGATGAACTCGGCCGTGACGAACAGCGGAGCCGCGTACGTCATGTCCTTGTCTTTGCACTCGTCCACCGGCGCCTTGACTTCGTCGAAGCGCGGGTCGGAGAACGAGAGCGACATCGAGCCCGAGAAGTCCTCGATCGGTGACAACTCGTAGAGCACCTCTTCGAGGCCACCAACCGGGTTGACGTCCCCGCGGCCGGTGGCGATCTCGCGCCAACGCGGCGCGCCGACCAACCACTCAAACGAGTCGGTCTGCACGTCGAGCAGCCCCGGAACCTCTAGGGGTTCGCGGAGTTTGGCGAAAGAAACTCGGTCAGGTGCTCCAGGCACGGAGTTGTTAGAAATAGAGGAGGAGTCCGTCTTGCTCTGGCGAGAAACTGCCAAGATGCATCCTTCCAGCACCTCGTGCGACTGACGAGAACCGGGGCCACCGGACCTGTTCGCCGCGAATTATTTCGGTTAAGCCGGCGAACGATCTACCCGGTCCTCACGCGCGCAACTAAATAGCTGAGCCGCAGAAGGGGCTCAGGCTAAGACCACGGTGTCAGGTGGCGGGTGAGGTGGGCAGGAAGTAGCCAGCGCAACGTCCAACAATAGCGCAGGCGCGCGCATTCCTCAACTACCCATCCAGGGGGTATCGGCGCTGGCTGGCATCTCGACTTTCCCGCGGATACATGCTGCCCAACAGATTGACCCGTTGACGCCCCTGTCGTCAAGAGGACAGGCGGCAAGTTGCGCGGAGTTAATCTGCGAAATCCTCGGCTCAGGCTTCTTACGGGCAAGCGACGCCGCCCCCGTAAGACGTGCCTATCGGGGAGGGTCGGGGAGGGTCGGGGATGTTTGGCGGACTAGCCGCCGAACTCGTGCGTTTTCAGCTTGTGGGTGCCCTCGAGATCATCGAGGATCGCGGCTTGGGCATCCTTTGGCAGGGTGTGCAACATCTCGCGCACCCGGGCCTGGCGCCGACCGACCGCTTTACGCTCCGGCATCCCCGGCGTCGCGAGGATCTGCGGGGGCACGCCCTCGACTTCCTCGGTACCGCCGGAGTGGTGACCGGCGTCGACCATGGCCTGCTCTTCGGCCATCGTCGCCTCGTCCTTTTCTTCGGACATGCCGATCGGCCCGATGCGGCGGCCGTTGAGGAACTGTCGCACCACCGGCTCATCGCTGGTTAGCAGCACCTCACGGGGGCCGAACATCACCAGATGCTTGCGGAACAACATGCCGATGTTGTCCGGCACGGTGCGCGCGACGCTGATGTTGTGCGTCACGATCAGGATGGTCGCGTCGATCTGGGCGTTGATGTCGAGGATCAGCTGGCTCAGGTAGGCGGTACGAACCGGGTCCAGACCTGAGTCCGGCTCATCGCACAGAATGATCTGCGGGTCCAGAACCAGGGCGCGGGCCAGGCCGGCGCGCTTGCGCATACCGCCGGAGATCTCGCCGGGGAACTTCCGTTCGTCACCAGTCAGGCCGACCAGGCTCAGCTTCTCCATGACGATGTCACGGATCTCGCTTTCCTTCTTCTTGGTGTGCTCACGCAGCGGGAAGGCGGTGTTGTCGAAGAGGTTCATCGAACCGAACAGCGCGCCGTCCTGGAACAGCACGCCGAACAACGTCCGGATCTCGTAGAGCTCTTTGGCCGTGCATTCGATGATGTCGGTGCCGTCGATCAGGATCGAGCCGCGCTCCGGACGCAGCAGGCCGATCAAGGACTTCAAGAACACCGACTTGCCGGTACCCGACGGGCCCAGCAAAACGCTGACCTCCCCGGCGGGGATATCCAGGGTCACGTCTTCCCAAATCCTCGAGGATCCGAAGGACTTGGTCAGACCGCTGACCTCGATAGCGACGCCCATAGGAATCCTTCCGTCGACGCAAGTGCCACCCACCTGCCCCGTGTGGCTTGAGTCACTGTAGCGCACGCCCGGGGCCCCGCATCATGGTTGCACAGCACCACATAGAAAATTGGCCCACCTGAGACCCAACCCGCCAATCCCTGGTCAGCGCGATGCGGAGTGCGGGTTAGCCGGTCGGAGCCCAGTTCCCGTGGAAGCCCATCGGTACGCGCTGCGGCAGGTGCACGGTGGCAATCGAGCCAAGAGTCTGGGCGTCCAGCAATAGCAACTGCCCTTCGTTACGTCCACGGTGGTAGCCGTAACCCATCAGCACTCCGTCATCCTCGGCGCGCTCCCGTGAGCCGTTCGACGGGTTCGGCAGAAAGGACATCTCGCCGATCAAAAGGTCGGGGTCGAGCGGCGCGACCTCGCTGGATCCCGTCGCGTAGTCATGCTTGTAGAGCGATGAGGTCATCTCGGTGGCCCCGCCGGAAAGGTAGCCGCCATCCATGCCGACCGCGTAGCCGAACCGGTGCCGGCCGCCCAGCAGGGTCTCGTCGATCCGCGGAAACTCCTGCGGACGATCGTCGCGGCATTCGGTGCTGACCGCACCGGTCGTCAGGTTGATGGTCCAGCGGTCCAGTACCGGTCGGCTGTCGCCGGGACCACGAAGGTCGCGGTCGAACATCCGCGAGTAGCGGACCACGTCGAGCACCAGGACCTCGGCCCCTTGAGAGTCACTGCGCATCTCCGAGTAGGCGTTGAGCGGGTGGTAGACGTAGCACGGTTCGATGTCGAACCAGCGCACGTCATCGTTGCCGCCTTCGCGCGGCATGACCCCGATGCGCGCCGGGTAGGTGTCCTTCCAGCTGTAGGGCATCCGATTCGTGGGCTGCTGGTTGCGGTTGATCGCCGTCATCATCGGACTGGGGATGCGGACCCGGCCGATCACCGACTGCAGCACCAGGCGGGCTGGCGAACTCAGCCAGCGAGGCACGTTGGCCGGCACGATCTGCGCCGCGTCGAACGTCACCGGCAGGTCGTAGATCACCACGTACTTGTCGGTCAAAGAGAAGTCGTGCATCATCGGCGACCCGGTCACTTCGATGTCGACAGTGCGGCGCGCGCGGCCGGCGGTGTCGATCACCGAGTACTGCACGGTGCGTCCGCGCCCGAAGCAATAGGACACCGCGTGCAGTTCGCCGGTGCGCGGATCCCGGTGCGGATGGGCGGTGTAGCCGCCGGTCAGAGTCCCGTCGAAGTCGCAGGGTCCCACGGTGTCCAGATCGTCGGTGAGCTGATAGTTGGCACCGCCGCCTTCGACGAGCGCGAGTGTCCGCCCGGCGTGAGTCAGCACGTTGGTGTTGGGGCTGACCGACAGCATCCCGGCGCGCGGGTTCAGCCCTCTGGGCTCGGGCTCGCCCAGCGTGGCGCACGCGGGCGGGGTGCGGACCCAGCGGTTTCGGTACCACAGGGCCTTGCCGTCGCGCAGCGCTACCCCGTGCACCATGGCATCGCCGGTGAACCAGTGATAGGTGGCGGGGTCGACCTCCGCGGCCGGGTTGGGCCCGTTGCGGAGATAGCGCCCGTCCAGGTGCTCGGGGATCTGCCCGGTGACGTCGAGGTCGGTGGCGGTCACTTCGGCGCCCACCGGCGCCAGGAAGCCCTCGAGATAAGGGTTCCGGGATTTAGCGGTTTGGGTGGAAGTCATTTCCGAACTCCTATAACATTGATATTTCAGCGTTATTTGGACGGTACGCCGGTGATGATGAAGATGGCAAGGCCTTCGCAGAGATGGTTGGAGAGATGACTTCGGAAATTCAGCGCAGTGTTCGTGACGAGATGTTGCACGCTGCGGTCGGCCTGCTCGACAATCACGGGCCCGACGCCTTGCAGACCCGCAAGGTGGCCGGCGCCGCGGCCACCTCGACGATGGCCGTCTACACCCATTTCGGCGGGATGCGCGGGCTCATCGCCGAGGTCGCCCAGGAGGGGTTACGGCAGTTCGATGCCGCCCAGACGATGCCCCAGACCGCCGACCCGGTCGCCGATCTGTTCGCTACCGGCGCCGCCTACCGCCGCTACGCCATTGAGCGGCCACATATGTATCGCCTGATGTTCGGCAGTACCAGCGCGCACGGCATCAATGTGCCGACTGGCAATGTCCTGACGCTCGCGGTCGCCGAGATCGAGCAGAACCACCCGAGCTTTGCGCATGTGGTGCGCGTGGTGCGGCGGTGCATGCTGGCCGGCCGGATCACCGTAGGTGCCGCCGACGACGACGTCTCCGTGGTCGCCACCGCGGCCCAGTTCTGGGCGTCGATACACGGGTTCGTCATGCTCGAGCTAGCCGGGTATTACGGCGACGATGGCTCGGCGGTCGCACCGGTGCTCGATTCGATGACGTCGAATCTGCTTGTGGCCCTGGGCGATTCCCCCGAGCGAGCGGCTCAGTCCGCGCGGTCGGCGGCTCCCGCGCGCTGAGCACACAAAACCCCCGAGACCCATGGTCCCGGGGGTTTCGCGCGAATCGAACTACTTGACGGTGACGGTGGCGCCGGCGGCCTCGAGCTTGGTCTTGGCCTCCTCGGCGGCTTCCTTGGCGACCTTCTCCAGCAGTGGCTTGGGCGCGCCGTCGACCAGGTCCTTGGCCTCCTTGAGGCCCAGGCCGGAAACGATCTCGCGGACTACTTTGATGACGCCGATCTTCTTGTCACCGGCGGCCTCGAGGATGACGTCGAACTCCGACTGCTCCTCGGCGGCCTCGGCGGGCGCGCCACCGGCGGCGGGGCCGGCCGCGGCGACCGCGACGGGGGCGGCCGCGGTGACCTCGAAGGTCTCCTCGAACTTCTTGACGAAGTCGGAGAGCTCGAGCAGGGTCAGCTCCTTGAATGCGTCAAGCAGCTCGTCGGTGGAAATCTTTGCCATGGTGTGGGTCCTTCCTAGTTACGGGTTGGGGGTTACGGGGTTGGGTTATTCGGCTTCGGCGGGTGTTTCCGAAGCTGGTTCTGCGGCTGCCTCTGGCGCAGCTTCTGCGGCTGCCTCTGGGGCAGCTTGTGCGGCGGGAGCCGGTGCAGGCTCTGCGGGACCTTCAGCGGTCCTCTTCTCGAGGAGCGCGGCCGCAAGCCTGGCCACCTGGGACGCGGGCGCGTTGAACAGGCCGGCGGCTTTCGCGAGGTTGGCCTTCATCGCACCGGCCAGCTTGGCCAGCAACACCTCGCGGGACTCCAGGTCGGCGATGCGCTCGACCTCGGCCACCGTCAAGGCGTGGCCATCCATGTAGCCACCCTTGAGGACCAGCGCCTTGTTCTCCTTGGCGAAGGTCTTGATGGCCTTGGCGGCGTCGACCGGCTCGCCGCTGACGAACGCGATGGCCGTCGGGCCTACGAACAGCTCGTCGAGACCCTCGACCCCCGCTTCCGAAGCCGCCCGCTTGATCAGCGTGTTCTTGGCCACGGTGTAGGTGGCCGAACCCGCCAACGACCGGCGCAGCTCGGCCAGGGCGGCGACCGTCAGACCGCGGTAGTCGGTGATCAGGGTCGCGGTCGAGGCAGTGAACTGCTCCGCGATGTCCGCAACGGCGGTGGCCTTGTCGGCTCTGGCCATGCATACCTCCTCGGTGAAAAGTCACGGTTCGACGTGTTGTCTGTGATCACCCGAGGAACGACGAACGCCCCGGCGCAGGAAGCGGCACGGGGCGTTGGGATCCACCGGCAGCGAGCGCCGGCGGTAATGCCTCGTCCTCCTGCGCGGGCCGCCGGGATGTTCCCGGACCTTCGACCGATTGCTCGGTGACCGACGGTCTTCGGTGGATCGGCACCAAGGATAGCGTGACAAGCCCCGCTCACCAAAAAGGTAGCCAAAACGGCGGACCTCAGGTGACGGCGATGGCCAGCAAGCCAAAGAGCCCCAGCAGAACGACCACCCGCAGCCAGTGCAGACGATCCCATCGGGCCGCGAGCTCACGCGACAGCTCACCGGTGACGGGCCACTTCGCGATGCGGTTGTTGATCGGCACCAGCATCGTCACCGTCAACAGCACAACGGCCGCCATCAGCGCCGCGGCGATGCCACACAGCCAGCCACTCGTCTGACCCCAGGCGCGGGCGGCGCTGACGGCCAGGACCAGCAGGGTGCCCATATACCAGAAGGGCATCACCGCACCCAGGACCCGACTGGCCCGTCCGCGAGCCGCGCGGAAGGCATCGTCGGGAAGCCGCGCGAAGAGCGGATTGAAGAACGCCGCGACCGACAGCTCAACCCCCACCATCGGGCCAGTGATCACAACCGCAACCGCGTTAAGGACGTCATTCATGAGAACGACCCTGGCTGTTATGCTGCCAAATATCAAGGTACTGACAAATTAGTCAGCATATCTGCGAGGCTGGGAGCTGCGATGCCGGTATCGAAAAAGGAAGTCAGCGATTGCCCGATCGACGCCGCGCTGTCCGTCATCGACGGCCGCTGGAAGGGGACCATTCTCTGGCGGTTGTGCGACGGCCCGATGCGGACCGCTGAGCTGAGGCGCAGCATCCCCGGCATCACCGAGCGAATGCTGATCCGTCACCTGCACGAGCTGGTCGACGCCGGGATCATCGAGCGCCACGATGCCCGCACAGTCCCACCTTGTGTGCACTATTCGATTTCCGAATACGGCACGACGCTGGGGCCGGTGCTGGCGGGCTTGTGCGACTGGGGACGAAAGCATATGCAGCGCAATGTGGTTGGCTAAGCCCCGCCGAGCCTGGCCGCCCCGACCAGCCCGGCATTGCCGCCCAGCTCGGCGGGCACCACCCGCAGGCCGGCCAGAAAATCCAGCCCGGCATAGTCGGCCAGCGCCGCGCGCAGGGGGTCGAAGAGCACGTGCCCGGATTTGGCCACGCCTCCCCCGACGACGACGAGGTCCAGGTCGCACACCGCCGCCACCGACGCGATCATCATCGCGAGTGCGGTGGCGCCCCTGCCGAACGCCCGCAGCGCGACCTCGTCGCCGGCGGTCGCCGCGTCGGCCAACTCGCGCGCGCCGGCGCCTGACGGTGCGGACCAGCCGTTGGCACGCGCCCAGCGCACCAGCCATGGCCCGGCCGCGACCGTCTCGACACAGCCGCGGCCCCCGCACGTGCACGGCTCGCCGTCCCGCTCGACCACCACGTGACCGACGTGCCCGGCGTTGCCGCTGCGCCCGGCATACGGCGTGCCGTCGAGCACCAATCCGCCGCCGACACCGGTGGATACCACCATGGCCAACAGGAAACGCGCACCCCGTCCCGCGCCGAGCCAGTGCTCGCCCAGGGCCATACACACCCCGTCGCCGCCCAGCCGCACCGGCACGCCGGGCACCGCCGCCGCGACCCGGTCCCGCAGCGGAAACCCTTGCCAGCAATCGATATTGATCGGGCTGACGGTTCCGCTGTGCAGGTCGATCGGGCCGGCCGACGCGATACCTACCCCGCGGATGGCACCGTCGGCTGCCCCTAACGCCTCGGCGGTCATCGCGGCGACCACGGCCCACACCTGTTCGGCAGAACCGCTCGCCGGGGTGGGACGGATGGCGGTGTACACCAGCGCCCCTTCGGAATCCGCAAGGCCCGCAGCAATTTTCGTGCCACCAATGTCCAGGCAGAGAGTAAGCATGGCCGATCAGTGCCGGTGTGTGTTGTCGGGTTGGCGAGGGTCGCCGGGATGCTCGTAGCCGGGAGCGAGCCGGACCAGAGCGGCGCGTCGCGCGTCCAGCCACACCCGGAAGGCGCGACGCCGCGCGGCGTCGCGCAGATGTTCGGCGATCGCGGCGCGCACCTGTTCCAGCGGCGGCACGACCAGTGACGGCGAGCGCCAGCCGTGCGGGGTGGGGCGCGACGCGGCGAACCGCAGCGGATTGCGGGCGTGGTAGTCGGCCACCTCGTCGTCGCTGACCCGGACCGCGGCGGTCACCGCGGCGAACAACGCCCGCGCCCGCGGGTCCGCCAGCGCCGCCGCGGCCACGCTGCCGATCTCCAGCCGGGCCGTCACGTCGGGGAGCAACGCGGCCTCGGCCGGCGCATCGCACGCGGTCAACCCGCGCGCGGCCGACTCGGCGGCCACCACGCGTTCGGTCACGAGGAGTTGCGTGAGCCAGCGCCGCAGTTGACGGCCCTCGCGGGTGCCACTGGCCGGCAGCGCGGCCGCATGGGGGCCGTTGCGCAACCGCGCCTCGGCCGCGTCGAGCTCATCGACCGCGACAGCCGTGCCCCCGACGGTGGCAACCAGGTGGACGCTCATGTCACGGTCACCCTCACCGCCGGCGAGTAGACCAGCCGTCCGGCGCAGCCGACCCGGACCAGCGCCCACCACTGGCCGGGTTCCAGCCACGCCGGCGGCCTGACGTCGAAGCCGAGCTCGAGGGTGCCGCGGGCGGCCAGCTCCGCGCCGAGCGCGGCCGGGCCGATCCACTCCCAGGTGCCCCAGGGACTGATCAGATGTGCCTCCAGCGCCAAGTCCGCCCGGGCATGGCTGCCGATCGTCACCGCCAGCCGGGCCGTCTCGCCGGCACGCAGCGCGATCTCGGCGGGTCCGTCGACGAGGTAGACCAGTTCGGTCTCTCGGACCGCACCGACTTCCACAACGCACACGTCCTCGACGGTCTGTCGCCAGGCGCCCGGGACGTTATCCCCGGTGATGCGCAGCTGCGCTCGGACCGGGTACAGGCCGGGCTCGGTAGCGGCCGGAATCGTCAGCACGACGTCGGCCTCCCGGTGCTCGCCGCCGCCCAGGGTGAACGGCAACTCGGCCGGTGTCGCCGACCAGCCGTGCGGACACGCCATCACGACCGCGCCGTGCAAGTCCGCATCGCTGCAGTCACTGGCCACGGTGAGCCGCAACGCCACCTCGTGGCCCGGCTCGGCGGTCACTTGCGGCGGGTGCAGATGCGCGACGGCCGGCAGCCCGCCCAGTGGCGCGGGCCCGCGGTTATGCAGCCAATAGCGCGCGTAGAGCGGCTGAGCGATCTCGGCTTCCGGGGCCAGCGGGTTGGCATCGTCGAATGTCTTGGGGATCTCGAGCCGGGCCAGCACGGTGGCGACCTGGTACCCGTGCAGATCGACCGAACGCATGCGCGCCTGCGGCGTCTCCAGGAGGTCGGCGAGCCGTATCGCGCCCAGCTTGCCCAGTGTCGTGCCGATCGAGACGCGGGCGCGGGCACCGGTCATTTCGACCAGACGCAAAGCCACCGAAGCGGGGTCGACCGGCTCGGCACGACCGGCCGTCAGCGGGTTGCCGGCCGCCTTGAATGCCCCGACGTGGACGGTGTCAGCGGGTTCGACGTGCAGCAGCGATCCGGCGGGCGCCAGGTTGCCTCGTCGCTGGCCCGGGAAGACGGCGCGCAGCGGATGGGAGAACTGCGCGCTGCGGCTGGGAATCTGGGCGCGGCGCCAATCGCCGTCGCCGCTTGCCAGCGCGTAGTCGAAATGGTGTGTCCAGTGCTGGAGTTGGAAGTTCGAGCCGTCGGGGGCGGTGCGACGTGGTTCGTCGATCCAGGTCCCGGAGGGCCAGCCAGTGCAGGATCGCAACAGCGCGGTATGCAGCGTGCCTTCGGCGTCGACCGCGAAGCTCGGCACGCCGCGGTTGAACAACGCGACGGTGCGGGATTCGAAGTGTTCCATGCCGGATGCGGCCTGCTGGGCGACGACGATCTCGGCGTCGTCGAGATCGTCTGCCACCAAATCGATCTCGGCGGCGAGGCTTTTCTCGTCGGCTCCGGCGATCACCAGCACCGGCAGGGCGCGCACCGCGCGCAGGTCGGCGCCGGGCACCCAGACCGCCGCCAACGGCGTCGCCGCGGGCACCCACACCCTGGCCCGGCCCGTCTCGGCCAGCTGGCGGTCTAGCTCTTTCGCGTAGACCGGATCGGCCTCGTCCAGAACCGCTTTGGTGAAGTCGTTGCGGGCGGGGCCGCCGAGCGCGATGCGGACATCGGGCAGGTTGGAGTCGACGTCGAGTCTGCCGTAGCGAGGTTTACCGGCGCCGCTGCAGGTGGCCGTGACGCCGGCGCGAACAAGCGCGACCATCACCTCACGCGCCAGCGATCCGGACGACGCTTCCGACGGCGACACCACCTCTGCCACGGATACCGCGCGAATATCGTTGTCTCCCAGCTTGACCCGTACCGCTGAGGACAGACCGAACCAGCCGTAGGCCGGGTTATCCAGCGTCCACGGCTGGTGCTCGGTGTCCACGGAGCGAGATCCGTCGTGCAGCAACGCGAACCCGCGGCCGACGACGGCGTCGCCCACCTCGCTGACCGGCATGGCGCCGGGCACCGGACACGGCCAGCGCAGTCGCAGCAAGCGGTCCTCGCCGGTGAACTCGTCGATGGTGGTGCGGCAGTCCACCCGCGCCACGCCGTTCCACAGCGTCAGAGTCTGGGTGTAGCACAGCAATTCGCCGATGCGGCCGCGTACGACCAGCCGCTGACCGAGCGGTCCGGCGTAGGCCTGCACCTCGGCGGGCGATTCCGACGAGCACACCACCGGCCCCTTCGGCAGCAGATGCCAAGGGCCCTCGCCTCCTGTCGGGTGCGCCGGGTATTCCTCGTAGACGGCAAGCTCGTTGCCCACCCGGCCGTGGGCGATCAGCTCGCGGTCGTCATGGACAAGAGACGTCACTGCCCCGCCACGCGTGGGGTCTACGGCCAGCCGGTAGTGTTCGTTGCCGATCTGGTTGCCGGGCAGCGTTTCCCAGCCGGTCGCCCGGTCCGCGGGAACCAGCCAGTAGGCCCGCCAGCCCAGCGACGGGACGTCGCGGGCCAGCCAGGTGACCGACCGCCCGTCGTGCTCGACAAGCGCCGGCAACTCGGCACCGTCGCCGTCTTGCACCCGCGCCCCCGCGGGCAGCGGCGGGTCAACCCGGGCGGTGACGATGTCGGTGCGCTGGTGTGTCAACGGGTTCCACACCACGACGGCGTCGGGGGAGCCGCCTGAAACGTCTACGGCGCCGGACAGCAGCGCCAGGGAATTGTCGCGGGCCGCCCGACCCAGCTCCCACGCCTCGCGCCAGCCGGTCAGCAGATCGAGGTAGACCTGATCGGATTCCGAGCCGGTGATCGCGTCGTGGTGCGCGCCGTAGGCCAGCTGCACCCACGCCTTGGCCAAGGCGGCATGCGGGTAGTCGGTTCCGGACATCAGCGCGGCGAACACCGCGTAACACTCGGCATCCAGCACGGCGTTCTCGGCGGCCCGGTTGGCCTGCTTGGTGTCGATATAGGAGACGTCCTTGCCGGTATAGATCGGGTTCATGTCGCGGGTTTGCGGCGACGGCACAGACCCCTGCTCGTCCAACTCGGCGCGCACCGCGGCGAAGAATTCCTGCGGCAGCGCGCACACGAATCGCGGCCAGGTGTAGCGCGCGGCCCAGCCGCGGTGGATTTCGGTGACCCACTTGTTCGGCGGGGTGTAGTCGGTGCCGACCGGCAGCAATACGTTGCGAGTCAGCGCGACACTCTTGAGCTCGTCGAACAACTCGCAGGTGGCCTCCTCGGCCTCATGCAGCGACGCCGAGGAGTCCATCCACCAGCCCGCCGAGTAGTGCGCCGGCATGTAGTGGGTGAGCAGGCCGCGCCCGGATGGCGAGATCCATTCGAACTCGCTGCAGAACTGCATGGCCTCGACGCCACCGGAGTGGGTCGGGCCCCACTGGTGGTGGGGTCCGCGGGCCCACGAGCTCGACGTCAGCCCGGCGTCGGCGGCCATCCCGGGGAACTGGGGGTCATGGCCGAACACGTCGAGCTGCCACGCGGTAGCCGGGTGGGCACCTAGCACGTCACGCTGAAACCCGATGCCGTGCACCAGGTTCCGGATGGTCGTCTCCGGGCTGGTGAGGTTTGTGTTGGGTTCGTTGTAGGTGCCGCCCATGATCTCGACGCGATTCTGGGCGATGAAGCGGCGCAGGTCGGCGCGGTCCTCGGGGTGGGTGTCCCAGTACGGCTTGAGGTAGTCCACCTCGGCCAGCACGAATTTGTAGTCGACGTCGCGGCGGGCCATTTCCAGGTGCGCGTGCACAAGTTCGAAGGCGTTGGTTTGCCGGGCCCGCCCCGGCGGGTCCTCGGTCCACTCGCTGGTGTAGGCCCCCTGTGTGTTCCACCACACCGGGTCGTAGTGGAAATGGCTGACCATGAACATCGTCCAGCCGGGCTCGGCCACGGTGAATTCGAACTGCACGCTGGCGCCGCCGGCGTGCACCCGAGCGGCCCTCCGCTGACCGACGACCGGTGTCTGCACCGTCACCGGGATCTCGACCAGCTCGTCGCCGATCTCGGCGAGCGTCTCCCCGCTCAGGCCGTCGCCGTCGATGCGGATCGACGTCGTCCCGGCGACCCCGCCGACGGTGACCCGGGCCAGCTGTAGTGGCGTGTCCGGCGGCCCAACGAACCGTTCGGTCGAGCACGCCGAAACCAGCTGCATCCCCGCACTTTACGGCGTGGTTGTCAGCCACGGGTCTTAAGATCTTGCCATGCCCGCCCTTGCCCCGCCGGTGTCCGACGAGCGCAGCGCCCTGCGCGAGTTCCTGGCGTTCCACCAGAGCGCCTACTTCGCTGTGGGGTACGGCCTCACCGACGAACAGGCCCGCTCGTCGCCGTCGGCGAGTGCGCTATCGGTCGGCGGGCTGGTCAAGCACGTGACCCGGATGCAACACACCTGGATGGCGCGGGTCGCGGCCGCACCGGACGCAACGCCGAAGGACCCCCGGCCGTCCGACGTGATCGCCAAGGAGTTCTCCGACCAGCACGTAATGCGGCCCGACGAGACGCTGGACGGGTTGCTGCGGGCCTTCGGGGAGCAGAACACGACGTCGTTGCGGCTGGTGGAGACCGCGGACCTCGACGCAACGGTGCCCGTTCCGCGGGACGTTCCGTGGTTCCCCAAGGACTTGGAGGCCTGGTCGGTGCGATGGGTGATCCTGCACGTCATCAACGAGTTGGCGCGCCACGCCGGGCACGCCGACATCGTCCGGGAAACCATCGACGGAGCAACGATGTACGACCTGCTCGCCGGGCTGGAGGGCTGGGAGATCGCGGGTTGGGTGACGCCTTGGAACAAGGCCCGGACAGGTGGCGCGCGCAGCTAAAACGCCTGCTCATCGAAGATCGAATTGGGACTTGACACCACTGGTTTGGCAGACTGCTGGGATGAGTTCTACCAAACACCGAGAGGCGGCCAAGCTTGACCGGGTGCCGTTGCCGGTCGAAGCGGCCCGGGTCGTAGCCACTGGATGGCAGGTCACCCGGTCCGCCGCTCGCGTCGTCACCAAGCTGCCGGGCAAGGGTCCGTGGCAGCAAAAAGTGATCAAACAGCTCCCACAGGCCTTCGCCGACCTGGGTCCGACATACGTGAAGTTCGGGCAGATCATCGCGTCCAGCCCGGGCGCGTTCGGCGAATCGCTGTCCCGCGAATTCCGTAGCCTGCTCGACCGGGTGCCACCGGCCGACTCCGGCCAGGTGCACAGGTTGTTCGTCGACGAACTCGGAGGAGACCCGTCCGAACTGTTCGCCAAGTGGGACGAAACGCCGTTCGCGTCGGCCTCCATCGCCCAGGTGCACTACGCCACGCTGCACAGCGGCGAGGAGGTCGTGGTCAAGATCCAGCGCCCGGGCATCCGCCGCCGGGTTGCCGCCGACCTGCAGATCCTGAAGCGCTTCGCCCAGGCCGTCGAACTGGCCAAGCTGGGCCGCCGGCTCTCGGCACAAGACGTGGTCGCCGACTTCTCCGCCAACCTGGCCGAGGAGCTGAATTTCCGGCTCGAAGCGCAGTCGATGGAGGCATGGGTCTCGCACCTGCACGTGTCGCCGCTGGGCAAGAACATCCGCGTGCCGGATGTGTACTGGGAATTCACCAGCGACCGGGTGCTGACGATGGAGCGGGTGCAGGGCATTCGCATCGACGACGTCGCTGCCATCCGCAAGGCCGGGTTCGACGGGGTCGAACTGGTGAAGGCGCTGCTGTTCTCGCTTTTCGAAGGCGGGCTGCGGCACGGGCTGTTCCACGGCGACCTGCACGCGGGCAACCTGTATGTCGACGAGCAGGGGCACATCGTGTTCTTCGACTTCGGCATCATGGGCCGCATCGACCCGCGCACCCGGTGGCTGCTGCGGGAATTGGTGCACGCGCTGCTGGTCAAGAAGGACCATGCCGCGGCCGGCAAGATCGTCGTGCTGATGGGCGCGGTCGGCACCATGAAGCCGGAAGCCGAGGCCGCCAAGGACCTGGAGCGCTTCGCCGCCCCGCTGACCATGCAGACGCTGGGCGACATGTCCTATGCCGACATCGGGCGCCAGTTGTCGACGCTGGCCGACACCTACGACGTCAAACTGCCGCGCGAGTTGGTATTGATCGGCAAGCAGTTCCTCTACGTCGAGCGGTATATGAAGCTGCTCGCACCGAAATGGCAGATGATGTCCGACCCGCAGCTGACGGGGTACTTCGCCAACTTCATGGTCGAGGTCAGCCGCGAGCATCAGTCTGACGTGGAGGTCTAGTGGAGATCCGCACCGGGTTTGCGCTATCGGGGGCCAGTTCCGGGGCCGCTTCGAGATCTTCAGAAGGCGACCTGAAGATCTATTACGAGGATATGGGCGATATCGACGACCCGCCCGTGCTGCTGATCATGGGGCTCGGCGCCCAGCTGCTGCTGTGGCGGACCGAGTTCTGCGAGCGGCTGGTCGGCCAAGGCTTGCGCGTGATCCGTTACGACAACCGGGATATCGGCTTGTCCAGCAAGACCGAGCGTCGCAATGTGGGTCAGCCACTGGTCACCCGTTTGGCCCGCTCCTGGGTGGGTCTGCGGAGCAAGGCGGCGTACACGCTCGAGGACATGGCTGACGACGGCGCGGCCGTGCTGGACCATTTGGACATCAGCCAGGCCCATATCGTCGGGGCATCGATGGGCGGGATGATCGCCCAGGTCTTCGCCGGACAATTCCCGCAGCGGACGCGAACCCTCGGAATCATCTTCTCCAGCAACAACTCAGCGTTCCTGCCGCCGCCGGCGCCACGCGCGCTGCTGGCTCTGCTCAAAGGGCCGCCGCCGGACTCACCCCGCGAGGTGATCCTCGACAACGCGGTCCGGGTGAGCAGAATCATCGGCAGCCCGGGCTACCGCATTCCCGACGAGCAGGTTCGCGCCGAGGCCGCCGAGGGATACGACCGCAACTACTACCCACAAGGCATCGCCCGCCAGTTCAGCGCGATTCTGGGCAGCGGCAGCCTGGTGCACCACAACCGTCGCGTCGTGGCTCCGACTGTTGTCATCCACGGTCGTGCTGACAAGCTCATGCGGCCCCTCGGCGGCCGTGCGGTTGCCCGCGAAATCAACGGTGCCCGATTGGTGTTATTCGATGGAATGGGCCATGATCTGCCACAACAGCTGTGGGATCGCGTGATCGGCGTTTTGACGGGCAACTTCGCCGAGGCCAGCTGAATCCGGAGTCCAGCAGAAGGCTCTGGCTTTCAGGGTTGCCCTCAATTTTATGGGTTCCCGCAGCGCTGTAGCGTTATCGCGGAAGGATTGGTGATGGTGGCGAAACTGAAGCCGTATTACGAAGAGTCGCAGGCTGCTTACGACATTTCGGACGACTTCTTTGCGTTGTTCCTGGATCCCAACATGGTCTACACCTGCGCCTACTTCGAGCGCGACGACATGACGTTGGAACAGGCACAGCTCGCCAAACTGGATTTGGGGCTGAACAAGCTGAACCTCGAGCCGGGAATGACGCTGCTCGATGTCGGATGCGGCTGGGGCGGGGCAGTCGTCCGGGCGGCTGAGAAATACGACGTGAATGTCATCGGCGTCACACTCAGCCGAAATCACTACGCGCGCACCAAAGAACGCCTGGCCGCGATCCCGACCACGCGGCGCGCCGAGGCGCGGCTGCAGGGCTGGGAAGAGTTCGACGAGCCTGTCGACCGGATCATCACCTTCGAGGCCTTCGACGCGTTCAAAAAGGAGCGTTGGCCCCTGTTCTTCGAACGCGCCTACGAGCTCCTCCCCGATGGCGGGCGGATGCTTTTGCACAGCATTTTCACCTATCCGCAGACGTACTGGCGGGATCACGGCATCTCGGTGACGATGAGCGATCTGAAGTTCGTCCACTTCCTCGGCAAGGAAATCTTTCCCGGCGGGGGGATGCCGGCACAATCCGATATCGTCGACAATTCGCAGGCCGCAGGGTTCTCCATCGAGGAGGTCCAAAACCTGCGGCCGCATTACGTGCGGACTCTGAACACGTGGGCGGCCAACCTGGAAGCCAACCGCGAACAGGCCATCGCCCTCCAGTCCGAAGTGGTTTACGACCGTTTCATGCGCTATCTGACCGGCTGCGCGAACCTGTTCGGCAAAGGCATCTCCGATGTCGCCCAGTACACCCTCACCAAGTAACCCGCTCCCCTGCTCCCACTTCGGGCAACCGCCGCGCTGAACCGACGAATTTCGCGATTCGTTAAACAGGGCAGAGCCGGAATAGTTACCATGCTCACACGGGGATAAGGGAAAATCTCATCGCATTTCGCCAGGGGAGGCGCGCTGCCATGGCCCAAAAGTTGACGCCGCATTTCGCCGATGTTCAGGCGCACTACGACCTGTCTGACGACTTCTTTCGGCTGTTTCTGGATCGCACCCAGACCTACAGTTGCGCCTACTTCGAGCGCGACGACATGACGCTGGAAGAGGCACAGGTCGCCAAGATCGACCTGGCCCTGGGCAAACTCGGGTTGCAGCCCGGCATGACCCTGCTCGACGTCGGCTGCGGCTGGGGTGCCACCATGCGGCGCGCGGTCGAGAAATACGACGTGAACGTCGTCGGCCTGACGTTGTCGAAGAACCAGGCCGCCCACGTACAGAAGTCGTTCGACGCGATGGACAACCCGCGCAGCAAGCAAGTGCTGCTGGCCGGCTGGGAAGAATTCAGCGAGCCCGTCGACCGGATCGTGTCGATCGGCGCATTCGAGCACTTCGGCCCGGATCGTTACGGCGACTTCTTCAAAATGGCCTACCACGCGTTGCCCGGTGACGGCGTGATGTTGCTGCACACGATCACCGATTTGACGAAACAGGAAATCATCGACAGGGGCTTACCCATCTCCATCGAGCTGCTCCGCTTCGTCATTTTCATCCAGCGGGAGATCTTCCCGGGCGGACGGCTGCCCAAGATCCCGACCGTGCAGGAGCACGCCGGCGACGCGGGTTTCGCGCTGACCCGCCGCCAGTCGCTGCAGCCGCACTACGCCAAAACGCTCGACCTGTGGGGCGAAGCGCTAGAGGCACGCCAAGACGAGGCCATCGAGATCCAGTCCGAAGAGGTCTACGACCGGTACATGAAATACCTGACCGGCTGCGCCAAGACATTCCGGGACGGCTATGTCGACGTCAATCAATTCACCTTGGTGAAGTAAATTCCGGCAGCCTCGAGCTGCCACGTCGGATGGCCAGCGGCGAGCCACGCACGGGGTATCTTTAGGTGCGTTTCGTCAGGAAGGCATACCCGTCATGGCTCGGAAGCTGACACCACACTTCGCCGATGTACAGGCGCACTACGACCTGTCCGACGAATTCTTCGGCCTGTTTCTGGATCCCACCCAGACCTACAGTTGCGCCTACTTCGAGCGCGACGACATGACGCTGGAAGAGGCGCAGCTCGCCAAGATCGACCTGGCCCTGGGCAAACTCGGGTTGCAGCCCGGCATGACCCTGCTCGACGTCGGCTGCGGCTGGGGTGCCACCATGCGGCGCGCGGTCGAGAAATACGACGTCAACGTCGTCGGCCTGACCTTGTCGAAGAACCAGGCCGCCCACGTCCAGAGGTCGTTCGACGCGATGGACACCCCGCGCAGCAAGCAAGTGCTGCTGGCCGGCTGGGAGCAGTTCGACGAACCCGTCGACCGCATCGTGTCGATCGGCGCGTTCGAGCACTTCGGCCACGATCGCTACGACGAGTTCTTCACGATGGCCCACAGCATTCTGCCTGATGACGGTGTGCTGCTGCTGCACACGATCACCGGATTGACGGGCCCGCAGTGCGTGGAACGTGGCATACCGCTGACGTTCGACATGGCCCGCTTCATCAAGTTCATCGTCACCGAGATCTTCCCGGGTGGCCGGCTGCCGTCCATCGAAAAGGTGGCGGATCACTCGTCGAAGCACGGTTTCCAGTTGACCCGCCGCCAATCGCTGCAGTCGCACTACGCCAGAACCCTCGATCTCTGGGCAGCGGCCTTGGAAGCGCATCAGGACGAGGCCATCGAGATCCAGTCCGAAGAGGTCTACGAGCGTTACATGAAGTACCTGACCGGCTGCGCCAACGCGTTCCGGGTCGGCTACATTGACGTCAACCAATTCACCCTGGAGAAGTAGCGACCACATCCGTCACACTAGAGGTGGCGGGTCTGCAATCGAGAAACCCAGTGGCTTGCCGCCTCAAATACGAGAGATGCCCCGGGCCCCGTGTAGGGTGCCCCAGGATGGCCTCCTCGTGAAGGTGCCTGTCCACTCGGGAGGGACACATGTCAAGTAATCACCCAGTAGCTTTCCGGACGCGATCCAACGTCGACGACGTCCAAGCGCATTACGACCTTTCGAACGAGTTTTTCGCGTTGTTCGTAGACCCGACTCGTACCTACAGCTGCGCGTACTTCGAGCGCGACGACATGACGCTGGAAGAGGCACAGGTCGCCAAGCTCGACCTAGCCCTGGGCAAGTTGGGGCTGGAGCCGGGGATGACCCTGCTCGACGTCGGCTGCGGCTGGGGTTCGGTGATGAAGCGCGCGGTCGAGAAGTACGACGTCAACGTCGTCGGGCTCACCCTGTCTGAGAACCAGCACGCGTACTGCCAGCAAGTGCTCGATGGAATCGATTCAACCCGCTCGCGCCGGGCCCTGCTGTGTGACTGGGCGGACTTCACCGAGCCGGTGGACCGCATCATCACGATCGAAGCGTTGGAACACTTCGGCTTCGAGCGCTATAACGACTTCTTCAAGTTCGCCTATAGCATCCTGCCGGCTGACGGCGTGATGCTGCTGCACTCGATCACCGGTTTGACGGGAGGGCAGATCGTCGAGCGCGGCATGCCGATGTCATTCGAGATGGCTCGCTTCATCAAGTTCATCATCACTGACATCTTCCCGGGCGGCCGGCTGCCGTCGATCGAGAAGGTCGACCATCACGCCACGAAGGCGGGTTTCTCGGTCACCGGTGTCCAGTCGTTGCAGCTGCACTTCGCCAGGACCCTCGACCTGTGGGCCGAAGCTCTGGAGGCGCACAAGGACGAGGCCATCGAGATCCAGTCCGAAGAGGTCTACGAGCGTTACATGAAATACCTGACCGGCTGCGCCAAGTCATTCCGGATCGGCTACATCGACTGTCACCACTTCACGCTGGCCAAGTAGAGTTTCGTATCGGTCGGGGGGTATGGGAGCACTTCGTCCCAGGCGGTTAGGCGGCACGGCTACATTGGTAGCGCTGCACATCAATCCAGTCAGCGATGCGTAGTGCGTTTCAGGTAGTGAATTCAGGGGAGAACCAGACGACAATGGCTGAGCAACCAACGAGCTCGACGAAGACGCGGACACGCTCCGAAGACATCCAGGCGCACTACGACGTCTCCGATGACTTCTTCGCTCTGTTCCAGGATCCGAGCCGGATCTACAGCTGCGCCTACTTCGAGCCGCCGGAGCTGACCCTCGAAGAAGCCCAGATCGCCAAAATCGACCTCAACTTGGACCAGCTGGACCTCAAGCCGGGCATGACGCTGTTGGACATCGGCTGCGGCTGGGGCACCACCATGAAGCGAGCCATCGAGAAGTATGACGTCAACGTCATCGGCCTGACACTGTCCAAGAACCAGCACGCCCGCTCCGAGCAAGTGCTGGGTGCACTCGACACCGACCGCTCACATCAGGTGCGACTTCACGGCTGGGAGGATTTCAGCGAGCCCGTCGACCGGATCGTGTCGATCGAGGCCTTCGAGCACTTCGGGCATGAAAACTATGACGACTTCTTCAAGAGGTGTTTCGACATCATGCCCGAGGACGGTCGGATGACGGTCCAAAGCAGCGTCAGCTACCACCCGTACAACATGGCCGCCCGCGGCAAGAAACTGACCTTCGAGACGGTGCGGTTCATCAAGTTCATCATCACCGAGATCTTCCCGGGCGGTCGCCTGCCGACGACCGAGATGATGGTCGAACACGGCGAGAAGGCCGGCTTCATTGTCCCCGAGCCCCTCTCGCTGCGCCCGCACTACATCAAGACGCTGCATATCTGGGGCGACACGTTGGAATCCAACAAGGACAAGGCCATCGAGGTCACCTCCGAAGAGGTCTACAACCGGTACATGAAGTACCTGCGCGGCTGCGAGCACTATTTCGATTACGAGATCCTCGACGTCAGCCTGGTGACGTATCTCAAGCAGCAAGCCGCCTAGTTTTTTCGGCGCGAGTGTCGGATTGCTCGCATGTCGTTCGTCGGAGAGGTAGAGAGTGGAGCACGAGGCTTCGCTCGCTACCGGAGGTGACGAACATGCAGTATTTCGCGCTGTTGATCAGCAAGGAGCAAGACCGCACACCCGAAGAGTGGGCGGCCGGCATGGCCGCGTGGGAAAGCTTCCACGCCAAAGCCGGCTCGGCAATCAAAACCGGTGACGCGCTGGCGCCCGCTGCGGCCGCAGTAGTCATCACCGGCGGCCCCGACGCACCGGTCATCACTGACGGCCCATTTGCCGAAGGCGCGGAGGTGGCCGGTGGCTACTACGTGTTCGAAGCGGAGAACCTCGACGAGGCGCTTGCCTTGGCGCGCGACATTCCGATCGCCGCGTTCGGGGCCGTGGAGGTGTGGCCGGCGGTCCACTCACTCGAGCCGTCCCGCAAACTCACCGGCAACGACTGGCTCGCGCTGCTGCTCGAACCGGCCGAATCCGCACACACACCGGGCACACCGGAGTGGGAGGCAGTGGCCGCACGGCACGCAGATCTGCACGCAGCCGCGGGCGATCACCTGATCGGCGGCGCCGCATTGCACGACCGGTCCACGGCGACGACCGTGCGGGTCCGCGATGGCGAGGTCCTGATCACCGATGGGCCATATGTAGAAGGCGCCGAGATCGCCACGGGGATCTACCTGCTTGACGCCGCGGATCGCGACGAGGCCATCAAGCTGGCGTCGATGATCCCCGCTTCGACCGTGCAGGTTCGGCAGCTGGCTGGCGTCTCGGGACTCTAACCGCCCGCAATGACCAACCTGGACGGCGTCTTCCGCCGGGAATGGGGCCCCGCCGTCGCCGCGCTCGCGCGATGGTCGGGCGACCTCACCGTTGCCGAGGACGCCGTCCAGGAGGCCTGCGCCGAGGCGCTGCGCACCTGGCCCCGCGACGGTGCGCCCGATAACCCCGGCGGATGGCTGTTGACCGTCGCCCGTAACCGCGCCCGCGATCGGCTGCGTCGCGAATCCGTCCGTCCCGGAAAGGAATTGGCGGCTTTGAAAAACTACGTGGACGACATCAGGGCCCGTACCGACCACACCGAACCGCATCCTGTTCGCGACGACGAACTGCGGATGATGTTCACCTGTGCGCACCCGGCGCTGGACCGGCACTCGCAATTGGCGCTCACGCTGCGATTGGTGTCCGGATTGACCGTCGCCGAGATCGCCCGTGCACTCCTGCAGACGGACACGGCCATCGGTCAGCGAATCACACGCGCCAAGAACAAGATCCGCCATGCCAACATCCCGCTACGGGTGCCGCCGGCGGAACTGTTGCCCGAGCGGACCTCACACGTGCTCAGTTGCATCTACTCGGTGTTCACCGAGGGGTACTGGTCGACCGCGGGCCCCTCGGCGATTCGCGACGAACTGTGCGATGAAGGCGTTCGGCTGGCCGGGGAGCTGTGCGCGCTGATGCCCGAAGAGCGTGAGGCGCACGCCTTGGCCGCCCTGACGCTGCTGCATGATTCGCGGCGAGTGACGCGGGTGGATGACGCCGGGATGCTGGTGCCACTCGAAGATCAGGACCGCCGCAAGTGGGACCGCGGCCGCATCGCGCGCGGGCTGGACCGGCTACGGCGGGCCGAGGGTTCGACGGGCCCCCATCTGCCCCAAGCGGTGATCGCCGCGCTGCACGCGACGGCCCCGTCCTGGGAACAGACCGATTGGGTCACCATCTGCACGGCCTACGACCGGCTCGTGGAGTTAACGGGTTCCCCGGTGGCGGGCGCCAACCGCGCGCTGGCGGTGGGCTTCCGCGACGGCCCCGACGCCGGCCTGCTCGCGCTCGACGAAGCGGCGCGTGATCCCCGGCTGAACCGCTCCAATCTCGTCGCGACGGTAAGAGCCGATCTGCTGCGGCGCGCGGGACGGCCCGCCGAAGCTCTCACTTGGTATCGAACGGCGTTGGAGTCCAACGGTTCCGAGCCGGGCCGCGACTTCTTGCGGCGACGCATCGCCGAATGCGGCGGCTAAGCGCGCCGAGTGCGGTGGCTAAGAGAGCCGAACGTCGAGTTGTCGTGCCGATCTCGGATGAAAACGCCCGACAAGTCGACGTTCGGCGTGAAGAAACTAGGCTTCCGTGAAGTTGCGGGTGACGGCTGGGTCCACCGGAATGCCCGGGCCGGTGGTCGTCGACACGACGATCTTCTTGAGGTAGCGGCCCTTGGACGACGACGGCTTAAGCCGCAGCACCTCGTCAAGCGCGGCGCCGTAGTTCTCCACGAGGTTCTGCTCGTCGAAGGACGCCTTGCCGATGACAAAGTGCAGGTTGGCCTGCTTGTCGATGCGGAAGTTGATCTTGCCGCCCTTGATGTCGGTGACGGCCTTGGCGACGTCGGGGGTCACGGTGCCGGTCTTGGGGTTGGGCATCAGGCCCCGGGGGCCCAGCACACGCGCGATGCGACCGACCTTGGCCATCTGGTCAGGGGTCGCAATCGCGGCGTCGAATTCCAGCCAGCCGCCCTGGATCTTCTCGATCAGGTCGTCACTGCCCACGATGTCGGCGCCGGCGGCCTGCGCTTGCTCGGCCTTGTCGCCGACGGCGAACACCGCGACCCGGGCGGTCTTACCGGTGCCGTGCGGCAGGTTGACCGTGCCGCGGACCATCTGGTCCGCCTTACGCGGGTCGACGCCGAGCCGGATCGCCACCTCGACGGTCGCGTCCTGCTTGCTCGACGACGTTTCCTTGGCGAGCTTGGCGGCTTCCAGCGGGGTGTAGAGGTTGTCGCGATCCACCTTTTCGGAGGCGGCGCGGTATGCCTTGCTGTTCTTGCTCATTGTTGGTCCAATCTGGTGTTGGGTCGTGGTTAATTCGGGCCGAAGCCAGCCCTCCCACGGCTTTCCTGGCTATTTCTCGACGGTGATGCCCATCGACCGGGCGGTACCGGCGATGATCTTGGCGGCAGCGTCGATGTCGTTAGCGTTGAGATCGGTCTTCTTGGTCTCGGCGATCTCGCGTACTTGAGCCCAGGTGACCTTGGCGACCTTGGTCTTGTGTGGCTCTGCCGAGCCCTTGCCCACGCCGGCGGCCTTGAGCAGCAGCTTGGCGGCGGGCGGCGTCTTCAGCGCGAAGGTGAAGCTGCGGTCTTCGTAGACCGTGATCTCCACCGGGATGACGTTGCCGCGCTGGCTTTCCGTCGCGGCGTTGTATGCCTTGCAGAACTCCATGATGTTGACGCCGTGCTGGCCCAGCGCGGGTCCCACCGGCGGCGCAGGGTTCGCCTGTCCCGCCACGATCTGGAGCTTGATCAGCCCAACGACTTTCTTCTTCGGGGCCATGAGATGTTGACGTTCCTTCCTGGTTTATGCACCCAGCCGTTCCCGCGAACGGGCCGGCCGGCTAGATCTTGGAGACTTGGGTAAAGGTGAGTTCCACCGGTGTTTCGCGGCCGAAGATCGACACCAACACCTTGAGCTTCTGCTGTTCGGCGTTGACCTCGTTGATCGTGGCCGGCAACGTGGCAAACGGTCCGTCCATGACAGTCACGGATTCGCCCACCTCGTAGTCGACCTCGACCACCGGACGTTCCAGCCCACCGACCTCGGCGCTGGCGGCGGTGGCGGCCGCACCCTTGACGGGCTTCTTCGCCGCACCCGGCGGCAGCAGGAACTTCACCACGTCATCGAGCCGCAGCGCCGACGGACGAGACGTTGCGCCGACAAATCCCGTCACACCGGGGGTATTGCGCACCGCAGCCCACGAGTCGTCGGTCAAGTCCATGCGCACCAGGATGTAGCCCGGCAGCACCTTGCGGTTGACCTGCTTGCGCTGGCCGTTCTTGATCTCGGTGACCTCTTCGGTGGGTACCTCCACCTGGAAGATGTAGTCGCCGACATCCAAGTTCTGCACACGGGTTTCGAGGTTGGCTTTCACCTTGTTCTCGTATCCCGCATAGGAATGGATGACGTACCAGTCGCCGGGCTTGCTGCGCAGGTCCGCCTTGAGCGCGGCGGCAGGGTCGTCCTCCTCGGCCGGCTCTTCCTGGGCGGGGGCCTCCGGGGTCTCCGAAGCCTCCGGGGCCGCTGGGGTCTCAGAAGCCGCTGGGGTCTCAGAAGCCTCGACGACCTCGTCCACGTCGACCGCTTCACCCGCGGACGTGTCACCGTCGAAGGTAGTCACGGTATTCAGTCCTCTCTATCACTCTGGAAGCTCAGCCGAACACCAACAGCACGAGCTTGGTCAGGCCAAAATCAGCAAGGCCGACCAGCGCCACCATAAAGGCCAGGAACACCAGCACCACGGAGGTGTAGGTGAGCATCTGTTTGCGGTTCGGCCAGATCACCTTCCGCATCTCCGCAACGACCTGCTTGAGGTAGTTGTAGATGAAAACGAAAGGGTTAGCCGTACGGTCCCCGGGTTTCTTCGGCTTCTTGGCCTTCTTGTCGGCTCCGGCCTTCTTGGCTGCCGGGGTCTTCTTGGCCTCCTTGGAGACCTCGACCTCATCCGAGGACTCTACATCGACGTCGTCGTCGGTATCCGACACTCGCTGCCGGGATCGCTTGCCGGTCGGGCGTTGCGGACGCGTCGCAGGCTTGGTCACCACTGCCGTCCGACCACTGCTGGCGCTGTCGCCGGTGTCATCGCCGTCGCGTGCGGCGTCGTTGGCAGCGTCGCCCTCGTCGCTCACCGCATGCTCCTTTGTTCGCTAGCTATCTCACGATCCGTCCCGAGCTGATCGGGCACTCGCTTAGTGTCCAGCATGGCACGTCTTCGCCTTCTGCAGGGGCGACAGGACTTGAACCTGCAACCTGCGGTTTTGGAGACCGCTGCTCTGCCAGTTGAGCTACGCCCCTTCGCGGTTGGCAGGCCAACCTGCGCTTACCTACCGGGACCTACATAACACACGCGCTCTCCGTGAACCGACGGACAGCGCGCTGTAATGGGAAAACCCCGAGGTCCGAGTGTACATCGGCACGCGAGTCAGATACTAATTACGCGGTCCTGACGACCTGCCCGGTTTCCTTGTCCCACCTGAGCTGGATGGAGTTGTCCCCTTCGTGTCCCATCAAGGTGGTGTAGGCCTCCAGGAGCACCTCGCCATCCTCGTTGCTGCAGGTGTTCTTGGTGACCACGATGTCGGCGCCGAAACGCTCGTCCACCGTTTGGACACTCATACGGCCGTAGAGTCTGTCTCCCGCATAGAGCGGCTTGGAATAGACGAATTTCTGGTCAACCTGGACGATTTGCATGGTCTCCAACCCGATGTCGACATTCCGGAAGAAATCGTCCTGGACAAGCTTCGCGAAGATCGACACGTAAGTCAGTGGCGCAATGATGTTGTCGTGGCCGAGTTCGGCGGCCGCCGACTCGTCGAAGGATGCCGCGTCGTCACACTGGATCGCTCGCGCGAATGCTCGGACCTGCTCACGACCCACGACGAAATAGTCCGGGTACTGCCAGACCATGCCGCGGATGTCGATCTTGAGCGCCATAGGCTACGCCAGCTTCGCGGACGCGATGGCCCTGCCGAAGATCTTCTTTCCGCCGCTAGTGGCCGTAAGCGCGATGGTTACCAACTTGGTCTCCGGATCGACCGACTTCACCCGGCCGCTGAAGACCAGCTCTGCACCCTTGCCGTCATTGGGTACCGGCACCACGGCGGTGAATCGCACGTTGTACTCGGTGACCGCACCGGGGTCACCGATCCACGAGGTGACGTAGCCGCCGCCGATTCCCATGGTCAGCATGCCGTGGGCGATCGCGGTGTCCAGGCCGACGACCTTGGCGATCTCGTCGTCCCAGTGGATCGGGTTCAAGTCACCCGAAACTCCCGCGTAGTTCACCAGATCCTGTCGGGTCAACGGGTAGATCTTCTCCGGAAGCTGGTCGCCTACCTTCACCGAGCTGAATTCACGCAGTGGCATCAGAAAATCCCTCTTCTCCATCATCGCCGACGCGGCCCGCCAGGGTCGTGTAGGTCTCCTGGATAGTCTCGCCGTCTTCATTGGTGATGATGTTCTTGGTCACGATGATCTGGGTGCCGTGCGACACGCGCACCGATTCCACGTATACGTCGCAATAGAGCCTGTCGCCCGCGACCAGCGGCTTGAAGTACTTCAGCACTTGGTCGACCTGAACGATCTGCGCATCCTCGACCGCGACGTGGGCGTACTTGAAGAACGCCGTCTGAGCCTGGTAGCCGAACACACAGCAAAACGTCAGCGGGGCCAGCACACCCTTGTAGCCGAGCTCGGCGGCGGGCCCCTCCTCGGTGTACCACGCGTCGCCGTTCTGCACTGCCACCGCGTACTCGCGGATCTTCTCCCGCTCCACCTCGTAATAGTCGGGATAGCGATAGTGCATCCCGACGATATCTGTCGTCAACGGCACGGCTACAAAACCTACCCGGTGAATCTCGTCTAAACGGTCGCAGGTAATTAGCGTGTCTCGCGATGCGCCTGGTGCTTGCCGCAATTGGGGCAGAATTTCTTCAGATCCAGCCGGTCGGGGTCATTTCGGCGGTTTTTCTTGGTGATGTAATTACGGTGCTTGCACACCTCGCAGGCCAAAGTGATCTTCGGCCGCACATCCGTACTGGAAGCCATATCAGTTCTCTCTCAAACGTCACATTGTTGTGTTGTAGCGATGGCCGGACTCGAACCGGCGACCTAACGATTATGAGTCGTTCGCTCTAACCGACTGAGCTACACCGCCTCTGGTATGCGCCACCCGCCTGCTCGGCGTCCGCCGAGCCCCCTAACGGAATCGAACCGTTGACCTTTTCCTTACCATGGAAACGCTCTACCGACTGAGCTAAGGGGGCCTCTCACCCGTAGCGACCAGTCGTGCCGCGGGCCTAAAAGAGGGTACAGCGCGACGCGCGACGGCACCAAACCACCGGTGCGGGAGGTTCACCCCCCGTCGCTATCGCGGTGAAGTTGCCACGCGGTCAGGTCGCTGAACTCGTCGTAGATATCGTCTTGCTCACCGTTTGCGTCCGCGGTGTCGTCGAGCAGAGTCCGCAGCGCGAGATGGACGGCCTCGCGCGCGTCTGCCAGGTGATAGCGACGTATTGCCTCTTGGACCAGATCGTCGTCGATCTCGATCTCGACCTTCTTCAGCATGAACCAACAATACCCACCGGAGACGTGTCAAAGCTTCGAAAAAAGAACGGTTGACCGGCCGCGATGCGCCCGCAATACCCGGTCGGTCGGCCGGGTCCTAGGCTGTTGCGGTGACAGATTCGTCAGCGGACCGACTGTACTTCCGCCAACTGCTCGCCGGTCGCGATTTCGCTGCTGGTGACATGGTCGCGACACAGATGCGCAATTTCGCTTACCTGATCGGTGACCGTCAGACCGGAGACTGCGTCGTGGTCGACCCGGCATATGCGGCCGGCGATCTGGTCGACACGCTCGAGGCCGACGGCATGCATTTGTCCGGGGTGCTGGTGACCCACCATCACCCGGACCACGTGGGCGGCTCGATGATGGGCTTCGAGCTCAACGGGCTAGCCGAGTTACTGGACCGGGCCAATGTGCCAGTGCACGTGAATACCCACGAAGCGCTTTGGGTTTCGCGGGTTACCGGCATCGGCATCAGCGACCTGACCACCCATGAGCACCGCGACAAGGTCAGCATCGGCGATATCGAGATCGAGCTGCTGCACACTCCGGGTCATACCCCGGGTAGCCAGTGCTTTCTGCTCGACGGCCGACTGGTCGCTGGTGACACCCTCTTCCTGGACGGCTGCGGGCGCACCGACTTTCCGGGCGGCGACTCCGACGAGATCTACCGCAGTCTGCAGCAGCTGGCTGCGCTTCCCGGCGACCCGACCGTGTTTCCCGGGCACTGGTATTCCGCAGATCCAAGCGCGTCGCTGGCCGAGGTCAAGCGTTCCAACTATGTGTATCGAGCCACA
>DASYJS010000340.1:0-7071 GCA_035996225.1 Mycobacterium sp. | reverse complement strand
ACTCCGAGCACGCGATGAGCGCCGGTGACGATGCTCAAGCGGCGGCGTACGTGGAGGCTTCGGTGTCGATCGCGAGCGCGGCGCAGCCGGGCGAAGCGGGTCGACACCCATCAGGGCCGGTGGCTGGGAAGACGGTGTGGGGAGTCGGCATCGCCCCGTCGATCACCACCGCGTCGCTGCGGGCCGTGGTGTCCGCGGTCAACCGGGCGTCCCGCGGCTGATCAGAACAGCGCGAGCTGCTCGTCGACCGCCGTGGCGTCGACGAACTCCTCCATGCTGGTGCCGCCGACGACGGTGCCGACGCCGTCCATGAACTGCGCATCGGACACCACCGGAACCCCCAGCTGCTGGGCCTGATAGCCCTTGCCCTGCTCGGGGGCATTGTCGTTGCAGACCACCATGGACGTCTCTCGGTCGACGACATCGGTGTAGGCCAGCCCGGCGTGCAGGATCCGCTCGACGAGTTCCTCGTGCGTGCGCCTGACCTCGGCGGCCAGCGCCACCCGCATGCCCTGGACCAGCGGCCTGCCGCTGACATACGGCCCCGGGTTGAGATAGGGGCAGGGCATCCGGGAAGCCAGCGCCTTCAACGGGCGCAGCTCGTCGTGGGTCACGCGGCCGTTGGGCCAGCGGCGCCGGGTGACCGGACGCACCGGCAGCCAGACGTCTCGCTCGCGTGCCCGCTCGAGCGCGGACGCGAGAACTCCGGTCAACACCAGTGCGTCGTCGAAGGCGTCGTGCGGCCGCTCCTGGGTCACGCCCCAGTGCGCGGCGAGGGTCTCCAACCGCAGATTGTCGACGCCGAGATTGAGGCGCCGGGCCAGCTCGACGGTGCACATCACGGTGTCGATTGGAAGTTCGGTGCGGGTGAGCTCGGCCTCCGCGGCCAGGAACGCGTAGTCGAACGCCACGTTGTGAGCCACCAGCGTGCGACCGCGCAGCACCTCGACCACGTCACCGATGATGTCGCCAAATTGCGGCTGGTCCTCGAGCATGGCGACAGTCAGCCCGTGCACATGGGTGGGTCCCGGATCCACCCCGGGATTGAGCAAGCTGACGACGGATTGCTCCACGCGGCCGTCGGCGTCGAGTCCGAGAACCGCAAGGCTGATGACTCGTGCCTGACCGGGCCGGAAACCCGAGGTCTCGACGTCGACGACGGCCCATCCCGCCTCCGGAGCGCTCGCCGGCCGGCCCCAGAGCGTCCGATTTATGGGGCTCATGCACTGAGAATGGCACGCCGGACCGACATCGCCCGGTCGCTGCGCATTCGTGTCGGCCCTTGTCTTGTCCAGAGGGTGACCCGCCGCGCCCGGCGCAAAGCGCCGCGCTTGCGATCGCCCTTAACCTTTACGGGTGATCACTACCCGGGCACGTCTGGCTCTCGCCGCAGGAGCGAGCGCGCGATGGGCATCGCGGGTCACCGGACGCGGGGCCGGGGCGATGATCGGCGGTTTGGTCGCGATGACGCTGGATCGATCGATCCTGCGTCAGCTCGGCGCGGGACGGCGCACGGTCGTCGTCACCGGAACCAACGGCAAGTCCACGACCACCCGGATGGCCGCGGCCGCGCTCGCGACCATGGGCCCCGAGGGCCCGAAAAGCCGAGTAGCCACCAACGCCGAAGGCGCCAATATGGACGCCGGCCTGGTGGCTGCCCTGGCCGCCGACCGCAGCGCCGGGCTGGCCGCCCTGGAAGTCGACGAGATGCACGTGCCGCACGTTTCCGATGCCGTCGACCCCAGCGTCGTCGTGCTGCTCAACCTCTCGCGCGATCAGCTGGACCGGGTCGGCGAGATCAACGTGATCGAACGCACGCTGCGGGCCGGACTGGCCCGGCACCCGAACGCGGTGGTGGTCGCCAACTGCGACGACGTGCTGATGACCTCGGCCGCCTACGACAGCCCGAACGTGGTGTGGGTGGCCGCCGGCGGCGCGTGGGCGAACGACTCGGTCAGCTGTCCACGCAGCGGCGAGGTGATCGTCCGCGACCACGGCCACTGGTACAGCACCGGTGCCGATTTCAAGCGGCCCAGTCCGCAGTGGTGGTTCGACGACGACACGTTGTACGGGCCCGACGGACTGGCCCTGCCGATGCGGCTGGCGCTGCCCGGCACGGTCAACCGCGGCAATGCCGCCCAGGCCGTCGCGGCCGCCGTCGCGCTGGGCGCCGATCCCGCGGCAGCTGCCGCCGCGGTGTCCGGGGTGGACGAGGTCGCGGGACGCTACCGGACCGTGCGGATCGGCCAGCATGACGCGCGGATTCTGCTGGCCAAGAACCCCGCCGGCTGGCAGGAAGCGCTGTCGATGGTCGACAAGCACGCGGCCGGGGTGGTGATCTCGGTCAACGGGCAGGTGCCTGACGGCGAGGATCTGTCGTGGCTGTGGGACGTGCGCTTCGAGCATCTCGCTGGTGAGCCTCGTGCGTCACGAGGCGAATCCGGCGAGGGGCAGCGGCGCGAAGAAACCGCCGTCGTTGCGGCCGGCGAACGCGGCACCGATCTGGCGGTGCGCCTCGGCTACGCGGGCGTCGAGCACACCCTGGTGCACGACACCCTGGCGGCCATCGCGTCCTGCCCGCCGGGGCGAGTCGAGGTCGTCGCCAACTACACCGCATTCCTGCAGCTGCACCGAGTGTTGGCCCGCCATGGCTGACGCAGGGTCTTTGTCCACTGTGCGGATCGGGCTGGTGTTGCCTGACGTGATGGGCACCTACGGTGACGGTGGCAACGCGGTGGTGCTGCGCCAACGGCTACGGCTGCGAGATATCGCCGCCGAGATCGTGGAGATCACGCTGGACGACCCGGTGCCGGAGTCCTTGGACCTGTACACCCTGGGCGGCGCCGAGGACTACGCGCAGCGGCTGGCCACCCGGCATCTGCTGCGGTACCCAGGCTTGCAGCGCGCCGCGGAGCGTGGCGCACCCGTGCTGGCAATCTGCGCGGCCGTCCAGGTGCTGGGGCACTGGTACGAGACGTCGTCGGGGGAACGCGTCGACGGCGTGGGCATGCTGGACGCGACGACCTCCCCGCAGACCGGACGCACCATCGGCGAGCTGGTGACCACGCCGCTGCTGGCCGGGTTGACCCAGCAGCTCACCGGCTTTGAAAACCACCGCGGCGGCACCGTGCTGGGCTCCGCCGCCTCACCGTTGGGCGCCGTCGTCAAGGGCGCGGGCAACCGAGTCGGTGACGGCTTTGACGGCATGCTTCAGGGCAGCGTCGTCGCGACCTACCTGCATGGACCGTGTCTGGCCCGCAACCCCGAGCTGGCCGATCTGCTGCTGAGCAAGGTGGTGGGTGAGCTGGCGCCGCTGGCGCTACCCGAGGTGGACCTGTTGCGCCGGGAGCGACTCGCGGCGCGCTGAGGCCCACCTACCTGCGCAACAAGATTCCTTACAGGGTCATCCCCAACCCTTTTCTCGACGCACCGCCATGCCGCAAGGCGACTCGAGAAAAGGGGCCCGATGACCAGCACCCCAAGAACCGGGACGACGCGCGTCGGCGTGCTCGCGGTTCTCGTGAGCGCAGCCGCCGGCGCCTGGATGATCGGACTGGCCGGCCCGGCCCGCGGCACCCCGAGTATTCCCGTCCCACACACGAACGCCGGCATGCATGGCGACCCGGACGCCGCCGCCCCCTACTGGCGCCATCAGCAACAAGATTTCGACTGCGCGGAGATGGCGGTGGCCGATGTGATCGGCCAGATCAGCGGGCACGAGCCCGCCGAGGACGAGATCACCGCCGCGGCCGAAAACATCCCGAGCGCCGCACATCCCGGGCCGATCTACCATCCCGGCGGCAGAACGAGCAATCGTGACCTGGCGCCGCTATTGGCGCACTACGGCATCCGCGCCGACGAGGTCCATCCCGATACCGAAGGGCTGGTGCGCGATCTGGATCGCGGGCGCAAGGTGATCGTCGGGGTCAACGACAAGGTCATCTGGAACGAACCGGGCAAGCGCACCCAGGAAAACCATTTCGTGGTTGTCATCGGGATCGACACCAAAGCCGGTGTGGTGCACCTCAACGACAGCGGCACCGACTCGGGCCGCGACGAGCAGGTTTCCATCGCGATCTTCGAAGAGGCGTGGGCCGCCAGCAACAACTTCGCAGTCGTGACCACGTGACGGCAGGTCGTCAGGTCAGACCATGGCCCGGCGGCCGGTGAGCGCGCGCCCCAGCGTCAGCTCATCGGCGAACTCCAAATCACCGCCCATCGGGAGCCCGGACGCGATCCGCGTCACGATCAGGCCGGGGATGTCACGCAGCACCCGGACCAGGTAGGTAGCCGTCGCCTCCCCCTCGGTGTTGGGGTCGGTCGCGATGATCACCTCGCTGATGTCCACCCCGTCGACTCGCTCGCCGATGCGGCTCAGCAACTCGCGGATCCGCAGCTGTTCGGGACCCACGCCGGATAGTGGATCAAGCGCGCCGCCCAGGACGTGGTAGCGGCCGCGGAATTCGCGAGTTCGCTCGACGGCCTGGATGTCTTTGGGTTCCTCGACGACACATACCTGCGAGCCGTCCCGGCGCGGGTCGCCGCAGATTCGGCAACGCTCGTCGTCGGAAACGTTGCCGCACACCGCGCAGAAACGGACGCCGTCACGCACCTTCGCCAGTACAGCGGTGAGTCGGTCGATGTCCGGCGGTTCGACCGACAACAAGTGAAAGGCGATGCGCTGCGCGCTCTTTGGCCCGATACCCGGCAGCTTGCCGAGCTCGTCGATCAGATCCTGGACAGGTCCCTCAAACATGTCGGTAGGTAATCAGAGCCCTGGCATTTGAGTTGGCGGAGCCGGTGGGCCCGGTGGACCGCCCAAGCCGGCGGTCAGCGACCCCAACTGCTCCTGCGCCATTGTGGTGACCTGCTTGGAGGCGTCGACCATGGCGCCGACGATCAAGTCCTGCAAGGTCTCGATGTCCGAGGGGTCGACGACCTGTGGATCGATCTTCACCGCGACCACCTCGCCGCTGCCTTTGACGACGACCTCGACCAGTCCTCCACCGGCTTGACCACGCACCTCGGCGTTGGCAAGCTGATGCTGAGCTTCCATCAGCTTTTGCTGCATCTGCTGCGCCTGGGCGAGCAGCGCCGACATATCGCCTCCGGGTTGCATGACAATCCCCTCGCATCTTGGTCTCGAGTTGGTGTCGCCTGTGGGTGTCGGGCGATTCGAAACACCCAGCGTAGACCGCGCGACGTTACCTTTGCGCCGTGGATCTACGAGTAAGCAGGCGTGTCGGAATCAAATTGGTGGTCGGCGCGCTGGTTGCTGCGTCGACAGCGATCACTCCGAGCGCGAACGCGGTCCCCTCCAATATCGCCGGCATGGTCGTTTTCATCGACCCCGGCCACAACGGCGCCAATGACGCTTCCATCGGCCGGCAAGTGACCACCGGCCGAGGCGGCACCAAGGACTGCCAGACCAGCGGAACCGCGACCAACAGCGGGTACCAGGAACACACGTTCACTTGGGACACCGCGCTGCGGGTTCGCGCCGCACTGAACGCGCTGGGAGTCAGGACCGCCCTATCCCGGGGCAATGACACCGGACTGGGACCGTGTATCGATGAGCGCGCCAGTGTGGCCAATTCGTTGCGGCCCAACGCGATCCTGAGCATCCACGCCGATGGCGGCCCGCCGTCCGGTCGGGGGTTCCACGTCAACTATTCGGCCCCACCACTGAACCAGGTGCAGGCCGGACCGTCGGTGCAGTACGCGCGGATCATGCGCGATCAGCTGCAAGCTTCCGGCATCCCGCCGGCCACCTACATCGGCCAAAACGGGCTGTACGGGCGATCGGACCTGACCGGTCTCAACCTGGCGCAGTTCCCCGCGATTCTGGTCGAGTGCGGCAACATGAAGAATCCCGTGGATTCGGCGCTGATGGAGTCCCCGGATGGCCGGCAGAAATACGCCGACGCACTTGTCCGCGGCGTCGCGGGCTTCTTGGCGACCCAGGGCCAGGCTCGCTGAGCCCGCTCCCCGTTCGGGGCGCTACCACGCTGTTCGGGTGGCGGCGATGCCTTACAGCCGGTAGCGTGAACCGTAATTTTGCAGGGCGCTTGGCTCGGGATGGCCGGGAGACCGGATTGCTTGCGGCCCAAGCAGTTTCGCGGTGCGGATATCGCTTGCGCGAAAAATCACAGATAACGCCCAGCTAACATCAGGAACTTTGCCGAAACCCTGTCGGAGCCTGTTTGAGTCCACTAGGGTTTGTTCCACTCATGTCGATTAGACGTGTGGGGAGAACCGGTGAGCAACAATCCGTCGATGACGACAACGACAGCTTTTTCATCAGGGTCAACGACGACCAGCAGCACCGCCCGGAGTGGGCCTACGCCGCCACTGCGACCGGGCGGGTGGTTCGCCACGACGCGACCCGCGCTGCGCTTTTGGGCTGTGTCGCACGATATTGCACCGATATACGACCACCGAAACTGTAGAATCCGGCGCCCGGTAAGACCTTTATTAGGTAAGCCTTTTGAGTAGGGGCGGCCGGATGGAAGTTGACGCCCGCGCCCTTCCGCTAACGCGCCGACAATTGGATATTTGGCTCGCGCAGGAAACGGGTCACTCGGGGGTGGAGTGGCAGCTTGGTCTTTTCGCCAGGATCGAGGGTGCGCTCGACCCTGATTTGCTTGAGCTTGCGATCAGCAAAGCATTGTATGAGGCCGAGCCGTGTCGGTCTGTTTTCTTTGAGGTGAATGGCCAGGTTTTCCAAAGGGTGCTGGATTACCCGGATTTCGAGTTGGCTTTCCATGATGTGAGCGGCTCACCGGATCCGGAGCGGGAAGCCCGTGAGATGGCCTCATCGATTCAACACACACCGATGCCGCTTACTGCCCAGTTGTTCAAATTTGCGTTATTTCGCACGGCGCCTGCTGAGTACTACTGGTTCACGTGCTGTCACCACATTGTCCTGGACGGATTGGGCATTGCGCTGGTTGGCCGTCGGATTGCGGCGATCTATTCGGCAATGGTTTCTGGCACGCCACTCTCTGCTGCTTACTTCGGCTCGTTGCAGGATCTGGTTGGCGGGGAGTTGGAGTACGAGGCGTCGACCGA
>DASYJS010000339.1:0-13945 GCA_035996225.1 Mycobacterium sp. | reverse complement strand
AGATTTGCGGGTTCGGCATTCGCAAACGTTTCTACTTTTTTGCGATCTCGTTAAGACGCGAAAATGTCTACAACGCACCATCTCAACGGTCTAAGACTGCGACATTGACGGAAACGCCGCCGTAACGCCGCCGTCACACATTCGTCGGCTGAATTCCGATTGGGCTGTTTTCGCGCCTGGCGCCGCCGCCCTGCGGTCGCGGCGTGGCACCCGTCGCTATTTAACGGTGTAGCCCGCATCGACGGGAAGTGTGACTCCGGTGACGTAGCGGCCGGACTGCCCGCACAGATAAATCATCGCTTCGGTCACATCGACGGCTTCGATCATCGGGACCGGCAGGAGGTTCTCCAATGCTTTGTTGCCCTCGGGATACTCGGCCATGCGTTGTGCGACCGCCTCGTTGAGAAGCATCGGCGTGGCCACTCCGCAGGGATGCACGGCGTTGACGCGAATGTTCTTTTCCGCCAGCGTGGTCGCGAAATACCGCATTAGACCGACGACGCCGTGTTTGGCGGCGTGATAGCCGGCAAACCCGTGGTTTCGCACGCTGAATGTCGGGCACATACTGCTCAGGCCGGCGGCTGAGCTCGTGATGACGATGGCACCGCCCTCGCCGTGTTCGACCAGCGCGGGCAATGCCGCCTCGACCGTGTAGTAAACCCCGTTGAGAAGAGTGTCGACGGCGCTGACGTATGCGCCTATCTCACTGCCCTGTTCACCGAAAGCGGGCAATATCCCCGCATTGGCGAGCACGAAATCGACCCTTCCCAGCTCGGCGACGCCAGTGGCGACGACGGCCTTGAGCCGTTCGAAGTCCCGGACGTCACCCTGTTCGGCGACGATGCGGCGACCTGTCTTTTCGACCAGGTTGACGGTCTCGTCGAGGTCCTCGCGTGTGGCCATCGGGTACGCGACGCTGTCGATCTGATCGCACAGATCGAACGCGATAATGTCCGCGCCCTCTTCGGCGAACCGAACCGCGTGCGAGCGGCCCTGCCCGCGTGCGGCGCCAGTGATGAATGCAACCTTGCCGTCAAACTGCATTGCCATTTTTCCTCCGAGCGCTCGACGGATGGTGACAAGGGCGAATCCGAGTATCCGCGCATGAACCGGGACTAGCGGCGCTTTCCGTCGTTTTCTACGAACGGACAATCGCTGAATTTGGGATCGGTACGAGGCCACCCACCGTGGCGCATGAGCGAAGGAACGGCACGCGCCCCGGACGCCCGCATGGGTGAGAGCCGGGCGGCCTCACCCCCCGGCGGATTCTCCGGCTCGCCGCACCAGTACCGCCGCGTGCTTGAGCACTGGCGAGTCGACCATTTGCCCTTCGAAGGCGAACACCCCGCGCTCATTCTGCGCCGCGGCCAATACCCGTCGTGCCCAGTCCAGCTTCTCCTCGGTGGGACGAAAGGCATTGCGCACCACCGGAATCTGGGTCGGGTGAATACACACTGTTCCGGCGAAGCCCAGCGCGACGGCGTCTTCGGCCTCGGCCCGTAAGCCGTCCAGGTCCCGGATGTCCAAGTGCACCGCGTCGAGGGCAACCCGGCCGAACGCGGACGCCGTGAGCAGGGCCGTCGACCGCACGTGATGGGCGACATCCCGGTACGTGCCGTCGGCCTTGCGGCTCGAGCTGCCGCCGAGCGTGGCGACCAGGTCCTCGGCACCCCACATCAGCGCCACCGTGCCGTGCGCCGCGGCAATTTCGGTCGCGAACACCGCGCCGCGTGGCGTCTCCAACAGCGCGATCACGTCGCGCGGCGCCAATGCCGTCACCTGCGCCGCCGATTCGGTCTTGGACAGCATCACCGTCGTATAAGCGGTACCGTCCAGAGCCGCGAGATCGCGGGCGTATTCGTCGGTGTCGGCGGCGTTGATCCGCACCACGGTGCGCTCCGGGTCCAGCGGGGTCTCCCGCAACGCCTTGCGGGCAGCGGGCTTGTCCGCCTCCGCCACGCCGTCCTCGAGGTCGAGGATCACCACATCGGCAGCAGCGGCGGCCTTCGCGAAACGCTCGGGGCGGTCGGCCGGGCAGAACAACCACCCGGGGCCGGCGGCACCTAGGTTCATCGGGGCTCCTCCCCGCTTATTTCGGAGGCTGGGCGTTTTTGCACCAGGGTGGTGCGGACCGCGCGAGCAACGATATCGCCGTGCTGATTGCGCCCGGTGTGCTCGAGCGTGACGATGCCTTCCCCGGGCCGGCTCTTCGACTCGCGCTTGCCGGTGCAGACGGTCTCCGCGTACAGGGTGTCCCCGTGGAAGACCGGTTTCGGAAAGGACACCTCGGAGAAGCCGAGATTGGCCACGATGGTGCCCAGGGTCAGCTGGGTGACCGACAGCCCGACCATCGTCGAGAGGGTGAACATCGAGTTCACCAGCCGCTCGCCGCGGAAGTCCGGCTGTTCGGCGGCCCACGCCGCATCGAGGTGCAGCGACTGGGTGTTCATGGTCAGCGTGGTGAACAACACGTTGTCGGCTTCGGTGGCGGTGCGGCCGGGCCGGTGCAGGTAGGTGGTGCCGATCTCGAACTCCTCAAACCACAAGCCGCGCTGGACAATCGACTTGCCGTCCGTCGCTCCCCCAGTCATCCAAGCCCCAGCGATCGTGCGATGAGCATGAGCTGCACCTCGGTGGTGCCCTCACCGATCTCGAGGATCTTGCTGTCGCGGTAGTGACGCGCCACCGGGTACTCGTTCATGAAGCCGTATCCGCCGTGAATCTGAGTAGCGTCGCGGGCATTGTCCATCGCCGCTTCCGACGCGATCATCTTCGCGATCGCTGCCTCCTTCTTGAAAGGCTTGCCCACCAACATCTTTGCAGCCGCATCGTAATAGGCCGTGCGAGCGACGTGCGCACGCGCCTCCATCCGGGCGATCTTGAAGCTGATCGCTTGATAGGAGCCGATCGGCTGGCCGAACGACTGGCGCTCCTTGGCGTACTTGACGCTCTCGTCGACGCAACCCTGCGCCGCACCGGTCGACAGTGCGGCGATCGCGATGCGGCCTTCGTCCAGGATCGACAAGAAGTTCGCGTAGCCGGCCCCCTGGGCGCCTAACAGGTTTTCCTCCGGGACCCGGGCGTCGGCGAACGTCAGCGGGTGGGTGTCCGACGCGTTCCAGCCGACCTTGTTGTAGACCGGTTCGACGGTGAATCCCGGTGTGCCACTGGGCACGACGATCGTCGAGATTTCTTTCTTGCCGTTGGCCGCGTCTCCAATGGTCCCGGTGACCGCGGTGACGGTAACCAGCGAGGTGATGTCGGTGCCCGAATTGGTGATGAACTGCTTGGTGCCGTTGATCACCCACTCGCCGTTGTCGACTCGGGCGGTGGTGCGGGTGCTGCCCGCGTCGGAGCCGGCGCCCGGCTCGGTGAGTCCGAAGCCGGCCAGCGCCCGGCCCGCCACGAGGTCCGGCAGCCACTTCTGCTTCTGCTCTTCGGTGCCGAACCGGTAGATTGGCATCGCGCCCAGGCTGGCCCCGGCCTCCAGCGTGATCGCCACCGATTGATCGACCTTGCCGAGTTCCTCGAGCGCCAGCGACAGCGCGAAGTAGTCGCCGCCCATGCCGCCGTATTCCTCGGGGAACGGCAGGCCGAACAACCCCATCTCACCCATCTTGGCGACGACCTCGTATGGGAAGCTGTGCTCCTCATCGTGTTTGGCCGACACCGGTGCGACCACGGTGCGCGCAAAATCGGCGACGGTGGCGCGCAGGTCTTCGTATTCCTTGGGTAACGTTCCCGCGGTAATCGTTGTCGTCATGATCCTCTAATCCTTGCTCTCGTCGGACTCTGGGACCAGGCGGGCCAGCACCTGGTCAACCGTCACCTGATCGCCGACCGACACCAGCAGCTCCACGCGTCCGGAAACCGGTGCGGCTAAAGAGTGTTCCATCTTCATCGCCTCGACGACCACGACCACGTCGCCCTCGGATACCTCGGCGCCGGAGTCGACCTGCACGGCGATCACATTGCCGGGCATGGGACTGAGGACCTCGGCCTGCCGGGTGTCGGCCGCGCGGTGAATCTTGGTCTCCTCGGCCTCGCGCAGATGCCAGGTTCCTCGCTCGTCCGCGATCCACAGATGGCGGTCGGCCTCCGCCCAGCGGTACTCGCGGCGCGAGCCTTCCAGCGTCGCGATCATCTGTCGTCGCTCGACTTGCACACTCGCCGTAAGGGTCTGGCCGTCACCGACCTGCACCTCGGCGGCGGCCGGCAGGCCCCACACCGAGACCGTCTCGGTGCGCAGCGGGGTTCGCATCGCGGTGCGCACCGGCGCCGCACCACTGCCGACACGCCACCCGGTCGGCTCCGCCCACACGTTGCCCCGCGCCCGACGGGCCAAAGCCCACTGGCGGTACAGACCGCCCGCCGCGAGCACATCGTCGGGCGCCGGCAGCGGCGCGAAATCGGGCAGCCGCTCCTCGAGCAGTGCGGTGTCCAGGTCGCCGGCCCGCACCCGCTCGTCGGCGAGCAGAAAGCGCAGGAACTCGATGTTGGTCTGCACACCCAGAATCGTCGTCTGGGCCAGCGCCCGGTCGAGTTCCGCCAGCGCCTCGTCGCGATCGGCCCCGTGGGCGATCACCTTGCTCAACATCGGGTCGTAGTCGCTACCCACCACCGTGCCCGCCTGCAGCGACGAGTCCACTCGCACATTGGCCCCCGAGGGCTCGAAGACGTCGAGCACCCGGCCGCCGGTGGGCAGAAATCCGCGCCCCGGATCCTCCGCATAGACCCGGGCCTCGATCGCGTGACCGCGCAGCTCGACGTCGTCTTGGGCGAACGCGAGCTTCTCGCCGGCGCCCACTCGTAGCTGCCACTCGACGAGGTCGAGCCCGGTGATCGCCTCGGTGACCGGGTGTTCTACCTGCAGGCGGGTGTTCATCTCCATGAAGAAGAACTCGTCGGGCCGTTCGGCGGAGACGATGAACTCCACCGTGCCGGCGCCGACGTAGTCGACACTGCGGGCGGTGTTGCAGGCCGCGGTTCCGATCCGCGCGCGGGTCTGCGGATCCAGCAACGGCGAGGGCGCCTCCTCGATGACCTTCTGGTGACGCCGCTGCAGGCTGCACTCACGCTCGCCGAGATGCACGACATTGCCGTGACTGTCGGCTAGTACTTGCACCTCGATATGTCTGGGCCGCAACACGAATCGCTCCAGGAACAGCGTGTCGTCGCCGAACGCGGAGCCGGCTTCCCGTCGCGCGCTGACCAGCGCTTCGGTCAATCGGGCCGGGTCTTCTACGAGCCGCATGCCCTTACCGCCGCCGCCGGCCGATGGCTTGATCAACACCGGATAGCCGATCTCTGCGGCCGCGCCGACGAGCTCGTCATCAGTCAGTCCCGTTTTCGCCACACCGGGTACCACCGGCACATCGAAGGCGGCGACCGCGTTCTTGGCAGTGATCTTGTCGCCCATCACCTCGATCGCGCGGGTGGGCGGACCCAGGAACACCACCCCGGCGCGCTCGCAGGCCGCGGCGAAATGGGCGTTCTCCGAAAGAAACCCGTAGCCCGGGTGGATCGCCTGGGCTCCGGTGCGTGCCGCGGCGTCGAGCACCTTATCGATATCGAGGTAGCTCTCGCGTGCCGGTGCGGGTCCCAGCCGCACCGCCGCGTCGGCTTCCTGCACGTGTCGCGCGTCGACGTCGGGATCGCTGTAAACGGCAACGGACCGGATCCCCAACCGACGCAGGGTTCGGATCACCCGGACGGCGATTTCGCCGCGGTTGGCCACTAAGACGGTGTCAAACACTGCACTCACATCCGGAAGACGCCGTAGGAAACCGGTTCCAGGGGCGCCTGGGCGCACACCGAAAGGGCAAGCCCGACATATGTTCTCGTGTCGACCGGGTCGATGATGCCATCGTCCCAGAGCCGAGCCGTCGAGTAGTACGGGTTGCCCTGGTCCTCATATTGGGCGCGAATCGGCGCCTTGAACGCCTCTTCCTCGTCGGCCGACCAGGGTCTGCCCGCCGCGCTGAGCTGCTCGCCGCGCACCGTGGCCAGCACCGAGGCGGCCTGCTCGCCGCCCATCACCGAGATCCGGGCATTGGGCCACATCCACAGAAAGCGCGGCGAATAGGCGCGGCCGCACATCGAATAGTTGCCCGCGCCATAGGATCCGCCGATCACCACGGTCAGCTTGGGTACCCGGGCGCAGGCCACGGCGGTGACCATCTTGGCGCCGTGCTTGGCGATGCCACCGGCCTCATAGTCGCGGCCGACCATGAAGCCCGCGATGTTCTGCAGGAACAACAGCGGGATCTTGCGCTTGTCGCACAGCTCGATGAAATGCGCGCCCTTGAGTGCGGATTCGCTGAACAGCACGCCATTGTTGGCGATGATTCCGACGGGGTGGCCATGGATGCGTGCGAATCCGGTCACCAGCGTCTTGCCGTACTTGGCCTTGAATTCGCTGAATTCGCTGCCATCGACCAGTCGCACGATGACCTCGTGCACGTCGTAGGGCACCCGCGGATCCGGGGGGACGACGTCGTAGAGCCCGGTCGGCGAATGCTTGGGTTCGACCGGGGGTCGCACTTCCCATGGGCTGGTTTCGCGCGGGCCAAATGTGGCCGCGATTGCACGCACGATTCGCAGTGCATGCTCGTCGTCGTCGGCGAGATGGTCGGTGACCCCGGAAACTCGCGAGTGCAGATCGCCGCCGCCGAGGTCCTCGGCCGAAACGATCTCTCCAGTAGCGGCTTTGACCAGTGGCGGGCCGCCGAGGAAGATCGTGCCCTGCTCGCGGACGATGACAGCTTCGTCGCTCATCGCCGGCACGTAGGCGCCGCCCGCCGTACACGAGCCGAGTACCGCGGCCACCTGCGGAATTTCCTTGGCGCTCATGGTCGCCTGGTTGTAGAAGATCCGCCCGAAATGCTCGCGGTCGGGAAACACCTCGTCCTGGCGGGGCAAAAAGGCGCCGCCGGAGTCGACCAGGTAAATACAGGGCAGTCGATTCTGCAGCGCGACTTCTTGTGCGCGCAGGTGCTTCTTGACCGTTATCGGGTAATACGTGCCGCCCTTGACGGTCGCGTCGTTCGCAACGATCACGCACTCGCGCTCCGACACTCGGCCGATCCCGGTGATGATCCCGGCTCCCGGGGATTCGTCGTCGTACATCCCGTTCGCGGCCAGCGGGGCCAACTCCAAAAACGGACTGCCCGGATCGAGTAAACGGTCCACCCGTTCGCGGGGCAACAACTTGCCGCGGCTGACGTGACGCTCCCGTGCGCGCTCATTGCCGCCCAGCGCCGCGGCCGCAAGCTTGGCATTCAACTCGCCGACCAGCCGACGGTGCTCATCGGCGAATGACGGTGCGGCCGTCACGGACACAGTCACGACTGCTCAACCATCGCCGTAGCAGCCTCCTCGCCGTTACCCGACATTCAGTTAATGATCATTAACTCGGCGCTGAGAATACCATCGCGCGTGCTGCGGCGTCCAGGGACGGGCACCGCCGGTAGGGGGTCAGTTTGAACGGATCGCCCGACGGCGCCGTCCGGCTGTTGTTGTTGGGATCGGTAGCCGGAGCGGATGCAAGGATTTCGCAAGTAGTCGGCGGCAACGCCGGGGCCCGACAGCAACGAAAGGGGCCACCATGAGCAGCACTCACACCCGGACACGGATCATTGCCGCGGCGCTGCTATCGGGGGTTTTGGGTCTGGCCGGATTCGAGCTGGCCGCAGGTACCGCTCAGGCCGCTCCATGTTCCATCTACTCTGGCCAACCGGCGAGTTGTGCCCCGCCCGAGGGGCCCCCGGGCTGCTATAACTCCGGGATCTGCAGCCAGGAATGGTGTCCAACTATGGGCGCAATGCGGAGGATGCCCAACTGGGACATGAGTGTCTGCCACACTTATTACTTTGCGCCCAACTCTGGTCTCCCCGCGGAGATAATCCAAGGAGAGCCCCCGGGGTTGCTGGTTCCTCGTCAGGTCGTGCCCCACTGGCTATGTCCTGGGCGAGGCGCGGGCGGTTGTTGACCGTCGCTGAACGCGACGACGACTGCGTCCAGAGTCACCGCATCGAATAACCAAGCGTCAAGCAGGGGACTGCGGGAAGGAACAAATGAATCGCGACCAGATGGTCGAGTCATGGGAACGGCACATGGCCTGTGAATTCGCGCTGAAGGATGCCGACCTTGCGGTCTCCACGATGGTTGACGACGCGACCGTCATGCACTTACCGACGATGAGCGGCGGCACCGGGAAGGAGAACCTGCGCCGCTACTACGCCGACGTCTTCATTCCCGCTATTCCAGCCGACACCACCAACGAGCCGATCTCCCGGTCGGTTGGCGACGGTCTACTCGTCGACGAGTTCATCATGCGGATGACCCATGACCGGGATGTGCCGTTCCTCTTGCCCGGACTGGCGCCGACCGGCAAATCACTGGAAATACCTGCCGTCGTCATCGTGAAGTTCCGTGGCGACCTGATGGAAAGCGAACGGCTCTACTGGGACCAGGCCGCAGTGCTGCGCCAGCTGGGCCTGATCGACCGGAATCTGCCGGTCGTCGACGTCGCCGAGGTGTCCGGATATCTGCGAGAACTGAGTTAATCACCAATAACTCGTGCTACGTTAGCGACGGTTAACCGAAACTTCCGGACGTAGGCGGAGGGCCGTCATGACAGCGTCCACCCCGGACACCCCGCCGGGCCAATCCGAAGCGCCAAATCGCCGGAGCCAGTTGAAATCCGACCGGCGATTGCAACTTCTGGCGGCCGCCGAACGGCTCTTCGCCGAGCGCGGCTTTCTCGCGGTGCGACTCGAAGACATCGGTGCCGCCACCGGGGTCAGCGGTCCAGCCATCTACCGGCATTTCCCTAACAAGGAGTCGATGCTGGTCGAGTTGCTGGTCGGGATCAGCGCCCGGCTGCTGGCCGGGGCCCGCGAGGTGACCGCCCGCAGCACCGATGCCGCCGGTGCACTCGACGGCCTGATCGATTTTCACCTCGACTTCGCGTTCGGCGAGCCGGACCTGATCCGCATCCAGGACCGCGACCTGGCATACCTGCCCGTGGCCGCCGAGCGACAGGTACGCAAAGCGCAACGCCAGTATGTAGAGGTCTGGGTCACCGTGCTGCGCAAGCTGGACCCCGCTCTGGCCGAAGCCGACGCCCGGTTGTCGGCGCATGCGGTGTTCGGGTTGTTGAACTCGACGTCGCACAGCATGAAGGCGGCGGAAAAGCCAGCCCGTCGGGAGCGGTCGCGCGCCGTCATGCGGGCCATGACCGTCGCCGCGCTGGGAGCTGGAGGCCAGGTCCGCTGAATCGGGCCTGATCGGGCGAATCCACGCCCAGGCGCTCGGCCCAGGTACCCTGCAATTTGTGAGGTGGACATGAACGATCCACGTCGACCTGGGCGGTTTAGTCCCCCTCAAACGGGGTCCGAGCCGACCGGGCCGATTGGCCAGCGGAATGCGCCGCTCGCTGATCCGGCCTACGCCGACCAAACGCCCTATGCGCCTGCCTACGGAGGATATGCGCCCCCATGGGCGCCGGGCCTGAACGAGACTAACCCCACCAGACGGCTGCCGGCGTACTGGGGGCAAGACCAGCCGCCGCCGGGCGGTCTGCCTCCCGAGGGCATGGCTCCCCCGCCGCCGCAAGGTCCGAGATCGCCGCGCTGGTTGTTGATCGGCGCTGGCGTGGCCGTGCTGTTGGTCGTCGCGCTGTTGATCGCGTTGGTCCTCACCAACGGCACGAACAGAACCCAAACTGCCGTGCCGCCGTTACCCGCCATGCCGGGATCGAGTGCGCAAAGCCCTACGCCTACCCCCTCGACGCGGACGTCGCCACCGTCACGGACCCTCGTGCCGGCGCCGCCGCCTAGCGGCTCGAGCGGCCCCTCGGCCACCCCGGGCGCGATGCAGAGCGTCGTCTACAACGTCACCGGCGATGGTCGCGCGATCAGCATCACCTACTGGGATACCGGCGACGTCATCCAGACCGAATTCAATGTTTCGCTGCCCTGGAGCAAACAGGTCAGCCTGTCCCAGTCGGCCGCTCATCCGGCCAGCGTCACCATCATCAACATCGGCCACAACGTCACCTGCACGGTCAGCGTGGATGGGGTTCAGATGCGCCAACGCGCCGGGGCCGGCATCACCGTCTGCGACGCCGCAGGACGCTAAGCCTGTTCGACCGCGTCGGCGTGCCGCGTCGGGACACGGACCACCAGCATCGCGAGCAGCCCGGCGATCAGCACCAGCGATATCCCGCCCAGCCCGGCGCGAACGGCGCCGAAGACGTCGACGAACACGGAGAACAGCCAGGGCGCCACGAACGCGACGGCTCGACCCGTCATCGTGTAGAGGCCGAACGCCACCCCTTCCCTGCCGTTGTTGGCCATCTGCAATAACAGCGCGCGCGCCGAGGACTGCGACGGCCCGATGAACAGGCACAGCGACAGCCCGCACGCCCAGAAGGCCACCGGACCCGAGAGCACCATCATGGTGAGCGCCATGGCGACGATCACCACCAGCGACCCGACGATGACCGGTTTGGACCCGATCCGGTGATCGACGAAACCGCCCACCACCGCGCCCACGGCGGCGACCACGCTGGCCGCCACACCGAATATCAGCACGTTGGCCTGCGAGATGCCGTACACGTTGACGCCCAACACGGCGCCGAAGGCGAATAACGCCGAAAGCCCGTCGCGGAAGAGCGCACTGGCACCGAGGAAGTAGACGAGGTTGCGGTCACGCCGCCATTCCGCGGAGATTTCGTTCCACAGCTTGCGATAACCGCCCAGCATGGTCGTCGGCTGGTACACCTCACCGGTGTCGGGCAGCCGGTGCGCGACGAAGAGCAACGGCAGCGCCAACACCGCCAGCCACACCGCGGCGGCCAGCATGGCCTCCCGGACGTAGAGCCCGTCGGCCAGGGGCACTCGCAGCAGCCCTCGCACCGCACCAGGCCCGGACCCGGAGCCGGCAATGAAGCCCGTATAGATCAGCAACAGCAGCAGGACGCTGCCGAGGTAACCCGCCGCCCAGCCCAGACCGGAAATCCGGCCGGCCGTCCGCGGCGTCGAGAGCTGACGCAGCATGGCGTTGTACGGGACGCTGGCCAGGTCACCGCACGCCGCCGTCGCGCCCAGTAACGCCAGCCCGGCCCACAAGTACGCGGGGCGATCGTGGACCAGGAACATCGCGCAGGTCAACATCACAGCCAGGCCGGTCAACACGCTCAGGGCCAGTCGTCTGCGACGCGGTGACCCCACCCACACCCCGACCAGCGGCGCCAGCAGCGCCACCGTCAACCCGGCGAGCGCCCCGGCACGGCCCAACCAACTCTCCGGCGTGGTGCTGCCGGGTATGCCCACTCCCACGCTGCTGGTCAGGTAAACGGAGAACACGAATGTCGCCACGATCGCGTTCAGACCCGTTGACCCGCAGTCCCACAGCGCCCATGCCAGAACCCGAGATCGCGCGATCCCGCCCGCCCCCGGTTCCGGCTGACCCATGCCCGGCACTCTATTTGTTGGGCCGCCAACCCGCCGCGCGCGGCTGCGCCGCGGTTGCGGCCGCCGCCGGAAGGGTTCGGCGGCTGTCTACGATTGGCGCATGCCGGTACCCGCTCCCAGCCCCGAGGCACGCGCCGTTGTCACCGGAGCTTCGCAGAACATCGGCGAAGCGCTGGCCACCGAATTGGCCGCGCGCGGGCACAGCCTGATCGTCACCGCACGACGCGAAGACGTACTCAAGGACGTTGCCGCGCGGCTAGCCGACAAGTACGGCGTCACCGTCGAGGTACGAGCGGCCGATCTGGCCGACCCATCCGAACGGGCGAAACTGTGCGACGAGTTGGCCGCCCGCCCCATCTCGATCCTGTGCGCCAACGCGGGTACCGGAACGTTCGGTCCGATCTCGGCGCTGGACCCGGCCGGCGAAAAGGCGCAGGTTCAGCTGAATGCCCTGGCGGTGCATGACCTTACGTTGGCGGTGCTGCCGGGAATGCTCGCGCGCAAGGCCGGCGGCATATTGATTTCCGGTTCGGCGGCGGGCAATTCGCCGATTCCCTACAACGCCACGTACGCGGCCAGCAAGGCCTTCGTCAACACCTTCAGCGAGTCGTTGCGTGGTGAGCTGCGCGGCTCGGGCGTGCACGTCACGCTGCTGGCGCCGGGACCGGTGCGCACCGACCTACCCGATGACGCGGAAAGGTCGCTGGTCGAACGGCTGGTGCCGGACTTCCTGTGGATCTCGACAGAGCACACCGCGCAAGTCTCGCTGGATGCGTTGGAGCGCAACAAGATGCGCATCGTCCCGGGTTTGACCTCGAAGGCGATGTCGGTGGCCAGCGGCTACGCTCCACGCGCGATCGTCGCGCCCATCGTGGGCAGCTTCTACAAGAAGCTCGGCGGATAACGTCACTTACGCCGGCCGCGGCCGGTACCGAAGACTGCTTTCACCGCTTCGCGTATCGCTGTGTTGATGCCGCTTTTCACCGTCGGATTCTTCAGCACTTCCTCCCACATGGCCGGGCCTTTCGGTTCGAAGGGCTCCGGCATCGGCGGGATGTCGAAGTCCGTTGGCACCGGCGGATAGTCGGGCTCGCCGGACCCTTGCGCTGGTGGTGTCGAGGAAGCCGGCTGTGCTTCCGGTCGTGCGGGCTGTTGGATCGTCTGGCCGTATTTCGCCTGCAGCGGGCTGGATTTGGCCGCGGCGGCAATCGCGTCGGTGCCGATGGCACCCATCAGCGACCGCGGCACTCGCATCCGCGTCCAGGCAACCGGTGTCGGTGCGCCCTTCTCGGACAGCACGGTGACGACGGCCTCACCGATTCCCAGCGACGTCAACGCCGACTCCAGGTCGTAGACATCGGTTTTCGGATAGGTGCGCACCGTCTTGGACAGCGCCTTTTGGTCATCGGGGGTGAACGCCCGCAAGGCGTGCTGGACGCGCGCGCCCAGCTGAGAGAGCACATCGTTGGGCAGATCCGTGGGCAGCTGGGTGCAGAAGAACACCCCGACGCCCTTAGAGCGGATCAGCTTGACGGTCTGCTCAACCTGTTCGAGGAACGCTTTCGACGCGTCGGTGAATAACAGGTGGGCCTCGTCGAAGAAGAACACCAGCTTGGGTTTGTCGACGTCGCCGACCTCGGGCAGGACGGTGAACAGATCGGCCAGCACCCACATCAGGAAGGTGGAGAAGATGACCGGACGCAATGACTGACCGCTGAACTCGAGCAGCGAGATGACGCCGTGGCCCTGGTCATCGACGCGCAGCAGATCGTGCGGGTCGAGCTTCGGCTCACCGAAGAACGTGTCACCGCCCTCGGATTCGAGATTCAAAAGGGCGCGCAAGATCACGCCCGCCGTCGTCGACGACACCCCGCCAAGGGATTTCAGGTCGGCCTTGCCCTCATCGCTGGCCAGGTGGCTGATGGCGGCACGCAGCTGGTCCAGCGTGACCAGCGGACGGTTGCCTTCATTTGCCCAATGGAAGATCAAACCCAGTGTCGACTCTTGAGTAGCATTGAGTCCCAACACTTTTGATAACAGAACCGGACCGAAACTGGCAACGGTCGCCCGTACCGGTACCCCGACCCCGTCGGTGCCCAGCGACAAGAACTCCACTGGGAATCCGGTCGCCGCCCAGTTGTCGCCGGTGTCTTTGGCGCGCGCCGTGGTCTTGTCGTTGGCCTCCCCCGGCCGGGACAGGCCCGACAGGTCACCCTTGACGTCGGCCATCAACACCGAGACACCTGCGGCGCTGAGCTGCTCGGCGATCAGCTGCAGCGTCTTGGTCTTGCCGGTTCCGGTCGCTCCGGCCACTAGGCCATGCCTGTTGACGGTGGCTAGCGGGATGCGAATCTGCGCGCTCGGGTCGACTTCGCCGTCGATGACCACGGAGCCCAGTTCCAGCGCCTGCCCGCCGACGGTGTAGCCGCTCGCGATCCGCTGCGCGGGCCCGTCGGCCGCAGCTT
>DASYJS010000338.1:0-11512 GCA_035996225.1 Mycobacterium sp. | reverse complement strand
GCCAGCGCGTCGCCAATAAAAACGACCGCGGTGGTGCCGGGCAGCAGACCGGCCACCGTGGCCAGCGTGTAGGGGAGGATGCCCACGGCGGACGCGCCGGCTGCATAGTTGACTACCGAAAACGGCAGGACAGGAATCAATCGCAGCGATACGACGGACACCCAGCCCCGCTCGCGCAGGCGCTCGTCGGCCCGGTGAATCGCTCGGTAGCGGACCAGCCGGTCGAGCCGCCACCCCGCCGCGCGGATCAACAGCAGCGCCAGCACCGCGCTGGCAGAGCTGGCGACCACCGCGATCAGCACGCCCAGGGCCGGGCCGAACAGCAGCCCCGCGGCCAGGGTGAACGCCGTGCGGGGGATCGGCGCCACCGTGACGACGATGTACGCGACCAGAAACGCCAGCGGGAACCAGGGACCGACCGATTGGGCCCAGTCGCGCAGCTGCACCGCGCTGGGCAGCGGAACCCACAGCGCTACCGCAACCAAGACTGTGATACCGACCACTGCCCCGACAGCGCGCGGCCGGGACAGCTGGCGTGCGGTCGAGCCCAGCGCGCGCGAAAGACTGCGCAGCGTACTGGTGGTTTTAGTGGTGGCCGGGCCCGTCACGTGGCTCAACGTTACGGGCCATACATGAATAACTTGTATCCCATGCCTGGTGTTTCGCCGTGGACCTGGCACGATCGCTTCACCTCGCAGTTTTTGGCGGCGGGGGCGATCAATTAGCCTGATTAGCAAGTGCCGTGTCCTCAGCAACCCCAAGCAACATTGCCAATAGCTGCGAAAACAGGAGCAGTCGGTGTCCATTGATGTACCCGAGCTCGCCGAGCTAGAACAGGTTCGCGAGCGCTGGCGCACCGCGGTTGCCGGTGTGCTTGCCAAGAGCACCCGCAAAGAACCCGCCGAGTTGGGGGACCACCCCGAGCATCTGCTGGACACCGCGACATACGACGGGTTCGCCGTCCGCCCCCTCTACACCGCGTTCGACGAGCTGCCCGAGCCGTCGCTGCCCGGCGAGTGGCCCTTTGTGCGAGGCGGCGACCCTTTCCGCGACGTCAAATCCGGCTGGAAGGTCGCCGAGGTGTTCCCGAGCGCCGGAGCCACCGCCACTGAGGCCAACGCGGCGGTGCTGGGCGCACTCGGCGACGGGGTCAGCGCGCTGCTGATCCGTATCGGCGAGGCCGGAGTGGCACCGGAGGAGCTCGAGGCGCTACTCGCGGGTGTGTACCTGAGCATGGCGCCGATCGTCATCGACGCCGGCGCGGACTACCCGGCGGCGTGCGACGCAATGCTGGCCCTGGTAGCTGACGTCGATGCCGACCAGCGCGCCACCTTGTCGGTGGACCTGGGCGCCGACCCATTGACCGCGTCATTCAGCGACCGTCCCGCGCCGACGATCGACGACGTCGTCGCGGTTGCGTCGCGCGTGACCGGCGATCACGGCGTGCGGGCGATCACCGTCGACGGACCTGCCTTCCACAACCTTGGCGCCAACGCGACATGGGAGCTCGCCGGCAGCATCGCGGCCGCGGTTGCCTATCTTCGGGTGCTCACCGAGTCGGGGATGCCGGTCGGCCGCGCGCTGGGCCAGATCAGTTTCCGGCTGGCTGCCGATGACGACCAGTTCATGACGATCGCCAAGATGCGCGCCGTGCGTCAACTGTGGGCGCGGGTCGCCGAGGTCGTCGGGGAACCCGACGCCGGCGGCGCGATCGTGCACGCGGAGACGTCGCTGCCGATGATGGCCCAGCGCGATCCGTGGGTGAACATGCTGCGCTGCACGCTCGCTGCCTTCGGCGCCGGTGTCGGCGGCGCCGACACCGTGCTGGTCTTCCCGTTCGACGTGGCGATCAAGGGCGGCTTTCCCGGCACGGCAAGAAGCTTCGCGCGACGCATCGCGCGCAACACTCAGCTACTGCTGTTGGAAGAGTCGCACGTCGGCCGGGTGCTGGATCCCGCCGGCGGATCGTGGTTCGTCGAAGACCTCACCAAACAGCTCGCCGTGGGCGCCTGGGAACATTTCCAGGCTGTCGAGGCCCGCGGCGGATTCGTCGACGCTCGTGAGTACATCACCGACCAAATCGCCGATATCGCGGCTCGGCGTGCCGACGACATCGCACACCGTCGCACGGCGATCACCGGCGTCAACGAGTTTCCGAACCTGGCTGAACCCGCACTGCCGCAGAGTGATTCGTTGGGCCAGCCAGATGTCGGGAACTTGCAGCGCTACGCCGCGGGATTCGAGGCGCTGCGCGATCGTTCGGATGCCTTCCTGGTCCGCACCGGTGCACGCCCGAAGGCGCTATTGCTTCCGCTGGGCCCGCTGGCCGAGCACAACATTCGCACCACCTTCGCGGCGAACCTGCTGGCTTCGGGCGGCATCGAGGCGGTCAACCCGGGAACGGTCGACGCCGATTCCGTCGCCGCGGCGCTGTCGGACGTGGAATCGCCCACCGTGGCGGTGATCTGCGGCACCGACAAGCGCTACGGCACCGAGGCGGCCGGAGTCGTCGACGCGGCGCGTAGCGCGGGAGTATCGCGGGTCTACTTGGCCGGACCGGAAACGGCGGTGGCCGGAGCCGACCCAGAGCACCGGCCGGACGAATTCCTGACAGCCAAAATCAATGCGATCGAAGCCCTTTCGAATCTGCTCACTCAGTTGGGGGCATAACGCGATGACGACGTCTACTCCGGTGATTGGCAGTTTTGCCGACATCCCGCTGAACGGCGATCGGGTGGGGCAGCCGCCCACCGACGCCGCCGTGGACAAGCACGTCGCCGCGGCCGCGGCGGCGCACTGGTATACGCCCGATCAGCTGGTCTGGCATACACCGGAAGACATTGACGTCAAGCCGGTTTACATCGCCGCCGACCGTGCCGCCGTCGAGGCCGACGGCTACCCGTTGAACAGCTTTCCCGGTGAGCCGCCGTTTGTGCGCGGTCCGTACCCGACGATGTATGTCAACCAGCCGTGGACGATCCGCCAGTACGCCGGCTTTTCCACTGCCGCGGAGTCCAACGCGTTCTACCGGCGCAACCTGGCCGCCGGCCAGAAGGGCCTGTCGGTAGCCTTCGACTTGGCCACCCACCGCGGGTACGACTCCGACCATCCGCGCGTTGCGGGTGACGTCGGAATGGCAGGTGTGGCAATCGATTCCATTCTGGACATGCGGCAGCTGTTCGATGGCATCGACCTGTCGACGGTGTCGGTGTCGATGACGATGAACGGCGCGGTGCTGCCGATCCTGGCGTTGTACGTGGTGGCCGCCGAGGAGCAGGGGGTGCCGCCGGAGAAGCTGGCCGGCACCATCCAGAACGACATCCTCAAAGAGTTCATGGTGCGCAACACCTACATCTACCCACCTAAGCCGTCGATGCGCATCATCTCCGACATCTTTGGATACAGCAGTGTCAAGATGCCGAAGTTCAACTCCATCTCGATCTCCGGCTACCACATCCAAGAGGCCGGTGCCACAGCGGATTTGGAGCTCGCCTACACCCTGGCCGACGGGGTCGACTACATCAAGGCGGGTCTGGACGCCGGCCTGGAGATCGACAAGTTCGCGCCCCGGCTGTCCTTCTTCTGGGGCATCGGGATGAACTTCTTCATGGAAGTCGCCAAACTGCGGGCGGGCCGCCTGCTGTGGAGCGAACTGGTCAGCCAGTTCGACCCGAAGAGTGCGAAATCGCTGTCATTGCGCACACATTCGCAGACCTCGGGTTGGTCGTTGACCGCGCAGGACGCGTTCAACAATGTTGCCCGCACCTGCATCGAGGCGATGGCCGCGACTCAGGGCCACACCCAGTCGCTGCACACCAACGCGCTGGACGAGGCGCTGGCGCTGCCCACCGACTTCTCCGCCCGCATCGCTCGGAACACCCAGCTGGTATTGCAGCAGGAGTCGGGTACCACGCGGCCGATCGACCCGTGGGGCGGTTCCTACTACGTGGAGTGGCTGACTCATCAGCTTGCGCAGCGGGCGCGTGCCCACATCGCCGAGGTCGCCGAGCACGGCGGAATGGCGCAGGCCATCGACGACGGCATTCCCAAGCTGCGCATCGAAGAGGCCGCCGCGCGCACGCAAGCCCGCATCGACTCCGGGATCCAGCCGGTGGTGGGGATCAACAAATACCAGGTCGAAGAGGATCAGGAGGTCGAGGTCCTCAAGGTCGAAAACAGCCGGGTGCGGACCGAGCAGCTGGCCAAACTGAAAGACCTGCGGGCGAGCCGGGACGCAGAGGCAGTCGAGGCCGCTCTGGCCGAGTTGTCCCGGGCGGCTGCCGCGCACGGCCGCGCCGGAGAGGACGGGCTGGGCAATAATCTGCTGGCGCTGGCGATCAACGCCGCCCGGCACAAAGCCACGGTGGGGGAGATCTCGGATGCACTGGAGAAGGTGTACGGCCGCCATCAGGCGGAGATCCGTACGATCGCCGGCGTTTATCGCGACGAAGCCGGAAAGGCTCCGAACATGGCAACCGCCACCGAACTAGTCGAGAAGTTCGCCGAGGCCGACGGCCGCCGGCCCCGGATTCTGGTGGCCAAGATGGGCCAGGATGGCCACGACCGGGGCCAGAAGGTGATCGCGACGGCATTCGCCGACATCGGGTTCGACGTGGACGTCGGATCGCTGTTCTCCACACCCGAGGAGGTGGCCCGCCAGGCCGCCGACAACGACGTGCACGTGGTCGGGGTGTCCTCGCTCGCCGCCGGACACCTGACTCTCGTGCCGGCGCTGCGCGACGCGCTGGCCGAGGTGGGCCGGCCCGACATCATGGTCGTGGTCGGTGGCGTCATTCCGCCCGGCGACTTCGACGAGCTCTACGCGGCGGGGGCCGCCGCCATCTTCCCGCCCGGGACGGTGATCGCCGATGCCGCGATCGGCTTGCTGAACAAGCTCGCCGAGCGGTCGGGGTATGCGCTGGACTAGTGGCCAGCCAACTATTTCGCGCGAGCGTAACGCCACGGCGAAATTCCGCTCATTTCTTCGCCGTGGCGTTACGCTCGCGGCGCTTAACGCGCGGGCGGGCCAGATGACTTCCCAAGACCTGGCTCAAGCCATCCGCAGCGGCGATCGCGCGGCGCTGCCACGGGCCATCACGATGCTGGAGTCCACCCGCCCCGACCATCGCGAGCGGGCACAGCAGTTGCTGCTGGATTTGCTGCCGGACTCCGGAAACGCCCATCGGGTGGGCATCACCGGGGTTCCCGGGGTGGGAAAGTCCACCGCGATCGAGTCACTGGGCATGCAGCTGATCGACCGCGGCCACCGCGTGGCCGTCCTGGCGGTCGACCCCTCCTCGACGCGGACCGGCGGCTCGATCTTGGGCGACAAGACCCGGATGTCGCGGTTGGCAGCGCACCCGGACGCCTACATCCGGCCATCGCCGACGTCGGGGACATTGGGCGGCGTAGCAAAGGCCACCCGGGAGACGGTCGTCCTGCTGGAGGCGGCCGGTTTTGACGTGATCCTCATCGAAACCGTCGGCGTCGGCCAGTCCGAGGTGGCCGTTTCCAACATGGTCGACACCTTCGTTCTGCTGACCTTGGCCCGCGCCGGCGATCAGCTGCAGGGCATCAAAAAGGGCGTGTTGGAGCTGGCCGACATCGCGGTGGTCAACAAGGCCGACGGCGAGCACCTGCCCGAGGCGCGCAAAGCCGCACGCGAGCTTTCGTCGGCGATCAGGTTGATCTATCCACGCGAAACCTTATGGCGACCACCGGTTCTCACGATGAGCGCGGCGGAGGGGACGGGTCTGACGGAGATGTGGGACACCGTCGAGCGCCATCGCGAGGTGCTTACCGAGGCCGGGGAGTTCGAGGCCCGGCGCCGAGCACAGCAGGTCGACTGGACCTGGCAGATGGTCCGCGACACCGTCCTGGACCGGGTGCTGTCCAACCCCGCGGTACGCAAGATGCGGGCTGACGTGGAGCGGCAAGTCAAAGCCGGCGAGCTGACGCCCGCGATGGCGGCCCAGCAAATACTAGACGCGGCGTCTCGCTAACGGAAAGGTAAATTAATTCCTGTTTGATTCTCTGACAGAGAGATCGGAAGTAAATTTAAAATTGTGATGGTAGACAACGGGGTCGATCACCGCGCGAATCCCTACCACGATGCCCCTGACGCAGGTCATCGTGTGTTTGGTGCGGCGGACCCAAACTTTTCGTGCGTCGTTCGTGGCTTTTCGAGCATGTTCCCCGGTCGCCGCTTCGGCGGTGGAGCGCTGGCGGTCTACCTCGATGGCCAACCTGTGGTTGACGTGTGGACGGGCTGGTCGGACCGGGCGGGCCAGGTGCCGTGGACGGCCGACCGGGCGCCGATGGTTTTCTCCGCCACGAAGGGCATGACCTCGACTGTCATCCACCGGCTCGCCGATCGAGGGCTGATCGACTACGAAGCCCCGGTTGCCGAGTACTGGCCGGAGTTCGCGGCCAACGGCAAAGCGACCCTCACCGTTCGCGAGGTGATGAGGCACCGGGCCGGATTGTCGGGCTTGCGGGGCGCCACCCAGGAAGACTTGCTGGATCACCTCGTCATGGAGGAGCGGCTGGCGGCGGCGCCTCCGGGGCGCTTGCTGGGCAAACCGGCCTATCACGCGCTGACCTTCGGCTGGCTGATGTCCGGCCTGGCCCGGGCGGTGACTGGCAAAGGTATGCGTGCGCTGATTCGCGAAGAGCTGGCCGAGCCGTTGGGCACCGACGGCCTGCACCTGGGCCGGCCACCCGCCGGCTGCCCGACACGCGTTGCCGAGATCATCATGCCGCAGAGCATCATCGGTAACCCGATGATCGGCTCGGTGGCAACCAAGGTCGCTACCCAGCTGTCCCCCGGATTCCGTTCTTTGTACTTCCGCGGCGTGATGGCCGCCGTGCAAGGCGATATTCCACTGCTGGACGCCGAGATGCCGGCAGCGAACGGGGTGGTGACGGCTCGCGGCTTGGCGCGGATGTATGGCGCGATCGCCAACGGCGGTGAGATCGACGGCACCCGATTCTTGTCGCGGGAAATCGTGGCCGGGCTGACCGGTCGGCGCAGCCTGCAAAGGGACCGAAACATCCTGGTGCCCTTGTCATTCCACCTCGGGTATCACAGCGTGCCGTTCGGCAACGTGATGCCGGGCTTTGGGCACGTCGGGATGGGCGGTTCGTTCGGCTGGGCCGACCCCGCGTCCGGGCTGGCCTTCGCATTCGTGCACAACCGGCTGTTGTCGCCTTTCCTGGTGCTGGATCATTCCGGGGTGGCCACATTGGGCAATCTGCTCCGGGTGGGTGTCGGGAAGGCCCGCAAACGCGGGTTCCGGCCGGTGGCCGAATTCGGAGCGCCGTTCAGCGAGCCTGGCGCCGCCGTCGGCTGACCGATGTTCGCCCAGCGAACTTCCAGGTTCGGACGGTAATATCGGCGCACCTCGATGGTGACTGCGTGGTTGCCGGCCGACGACCCATGAGGTAGGGGTCGAGTGGAAGGCTTTCCGGTGAGCACACAGAGAACCCGCAACCGGCGGGCCCATGTTTATTTTTTTTCGGTCCCGTCAATTACACGCGCGATGAGTGAATGTCGATGTAGCGCCGCGACGCGCAGCACCTGCGCCCGGGAGCCGCGTACGTGAGCGCCACGGTGGGGCAATCCGGGACCGTAGGGCGCACAGTCGCCCTATTCATCTTGGGGCCGCAACGGTCGGGAACGTCGGCGATCACCCGCGTCCTGTCCCTGTGTGGTGGTGCGCTGCCGTCCGGGATGTTGGGCGCCGATGCAGGCAATCCGCGGGGCTATTGGGAGCCGCGCAAGGCCATCGCTATCAACGAAGCAATCCTGGATCGCCATGGGAGCCCGTGGTTCGACCCGTCGCTGCGCTTACAGGAGGACGGTGCGTTCGATGCCGACGAGAAGGCCGCGCACGTCGCAAAGATTGCGGCTTACCTCACCACGCTGCCGCACGCCCCGCTGGTGGTGATCAAGGAACCCAGGATAACGACGTTGTCTAGCCTCTGGTTCGAGGCTGCGCGACGGGCCGGATTCGACGTTGCGGCCCTGATTCCGGTACGCCACCCGTTGGAGGTCATCGCGTCCGTCGCGGCGACCTGGCACGTTTCGCGGGAGCTCTCGGGTGCCTTGTGGTTGAAATACAACCTGCTGGCAGAGCGACACACGCGCGGCCTGCCGCGCGTGTTCGTCGATTACGCCGACTTCCTGGACGACTGGCCCCGGGAGATAAAGCGGATTTCCACGGCACTCGAGATCGATCTGAATACGCAGGAATCGGCCGCAATCGAGGAATTCCTTACAGCCGATCTTCGGCGCCAGCGGCAGTGCGGCCGGGCAGAAGGCTTCTTCGGCGCAGACTGGATTTCCGAGGTTTACCAAGCGTTGTGTGCGGCCGCGCGGGACGAGCCCTTGGACGGGTCTGCCCTAGATTGCCTTTTCGAGTCGTATCGGGCGAGCGAACATGAGTTGCGGGCGGCGTCCCACGACTTCCGCAGCCGCTCGAGAAAATTGCTCTTCAGGTTGTTACGGCCTTCGATCGCGATGCCGATGATGGAGCTCGTCGCGATCGCACACGGGCGTCGGGGGACCTGGGCATAGCGGTTGGCCGGGCGGTCCTCGATATGATCGACCGGGCCCATTCTCGGCAACGTATGTGTTCTTCCTATTACCCCTGCAGACGAACGGGAGACCTCGGCTCTTGTCAACATCCGTGCTAATCACTGGTGGTGCTGGATTCATCGGGTCTGCGCTGTCGCGCCGCCTGGTCAAAGCCGGTTATGACGTCGCTGTGATGGATGTCCTACATCCACAGGTGCATGCCGCAGGTCAAGCGATCGACTTGCCGCCATCCGTGCGGCTGTTCACGGGCGACATCACCCACGCGCCGGACTGGGATGCCGTGCTTCGGTTGTTTAATCCTTCCCAGGTCGTCCATTTGGCGGCCGAGACGGGAACCGCGCAGTCGCTCTCCCAAGCAACGCGCCACGGCTCGGTCAACGTGGTGGGCAGCACGCAGCTTCTTGACGCCTTGAGCCGCTCGGGACTTGTGCCCGACCAGCTCGTCCTGGCGTCGTCAAGGGCTGTTTACGGCGAGGGCGCTTGGCAATGCGGCCCACAAATCTTCTATCCGCGGCCCCGCAGTCACGCACAGCTGGCGGCCGGCATCTGGGATCCGCAAAGCCCCACGGGTGAACGTGCGGTGCCACTTCCGAGCCGCGCAGGCCTGACGGAGCCTCGGCCCACCAACGTGTACGCGGCGACCAAGCTCGCCCAGGAGCACACATTGGCTGCGTGGACTGCCGCACATGACACGAATCTCAGTGTGCTGCGTCTGCAGAACGTCTATGGGCCGGGGCAGTCGCTGACCAATTCGTACACCGGAATAGTTGCTCTCTTCGCACGGTTGGCGCGCGAGCAACGCTCGTTGGAGGTCTACGAAGACGGTCGGATCGTGCGCGATTTCGTGTACATCGACGACGTGATCGACGCACTATTCGCTTCGGTGGCGCAACCCGCAGCTGAGCCGCGCTGCGTCGACATCGGGTCGGGTAATCCAACAACGATCCATGAGCTGGCGCAAAGGATCAGCGCCGTCTGTGGCGCCCCCGAACCGGTCGTCGTATCGAAATTCCGCGATGGTGATGTACGTGCTGCGAGCTGCGACATCGAGCCCGCGAAAGAAGCGCTCCATTGGGGCCCCAAGTGGTCGCTCGACGACGGCTTGCACGAACTGCTGGAATGGATCGGCCAGCAGGCGGAATCCCCTTCCACGGCAACTGATCACATACCGAATCGAACCGCCCGGTAGCAGAACATGGCGGGCGGAATTAACGGCGCTCGTATTCGAACAAAACGCTGGCTACACCTCCGATGAGGGCATGCGCAAAGGGCAAGCGCGCCGCCTCACGTGGACGTGGTGCAGCCGGGTCGGCTCTGGGGCTCAGAATGACTTACGAGCAATCGTGTGATTCATTTAATAACTTGGGGTGGTTCGCCTTAGTCTAGCCAGAACAGGGAGGTGAACCGGTGGGCGTTGTGGTCGACAAGCCGGCAGTGGATCGGACGGCAGTTCATCGTCTGTGGAAAGCGCTCCTCATTGGCATTGCGCTCGTCGTGGCCACGGCGTGTTACTTCGTGCCGGCTCTCCTCGTCGCGATCGGCGTGCTCCTGCTGTCGCTGGCATGTGCGCGCGTTGTTTATCGGGAGCGTGATCGCTACATACCGAATTTATATGCCCGAGACACCAGAATCTATGACGACACATATCGCGAATTCATTCGCCAGACGATGTCCGATCTGCGTCGTCGCCGGATTCGAGGCCATACATTGTTGTCGGAGGCGTCGAACCTGGCGGGCCCATCCCTGGGGGGTTCCGACGAACTGATCCTGGATCTCGGCGTCTGGATCGGGTGGTCGACGAGGCTCATATCCGATGCCAGCGACCGCTGGGTTTACGGTTTCGATAGCTTCTCGGGTCTGGTTGAGGACTGGAAACTCGAGGACCAGGTCGTCAAGCGCGGAACCTTTTCTTTGACAGACCCATTCGCGAAACGTTTTATGCAAGATACTGGGGTCACCTTCCAAGACGGCTTGCCTGACGCCCTTGGCCGTAAAGTCCAGTTCATCCGGGGAAGCACTTACGATACCCTGGCCCCGTTTCTTGCGGAGCGGCCCACAGCCCCAATCAGGCTCTTTCACATGGATCTGGATACATATGAGAGTTGCCTGCATGCGTTAGAAACATGCAAGGACCACTTCGTCGAAGGATCCATCCTTGTCTTCGATGAGTACCTCATCAGCAATGGCGAAATGCGGGCGTTCTTCGAGTTTCAGAACCGCTACGAGCTGGAATGGCAATACCGGGCCTGGGGCCTCGAGATCATGGAGATGAATCTCGAGATGGTTTCCGCGGGATGGAAACGCATGTGCTACCGCATGATCGCGATTCCGGTGTATTGGTTGATCGGGGAGGGTAGCCTGGTCGCGAAGTGCCTTCGAAAGCCGTTTTGGCGATTTTGGTTAGGTGCGCCGATAGGCGACATGCTTTTTCTGCTTGGTGCCGCTGGGTCACGGAAGTCGGTTAGTCTCACGATTACCGGTCTAGGTAAGCTTGGGCGGATCCGTTAGCGTGACGTAGCTTGACTGGCGGTAGGCTGACCACACGCTGCGGAAGCACTGAGTTCGATTAGTTTTGGCTCCCGCGCGAGGAAAATCCCAGCCGTCTGCACGGCCTCGTCCGCTTCAATTGAGGTCGCGGTCCTCGCTGTCGGGGTCTGGAGTAGGAGCTGGTGTGGAAGGGACATGGGAGATGATCCGTTGAGGCGTTTGATGGTTGCTGGTGGCGGTTCACGCTGCACCCGCGCGATGCCCGGCTACGCCGGGGACGTGCGGGAAAACCGTGAAACGCGTTGGCGGCTTCGGTGGCCGTCTAGGCTGGACAACCGGCCGACAAGTGGGAGTAGAGGCATGGGACGTAGGGGGCAGCTTTGACCGCGACTGAAACCGATTCGCGATCTGCGTATCTCGACCTGC
>DASYJS010000337.1:0-29875 GCA_035996225.1 Mycobacterium sp. | reverse complement strand
CAGTTCAAACCCGACAATCCCGGTGGCGGTGTCGAATTTGAATTCGCGGGTTCCTCCGAACTGGCGACGCAGCTCACGCAGGGTGCGACTGCCGACGTCTTCGCGTCGGCGGACACCGCTCAGATGGACACGGTCGTCAAGGCCGGATTGCTGGCCGGCAACCCGACGAACTTCGCGGCGAACACCCTGGTGATCGTGACAGCGCCGGGCAATCCGAAGAAAATCGGTTCCTTCGCCGACCTGGCCGAGCCGGGCATCAATGTGGTGATCTGCCAGCGGCCGGTGCCATGCGGAGCGGCGACCCAGCGCGTCGAGAACAGCGCCGGAGTGCACCTCAACCCGGTCAGTGAGGAACTGAGCGTGACCGACGTCCTCAACAAGGTCACCACCGGACAGGCCGACGCCGCGCTCGTCTATGTCACGGACGCGAAGAGCGCGGGAGGCAAAGTGACGACGGTCGACTTTCCCGAGGCCGCCGGTGCGGTCAATGTCTATCCCATCGGTGTGCTGAAGAAGGCACCGCAGGCGAGGATGGCGCAGAAGTTCGTGACCCTGGTGACGTCCGATGCGGGCCAGAAGATCCTGGCTCAATCGGGCTTCGCAAAACCCTGACCTCCAACTGTGCGCCGGACCACGAACCTCTACCGTTTGGCACCCTCAACGGAGCAGGCTCTAGTGGCACGTCGCAGCTACTGGGGGCGCGCCGGCCGGTCGGTGCCGACGCCGTGCGCACCGCTGCTGAAAGGCTGCCAGTTGGTCCCACGGCGCTCTGACTGCAACGTTGCGAGGGGCTCGTCGCGGCGCTCCAGCACGACCACGTACGGATACTGGTGGACCGATGAGATCAGCCGCTGGAAGTTGCTCGGCCCGATCGTCGCCTCGCGGCCCGGTCCGACCGCCTCGACCTCCCAATGGTGGAGATTGCGCTCCAGGCCGTTCACGTAGTTCCAGAACTCGTTGCGGGGGTGGTGGATGTCCTCGCACAGGAACACTCCGCCGGGTGAGAGCACAGGCAGCAGGGACTCAAGGGTGACGCGCTGCTGGTGCGGCTGGTGGCCGCCGTCATCGATCACAATGTCGAGCTTCGGGATGTCGGCCATCACTCGTGCCCAGAAGTTAGGGTCGCCCTGGTCGCCGACCAGTATCTTCACCTCGTCGGATTCGTAGGCGACGACCTCAGGTGCGATGTCGACGCCGTAGAGGTGTAGGCCGTCGCCGAAGTACTCGCGCCACATCGCGAGGCTGCCGCCGCTGTAGATCCCGATCTCCAGCACGTGGACCTCACGGCCCACGAACTTGCGAAAGTGGCGTTCATAGATGTCGAAGTAGTGCCGCCACTTCCAGACGCCGTCGCCATCTGTGTGTTCGTCGAACCAGCGCTCCAGCTCACCCGGCGCATTTGGCTTGGTCGGCGCGTCGGTCTGCGACTGCAGGTTGTGTCCAAAGAACAGCCCGGCCTGCGCGAAGTCCTGTGGGATCATGCCCCACTTCTACCAACTTATGTTTGCTGATGTGCCGTTTTGCTCAGGTAGACATGTGTCGCGTTGCGTTGCTGCGGCAAAGCGAATAGCCCAGCGTCGTCGCAGCCGCAACCACTGGACAGCCGCAAGCTCCATCGGCTCCCCCTTTCCGGGCTAACGTCTTCAGGAGTCCGAGTCCGAGTCCGCGCCCCGCGCACCTGGCGGTTTTCAGGGTGAACGCCGTTACTCAGCTAGAGGTGTACGTATTAGCAGACGTGGTAGCAACCTGCCCCGCTGGGTGTTTGTCCCCGCCGCCGTTGGGGCCGCCTTCGTGGTGCTGCCGCTGCTGGCGATCGCGATCAAGGTTGACTGGCCGAACTTCTGGTCGCTGATCACCAGCTCTTCGTCGAAGACGGCGTTGTTGCTGAGCCTGAAGACCGCCGCGGCGAGCACCGTGCTGTGCGTGCTGCTGGGCGTACCCATGGCGCTGGTGCTGGCCCGCAGCACGGCGCGACTGGTCCTGCTGCTGCGGCCGCTGATCCTGCTGCCGCTGGTGCTGCCGCCGGTAGTGGGTGGCATCGCATTGCTCTACGCGTTCGGCCGGCTCGGACTGATCGGGCAGTACTTGGAAGCAGCCGGGATCAGCATCGCCTTCAGCACGACCGCGGTGGTGCTGGCGCAGACCTTTGTCTCTTTGCCGTTTCTGGTGATTTCCCTCGAGGGTGCCGCCCGCACCGCGGGATCCGATTATGAGGTGGTCGCGGCCACGCTCGGAGCGCGGCCCAGCACGGTGTGGTGGCGGGTCACCCTGCCGCTGCTGCTGCCGGGTCTGATGTCCGGCGCGGTGCTGGCGTTCGCCCGCTCGCTGGGGGAGTTCGGCGCGACGCTGACGTTTGCGGGTTCGCGTCAAGGCGTCACCCGCACCCTGCCGCTGGAAATCTATCTGCAACGGGTGACCGACGCGAACGCCGCTGTGGCGCTGTCGATCCTGCTTGTCGCGGTGGCCGCGCTGGTGGTACTCGGCTTGGGTGCGCGCTGGCTGACCGGAACAGACGCGAGGTAGCCGGCTATGAGCGAGTTGCAGCTTCGCGCGGTCGTGGCCGACCGCCAGCTGGATGTGGAGTTCTCGGTATCTGCCGGCGAGGTGCTCGCGGTGCTCGGACCCAACGGCGCGGGTAAGTCGACCGCCCTGCACGTCATCGCCGGGCTGGTTCGCCCCGACGTGGGGGTGGTGCGGCTGGGGGATCGGGTGTTGACGGACACGGCGGCCGGGGTGGACGTGGCGACACACGACCGGCGGGTGGGGCTGTTGCTGCAGGATCCGTTGTTGTTCCCGCACATGAGCGTCGCCGCCAACGTGGCGTTCGGACCGCACAGCCGCCGGCGGATTTTCCGCTCCGCTCGCGCCAAGGAGAAGCAGACGGCGCTGCGCTGGCTGCGCGAGGTGGATGCCGAACAGTTCGCCGACCGGAAACCGCGGCAGCTCTCCGGCGGACAAGCCCAGCGGGTGGCGATAGCGCGGGCGTTGGCCGCCGAACCCGATGTGCTGCTGCTCGACGAGCCGTTGACCGGTCTGGACGTCGGGGCGGCGGCGGCCATCCGTGCGGTGTTACGCACCGTGGTCGCCCGCAGCGGTTGCGCGGTAATCCTGATCACCCACGATCTGCTGGACGTGTTCACCCTGGCCGATCGGGTGCTGGTCCTCGAGTCGGGGAAGATCTCCGAAGTCGGACCCGTGCCCGAGGTGCTGACCGCGCCGCGCAGTCATTTCGGGGCCCGCATCGCGGGTATCAACCTGGTCAACGGGACCATCGGGCCAGGCGGCGCACTGCACGCCCGCTCCGGCGCGCACTGGCACGGGACCCCCGCCCAGCAGCTGGGCTCCGCGCTGGCGAACGGGCAGGACGCGATCGCGGTGTTCTCGCCGACGGCGGTGGCGGTGTATCGAGACCCGCCGCACGGCAGCCCCCGCAACTGTGTTGACCTCACCGTGGCAGAGCTCGATATCCGCGGATCCGCGGTCCTGGTCCGCGGCCAGGAGCAGCCCGACGGTGCCCCGGGGCTGGCCGCGGAGATCACCGTCGACGCGGCCGCCGAGCTGCAACTGACACCCGGAGACCGGGTCTGGTTTTCGGTCAAAGCTCTCGAAGTGGCGCTGTATCCGGCCGCGTCGCACACCCACCCGCGGTGAACTGCGCGGACTCACCGTAGGTTGCACTCCGGCAACAACCGGAAAACCGCCTTGCATCCTCAGCAAGGCACCCTTGCGTCACAGCGGCAACACGGTAGGTTCGTCGCCATGGATCAGGTGGACTCAAACTCGACACGTCGCAAAGGTCTGTGGGCGACGCTGGCGATCGCCACGGTGACCAGTGCCAGCGCCGTCACCATCGCGTTGCCGGCCACCGCGTATGCCGATCCCGAGGTCCCAACTCCGGTCCCGGCAACAACCACAGCGCCGGCCCCGGCACCAGCCCAGGCACCCGCGACCACGCCTCCACCGCCGGGGGCCCCGGCGCCCGCTGGGCAACCCGCGCCGGGCGACCCGAATGCGGGACCACCGCCCCCGCCCCAGCCCGTCGACCCGAACGCACCTCCACCGCCCCCGCCCGTCGACCCGAATGCCGCCCGGATCACTAACGCCGTCGGCGGATTTAGCTTCGCCCTTCCCGGCGGATGGGCGGAGTCGGACGCTTCGCATCTCGACTATGGCTCGGAGCTGCTTAGCAAGATGACCGGCCCGCCGCCGGCGGCCGGTCAGCCGGCGCCGGTTGCGAACGACACTCGCATCGTGATGGGACGACTGGACCAAAAGCTTTACGCCAGCGCCGAAGCCAACGACGGCAAGGCCGCGGTCCGGCTGGGCTCGGACATGGGTGAGTTCTTCATGCCGTATCCGGGCACGCGGATCAACCAGGAATCCACCCCGCTCACCGGCGCCAATGGGATTACCGGAAGCGCGTCGTTCTACGAGGTCAAGTTCAGCGATCCGAGTAAGCCGAGCGGCCAGATCTGGACTGGTGTTGTCAGCGCGCCCGGGGCGACCAGCGCCGGGCCGCCCCAGCGCTGGTTTGTGGTATGGCTCGGGACCGGCAACAACCCGGTGGACAAGGTCGGGGCGAAAGCGCTGGCCGAGTCGATCCTGCCGTTCACCGCCCCGGCAGCACAGCCGCCGGCTCCCGGCGCGCCTGCTCCGGGGGCGCCCGCACCGGGTCCGGGCGTGCCGGCCCCCGCAGCTCCAGCCCCGGCCCCGGCACCAGGCCAAGCACCCGCGAGTGAAGTCACTCCCACTCCGAGCCCCGCGCCTCAGCAGACGTCCACGGCCTGACCCACAAACGGGGTATACCGCGACGACGGCCCAGAATTTCGGGCTGGGTTTTGACAGCGAGCGCAAGGAGACCCGCATGGACGTCACGGCAGCTACCGAATACCTGGCCCGATCAACCACGCTGACGAGCGTCGGCGTGATTGGTTACATCATCATTGGCGGCCTCGCGGGGTGGGCCGCCGGCAAGCTTGTCAAAGGCTCCGGATCCGGCATCTTGATGAACATCGTGATCGGCATCGTCGGTGCGTTGATCGGCGGCTTCTTATTGAGCTTCGCTTTCGACACTGCGTCCGGCGGCTGGACCTTCACCTTCCTCACGGCACTGTTGGGGTCGGTAATCCTGCTCTGGATTGTCGGCATGGTGCGAAAGCCGTAATCCGGCTGAGCCGGGTCGCGCGTGACGCGTTAAGCCCCACCACGACAAGGGAAGTCGCGAATCCCCGAGACGGTTGAGTTGGCCGGTACGGGGTATACCCACCGGGTCCCACCCGCCAGTTAACAGTCGAAGGAGCCGGTCGTGGTCTTACACATCATTTGGCTAATCGTTCTTGGTCTGATCGTCGGCTTGGTTGCGCGTCTCCTCGTGCCGGGCAAGCAGCCGATGGGTTGGGTCGCAACTGCGTTGCTTGGCATCGTCGGGTCGTATGTTGGCGGCACCCTGGGGAGCATCGTTTTTCCACCGCACCAGTTCGACATTCACCCGCCCATCCAGCACTCGTTCCTGGGCGCACTCGTGGGGGCGGTCATCTTGTTGTGGATCTACAAAGTCGCCACCTCGCGCACGAAGACTCTGTAGGCGTGCAACACCCTTACGCCATGCCGATCGGCGACGCGTAGCGGCATGATTGGGTGATGGCTCCGGAGGCGACCACCACGACGATGAGCGCGTGGCGAGTGCGTCGGCCCGGCAGGATGGACACCGACCCGCTGGAGCGTGTCACCACCGACGTGCCGCGACCCGCGCCCTCGGAATTGCTGGTGGCCGTCCGCGCCTGCGGCGTGTGCCGCACCGACCTGCACGTCACCGAGGGCGACCTCCCGGTGCACCGCGAGCGGGTCACTCCCGGCCACGAAGTCGTGGGGGAGATCGTCGAGGTGGGCGCCGACGCCGGTGAGGGTTTCGAGGTGGGGGACCGGGTGGGCATCGCCTGGCTGCGCCACACCTGCGGCGTGTGCAGATACTGCCGCCGCGGCGATGAAAACCTATGTCCGCAGTCCCGATACACGGGTTGGGATGCCGATGGCGGATACGCCGAGTTCGCCACAGTCCCTGCGGCTTTCGCGCATCATCTGCCGAGCGGTTACAGCGACAGCCAGCTCGCGCCGTTGTTGTGCGCCGGCATCATCGGATACCGCTCGCTGCTGCGCGCCGAACTACCGTCCGGTGGCCGGCTGGGCATCTACGGTTTCGGCGGCAGCGCTCACATCACCGCGCAGGTCGCGTTGGCCCAAGGCGCCGAGGTGCACGTGATGACCCGCGGCGAGCGGGCCCGCGAGCTGGCGCTGCAGCTTGGCGTCGCGTCGGCTCAGGGCGCCGCCGATCCACCGCCGGTGTCGCTGGATTCCGCGATCCTGTTCGCACCGGTCGGCGATCTGGTGCTGCCCGCGTGCGAGGCCCTAGACCGCGGTGGCACCTTGGCGATCGCCGGGATTCATCTGTCGGATATCCCCGCCCTGAACTATCAGCGTCACCTATTCCAGGAGCGCCAGATTCGGTCGGTCACGTCGAACACCCGGGCCGATGCGCGGAAGTTTCTGGACTTTGCGGGACACCATCACATCGAGGTGACCACTCCGGAATACCCGCTCGGACAAGCCGCTGCGGCGCTGGCCGATCTCAGCGCCGGTCGCATCGCCGGGGCCGCAGTACTGCTGGTGTAGCCAGGCTCAGATCGACAGGTGCCAGACGAGCGCAGCGGCCAACGCGCCCATCCCGTTCAACGACCAGTGCAGCGCGATCGGCGCGATCAGGCTGCCGCTGCGCCTGCGCAACCAGCTGAAGACGAATCCCGCGGCACCCGTCGCCAGCACGGCCAAGGTCACCCCGGCCACCATGCCGACGATCCCGTCGCCGAACAGCCGCGTGAAGCCGACGTTGTTGCTGGTCAGCCCGAGCGACGTGGCGACGTGCCACAGGCCGAACAGCAACGAGCCCCCGACTGCCACCCCGCGAAATCCCCACGCCCGATGCAGCGTGCCGTGCAGGACACCCCGGAAGGCCAGCTCCTCGGGGATCACGGTTTGCAGCGGAATGATCAGCATCGACGCGATCAGCGCACCGGAGAGCGTCGCGTAGTGATTGTTCAGGAACATCGGCCGCGTCATGGGCAACAGCACGCCGACCGTGATCACCGACGCCACGACGGCCACGGCGGCCAGCGCGTACCCCACCCCAGACTTCCAGTGCTCGCGGCCCAGGCCCAGGTCGACCCAGTCCAGACCGTTGGACCGCATCAACAGCACCAGCCCGGCGGCGGCGGCCGGGACGGCGGCGACGCTCGCCCACGGCGTGGTGAAGTGCGCGATCAGGTTCGTCAGCACCAGCACGCCGACGACCACGGCGATGTCGAAGTACAGCCGCAGCCGGTGCAGCGCCGACAGCTGTGACACCACCGGGTGGAGGTCAACGGCGTCGAAGGCGGTCGCGACGTGCTCAGGCATCCCCGCCGAGTTTACCCGCGGTTCGGCGGCGCACCGCCTAGCTAACCTCCCACGTCCAATGCGCGATCTGCGGGTCGTCCTCCCCGTGCTCGCGGGTGTAGCGCCGGGCGGCCAGCCGCGCGTCGGCCATCCGCTGCCGAAGCAGCGCGGCGCGGCCGGCTAACCCGTCGACCCGGTCGATCACGTCCATGACCAGGTGGAAGCGGTCGAGGTCGTTGAGCATCACCATGTCGAACGGCGTCGTCGTGGTGCCGCGCTCTTTGAACCCGCGCACGTGGATGTTCGCGTGATTGGCGCGGCGATAGCTGAGCCGGTGGATCAGCCAGGGATAGCCGTGATAGGCGAAGATGACCGGTTTATCACGGGTGAACAGCGCGTCGAATTCCTTGTCGGGCAACCCATGTGGGTGTTCGGAATCCGGCTGAAGCCGCATCAGGTCGACGACGTTGACCATTCTCACGGCCAGGTCGGGCAGTTCGCGACGCAGGATGTCAGCGGCCGCCAGGGCCTCTTGAGTGGGGATGTCACCGGCGCACGCCAGCACCACGTCGGGTTCGCCGGTCGCGGTGCTCGCCCATTCCCAGATCCCCAGGCCGCGGGTGCAGTGTGCGATCGCGTCGTCCATGTCGAGGTAGGCCAGCGCGGGTTGCTTGCCGGCGACGATCACGTTGATGTAGCCGCGGCTGCGCAAGCAGTGGTCGGCCACCGACAGCAGCGTGTTGCCGTCCGGCGGCAGGTAGACCCGCACGATCTCGGCGCGCTTGTTGGCGACCAGGTCGATGAACCCGGGGTCCTGATGGGACGCGCCGTTGTGGTCCTGGCGCCACACATGCGAGCTCAACAGGTAGTTCAGCGACGCGATCGGCTGCCGCCACGGTAGTTCGCGGCTGGTGGACAGCCATTTCGCGTGCTGGTTGAGCATCGAGTCGACGATGTGCACGAACGCCTCGTAGCAGTTGAACAGCCCGTGTCTCCCGGTCAACAGATAGCCTTCCAGCCAGCCCTGGCACAGGTGTTCGGAGAGCACCTCCATCACGCGGCCGTCCGGCGCGAGACCTTCGTCATCGGGCCCGGTCTCCGAGAGCCAGACCTTGCCCGTCGCCTCAAACACCGCCGACAGCCGGTTGGACGCGGTTTCGTCGGGACCCCTCAGCCGGAAGCGGTCCGGGTTGCGGGTGATGACATCGCGCAGGAAGGTTCCCAGCACGCGGGTTGCCTCATGGGTGGACGCCGCCGGCCGCGGCACCGGCACCGCGTAGTCGCGGAAGTCCGGCAGATCCAGCTCGCGCAGCAGCAGGCCGCCGTTCGCATGCGGGTTGGCGCTCATCCGCCGCTGGCCCGTGGGTGCCAGCTCGCGCAGTTCCGGGCGCAGCGCGCCGTGCCCGTCGAACAACTCCTCGGCGCGATAGCTGCGCAGCCACTCTTCCAGCTGCGCGCGGTGCGCGGGGTTGTCGTGCGTCTCGGAGAGCGGCACCTGGTGTGAGCGCCAGGTGCCCTCGACGTGTTTGCCGTCGACCACCTTGGGCCCGGTCCAGCCTTTTGGGGTGCGCAGCACGATCATCGGCCACACGGGGCGGTCGGTCTGTTCGCCGTTGCGCGCCGCACGCTGGATGCCGGCGATCTCGTCGAAAGCCTCGTCGAAGGCGGCGGCCAACTCCCGGTGCACGACGGACGGATCATCGCCGGCGACCGTGATCGGCCGGTATCCGTAGCCGCGCAACAGCGATTCGAGTTCAGTGTGTGGGATGCGGGCCAGCACGGTCGGGTTGGCGATCTTGTAGCCGTTGAGGTGCAGGATCGGCAGCACCGCCCCGTCGATGGCCGGGTTGAGGAATTTGTTCGAGTGCCAGCCGGCCGCCAGCGGCCCGGTCTCGGCTTCGCCGTCGCCAATCACGCACGCGACCACCAGATCCGGGTTGTCGAAGGCCGCGCCGAAGGCGTGCACCAGCGCGTAGCCCAGTTCGCCACCTTCGTGGATGGACCCCGGAGTCTGGGCGGCGACGTGGCTGGGTATGCCGCCGGGGAAGGAGAACTGACGGAACAGCCTGCGCAGTCCTTCGGCGTCCTCACCGATACCGCTGTACACCTCGGTGTAGGTGCCTTCCAGGTAGGCGTTGGCCACCAGGCCCGGACCGCCATGGCCGGGCCCCGTGACGTAGATGACGCTGGCGTCGCGGTTGCGGATGATCCGGTTCAGGTGCGCGTAAATGAGGTTGAGCCCGGGTGTGGTGCCCCAGTGCCCCAGCAGCCGGGGTTTGATGTGCTCGGCCGCCAGCGGTTCGGTCAGCAGCGGGTTGTCCAGCAGATAGATCTGGCCGACCGATAGGTAATTGGCGGCGCGCCAGTACTTGTCAATCAGGGTCAGTTCGTCGTCGGAGAGTTCTTCGGGCGCGGTTGTCGGGGTATCCAGGCTCACCTGCCCGATTGTCCGCGCCGCCGACGAACGCCGCTAGGAGCGAAAGTCACTCCTCGCCGCGAGCGCGGGCTTCGTAGGCCTTGCGCTTGTCGACGTCGATGTCATCGGTGAAGACGTGCTCACCACCGAGGACACGGTTCAGACCCTCGGAGACCACGCGCGGCAGGAACTTCTGCGACGCGATCAGCGCGCCGGCCGCCCTGGTGACCCGTACCCGCGGCTTGGGGTGGGCTACCAGCCCGACGATCGCGGCGGCGATATCGGCCGGCTCGGCGTTTTTGAATCCCTTCATTCCCGCGGTGCCCGCGACGAGTTCGGTGTTCACGAACGTCGGCAACACCAGGGAGAACTTCAGCCCGGCGGAGCGGTACTCCAGCCTGGCAGCGTCGGTGAAGCCGATCACCGCGTGCTTGCTCGCACCGTAACTCGCCAGCCCGATGGCATAGACTTCGCCGGCCAACGAGGCGACGTTGATGACGTGTCCTTTACCGCGGGGGACCATGCGCTGCACCGCCAGCTTGCTCCCCAGGATCACGCCGTAGACGTTGATGTCCAGAATGCGCCGGGTGACGGCTTCCGGTTCGTCGATGATCCGGCCGACGGGCATGATGCCGGCGTTGTTGATCAGCACGTCGATCGGACCGAGTTGCCGCTCGACTTCGTCGAGGAACTCGGCGAACGAGTGCGGGTCGGTGACATCGAGTTTCCCGTAGACGTCAAGGCCGAGCGCGGCCCCGGACTCCTTGACCCTGACCTCGTCGACGTCGCCGATGGCGACCTTGGCGCCCAGGTTATGCAGTGCGGTCGCGGTGGCCAGGCCGATTCCCCGTGCGCCGCCGGTGATCACGATGACCTTGCCCTGGACTTTCAGGCCGATGGATGCGGTGTCTGCCATCTGCTAAGCACAGCACTCGGCTTCCGGCGGCGCAATGACAACCGCGGGTGCCAGGCCGTGCGTGCGTCGCGGAGTCGATACTGCAACGATGACCAGCGTGCGCCGAGCCGTCCCGGCCGACGCGCACGACGTGGCCCGGGTACACGTTCGTTCTTGGCAGTCGGCGTACCGGGGACTCATCGCCCAGGAATACCTCGACAGCCTCGACCCGGAAGCCTGGGCCGACAGATACACCTTTGGCCGCATGGGTTTTCAGCTGCCGTCCACCCAGGTCGCGGTCGATGGTTCCACGCTGTGCGGCCTGGTCACCACCGGCCTGTGCCGCGACGAAGACCTGTCGAACTTCGGTGAGGTGATGGCGATCTACGTCGATCCGTCGTATCTGCGCACCGGCGTTGGTCGTCTGCTGATGACCGCGGCCCGCAATCGGCTGCGCCAAGTGGGCGTCACCGCGGCTGCGCTGTGGGTACTGGACGGCAATGTCGGTGCTCGGCGGTTCTACGAGCGCGACGGGTGGACGTTCGACGGGACGCGCCGCACCTCGACCTACGGCGATCTGCCCGTGGACGAAGTGCGCTATCGACGCACACTCGAGCAGACCCGAACCAGCTTGGGCGACTAGGCTTTTGGCCACCGAGCGACACCCGGCTGCGGCGGGCCGGTACGGTGAGCCAATGGCCGACCGGTTGCTCGCTGGCGTGCGTGTCCTCGACTTGTCCGGCGGAGTCACCGACACCGTGACCCGCCTGCTCGCCGACCTGGGCGCAGACGTCGTCAAGGTGGAGCCCCCGGGCGGCAGCCCGGTTCGCGACGACCGGCCGACGCTGGCCGGCGCCAGCATCCCCTTCGCCGTGCACAACGCCAACAAGCGAAGTGTGGTGCTGAACCCGCTCGACGACGACCGCCGCGGATTCTTCGAGCTCGTCGAGGGAGCCGACATCGTGATCGACGCCGGCCCCGCGAGTCAGGCCGTGGCGTTCGGGACGTCGTGTGCCGAGCTGGCCGATCGGTTCCCGCACCTGGTCGTGTTGTCGATCAGCGACTTCGGCGCGACGGGTCCGCGCTCGTCGTGGCGGGCGACCGATCCCGTGCTGTTCGCGATGTCGGGCTCGTTGTCGCGCTCAGGCCCCACGACGGGCACCCCGGTGTTACCGCCGGACGGTATCGCCTCGGCGACCGCCGCCGTGCAGGCAGCCTGGGCCGCGCTCGTCGCTTACTACGACAGGCTGCGCTGCGGCACAGGCGATTACATCGACTTCTCCCGCTTCGACGCGGTCGTGATGGCGCTCGACCCGGCCTTCGGCGCGCACGGGCAGGCCAGCGCCGGACAGCGCAGCAGCGGGTGGCGGGGCCGCCCGCGCAACCAGGACCCCTACCCGATCTGTCCGTGCCAGGACGGCTATGTCCGGCTCTGTGTCATGGCGCCGCGGCAGTGGCGCGGCCTGCGCCGCTGGCTGGGGGAGCCGGAGGAATTCCAGGACCCCACGTACGACGGGCTGGGTCCCCGGTTCGCCGCGTGGCCGCAGATCGGCGTACTGGTCGACGTGTTGTTCGCCGACAAGACGATGAAGGAGCTGGTTGCCGAGGGTCAGGCTCATGGGGTGCCGATCTCGGCGGTGCTGACGCCGTCGCGGATCCTGGCCTCAGAGCATTTCCAGGCCGTGGGTGCGATCACCAACACCGAGCTGGTCCCCGGGGTGCGCACGGACGTGCCCACCGGATACTTCGTTGTCGACGACGAACGCTCCGGTTTCCGGACCCCGGCCCCGGCAGCCGGAGCCGACGAACCGCGCTGGCTGGCCGACCCGGTGACGGCCTCACCGTCGGGCCGGGCCGGAGACTATCCGTTCCAGGACCTGCGGATCCTGGATTTGGGTGTGATCGTCGCCGGTGGCGAGCTGAGTCGGCTCTTCGGGGACATGGGCGCCGAGGTCATCAAGGTCGAAAGCGCCGACTACCCCGACGGGCTGCGGCAGTCGCGCGTCGGCGACGTGATGAGCGAGTCGTTCGCCTGGACGCACCGCAATCACCTCGGACTGGGCCTGGACCTGCGCAGCGAGCAGGGCAAGGAGATATTTCGACGACTGGTCGCCGAGGCCGACGCGGTGTTTGCCAATTTCAAACCGGGAACCCTTACCTCGCTTGGGTTTTCCTTCGACACGTTGCGCCAGATCAACCCCCGGATCGTGCTCGCGGGCAGCAGCGCATTCGGAAACCGAGGGCCGTGGAGCAGGCGCATGGGCTACGGCCCGTTGGTCCGCGCCACCACCGGCGTGACTCGGCTTTGGACGTCCGAGGAAGCTTCCGAGGAAGCTCGCGCCGCCGGTGCCCGACATGCGTTCTACGACGCCACGACGATCTTCCCCGACCATGTCGTGGGGCGGGTCACCGCAATCGCGGCCCTGGCCGCGCTGATCCGCCGCGATCGGACCGGCGACCCGGCCCACGTGCACATCTCGCAGGCCGAGGTCGTCGTTAATCAGCTGGACACCCTGTACGTCACCCAGGCTGCATTGCGGGCCGGCATCGCCGAAGTCTGTGATGACACCAGCGTGCACGCGGTCTACCCGTGCGCCGGCGATGACGAGTGGTGCGCCATCTCGATCCGGTCGGACAGCGAATGGCGTTGTGCTGCATCGGTGTTCGAACAGCAACAATTGGCTGACGATCCGCGCTTCGCCGCCGGGGAGTCGCGGGTGGCCAATAGGCGGGAGTTGGTGGAGCTGGTCTCCACCTGGACCCGCACGCACACCCCGGCGCAGGCCGCCGAAGCGCTGCAGGCGGCCGGAATTCCGGCCGGCCCGATGAACCGCCCGCCGGACGTCCTCGAGGACCCACAGCTGAGCGAGCGAAAACTGCTCAGCGACATGGTGCATCCCCTGATCGAGCAGCCAATGCCGGCCGAGACCGGCCCGGCGCCATTCCGGCACATCCCACCGGCTCCGCAACGCCCCGCACCCCTGCCCGGTCAGGACACCCGCGACCTCTGCCGGAAACTGCTTCAGATGAGCGACGAGGAGATCGACCAGCTGGTCACCGATCAGGTGCTGTTCGCGCCCGCGACCACCGCCTAACTTCCGCCCAATGTGCACCCGGCCGCACGTTGGCAGTCGAGTGTGCGGCCAGCTGCACGCTCGATGCCCTTCGGTGCCCGCGTCGTCGCCCAGATAGGTTCGTCCTATGCCCGTCGACCCCAGGACACCGGTGCTGATCGGCTACGGCCAGGTCAACCACCGTGACGAGATCGACCCGGAAACACGTTCGGTCGAACCCGTCGACCTCATGGTCGCCGCCGCTCGGCAAGCCGCCGATGCCCGGGCTCTGGAGGCCGTGGACTCGGTCCGGGTGGTCAACATCCTGTCGGCGACCTACCGCGACGCCGGGCTGTTGGTCGGCGAGCGGATCGGCGCACAGAAATTCACGACGCTGTACAGCCCGATCGGCGGCAATGTCCCGCAGTCACTGCTCAGCCAGTCCTGCCTGGACGTCCAGCAGGGCCGCGCCGGCGTGGTGCTGCTTACCGGAGCCGAAACCTGGCGCACCAGGCGAGGACTCAAGGCCAAGGGCAGCAGGCTCGAGTGGACGGCTCAGGATGAATCCGTGCCGATGGCACAGGTCAGCGGCGAGGACGTTCCGATGGCCGGTGACGCCGAGATCAGGATCAAGCTGGACCGGCCGGCCTACATCTACCCGCTGTTCGAGCAGGCGCTTCGCATCGCGAACGGCGAGTCGGTCGAGGACCACCGCAAGCGTATCGGCGAGCTGTGGGCGCGTTTCAACGCCGTCGCGGTCGGCAATCCGCACGCCTGGATCCGCAAACCCGCAACCGCGGCGGAGATCTCGGTGCCCGGCCCGCAGAACCGGATGATCAGCTGGCCGTACCCGAAGCTGATGAACTCCAACAACATGGTCGATCAAGGCGCCGCGCTGATCCTGACGTCCGTCGAGCAGGCCAAGCGCCTGCAAGTCCCCGCCGAGCAGTGGATTTACCCGCACGCCGGCACGGACGCCTACGACACGCCCTCGATTGCCGATCGTGACGAACTACACCGCTCGCCGGCCATCCGGATCGCCGGCGCACGGGCGCTGGAGCTCGCCGGCCTGGGCATCGACGACATCGACTACGTCGACCTCTACTCGTGCTTTCCGTCCGCCGTTCAGGTGGCCGCGACCGAATTGGGGTTGAGCATCGACGATCCCGCCCGCCCGCTGACCGTTACCGGTGGGCTGACGTTCGCCGGCGGCCCGTGGAGCAATTACGTCATGCACTCGATTGCCACCGTGGCCGAACTGCTGGTGGCCAATCCCGGACGGCGGGCGCTGATCACCGCCAACGGCGGCTACCTGACCAAGCACAGCTTCGGGGTCTACAGTACCGAACCACCGGGCGAATTCCGTTGGGAGAACATGCAACCCGCGGTAGAGCGCGTGCAGACCCGGGACGGGTTGGTCCAGTGGGAAGGCGTTGGCGCCGTAGAAGCGTGGACGACGCCGTTCGATCGCGACGGACAGCCGGAGAAGGTTTTCGTTGCTGTGCGCACACAAGACGGGTCGCGGGCGCTGGCGGTGATCGCCGATCCGGACTCGGCGCAGGCGACTGTTCGTGAGGATATCGGTGGCGCCAAGGTTGCCGTCACCGCGGATGGCGGCGCGACGCTGCAGTAGATCGGCCGGGAATAAATCACCAGGCCAGAACGCCGTTCACCCAGTAACGGTCGCGTAAGTCTAATGGCGTGCCTATTGTCGAAGGGGACGTTGGGGGAGGTGAGCCCAGGTGCACATCCTGGTTACCGACGCCACCGGCAGCCTCGGGCGGCTGGTTGCACGGCAGCTCGTTGCGGCCGGGCATACGGTCTCCGGGATTTCTGACCGTCCCGACGCCCGTCTGGACCCAGCGGTGCAGTCTGTCTGCGCGCCGCTGAGCGACCCTGTTCTGCAAGAACTGGCCGATGACGCCGACGCGGTGATCCACCTGGCCCCGGTCGAAACCACAGCACCGGGTAGTGCGGATATCAACGGGGTGGCCTATGTGACCCACGCCGCCGCCCGCGCCGGTGCCCGGTTGCTGTTCGTGTCCCACGCCGCGGGCTCCCCGGAGGTGTACGAACCAGCCGAGGACCTGGTGTCCACGAGTCTGGGACCGAGTCTGATCATCCGGATCGCGCCGCCGGTGGGGCGCCAGCTCGACTGGATGGTGTGCCGCACCGTGGCCACACTGCTGCGCGCCAAGGTTTCGGCACAGCCGATGAGGGTGCTGCATCTCGACGACCTGGTGCGCTTCCTGGTACTGGCGCTCAACACCGACCGTACCGGTGTGGTGGATCTCGCCACCCCGGACACTACCAACGTGGTGACTGCGTGGCGGCTGCTGCGATCCGTTGACCCCCGGTCCCGGATTCATCGGGTTCGCGGCTGGCCACACCTCATTCCTCCGATGGATGTCGTTGCTGCACAAGAGGATTGGATGTTCGAGTTCGGCTGGCCGGCGTTTGATGCGGTCGCCGACACCGCACGCGGACTCGTCGGCCGCAGGATCGGTGCCGCCGGTGCGACCAGTCACGGGGTCCAGATGGCACTTCCGGTGGAGGTTGTCCCGCGCCCCGCGCTGTCCAACGAGCTGCGCAGCGCCGCTCCCGAGGGCGTGGAGGGCGAGTTCGACGACCGCATCGATCCACGGTTCCCGGTCTTCGCCACCAACGGCCTCGCCGAGGCACTGCCCGGGCCCTTGACCCCGATAACCCTGGATGTCCAGTTGGGCGGGCTGCACACCGCCGGCCGGGTGATGGGTCAGGCGCTGGCGCTGGGCGGCGTGGTGGACGACGAATGGGCGAGCAGGGCCATCGCGGTCTTCGGTCACCGGCCTTATGTCGGGGTGTCGGCCAACGTCGTCGCCGCCAACCAGTTGCTCGGCTGGGACAAAGCCCTCGTGCAGCGCGCCCTGGTCGACCAGCCGCAGGTCGGGGACGTGCTGCCGTTTGGTCAGCCCCGGCTGGCCGGCGGAGCGCTCGGATCGGTCGCCAAGGCCGTTGCCACGAGACGATCGCTGGCTCTGGTGCGCCATCTCAAGGCCGATACGCGGGCCTACAGCACCGCCGCGAATGTCGAACATTGCGATGCCGCGCAGCTGAGTCTGTTGTCCGACGCGGGCCTCGGGGTCCGGGTCCGGTTGCTGCGGGACCGCATTCACCAGGGCTGGATCCTCACGGCGCTGTGGTTGATCAACTCCGGCGTCACCGCAGCGGCGCTGGAGCACACCGCAGCGGGCTCCCGCGTGTCCGGGCTGGACGTGATCATGGAGAGCGGCCACATCGCCGACGAGATAGCCGATCTGACAGCCGCTTTACGTGCTGACCCGCCGCTGCGTGCGATGGCCCAGGACGGCAACATCGCCAGCATCCGCGCATTATCTCCGCCCACCGCTGGACTGCTGGATGCCGCTATCGGCCGGATCGGGCATCGTGGGCCGGGGGAGGCCGAGCTCGTCAGTCAGGTCTACATCGACAACCCGGCGATGCTGCTGGCCGCGGCCGCTGAGACGGCCGCCGGGCCGGCCGAGCCGGACCCCCCTGCGACACTGGTCCAGCGAATTGCCACCAACGTCCGCGTTTCACGCGAGCTTGCCCACGACACCACCATCCGGTTTACCCATGCCCTTCGAATGACGTTGCGCGAGCTTGGATCTCGCTGCGTGGCGGCCGAACTGATCGATGTCGTCGATGATGTGTATTACCTGACGTGCGATGAACTGGTCACCATTCCAACCGACGCCCGACTGCGGATCAAACGACGCCGCGCCGAACGGGAACGCTTGCAGGCGCAGCGCCCACCCGCAGTGATCGACCACGACTGGGTGCCCGTGGACCTTACGTCAGCCCAGGAGATCGGCGAGCGGTGACTGTGGGTCGGCCAGTTTGTCGGGGTCGACGGCAGACTTGGACCGGATCAGGGCTTTGACGTCGTCGAGGACATCCCAGATGTTGACGTTCATCCCGGCCAGCACCCGGTTGTCGCCGTCGAGCCAGAACGCGACGAATTCGCGTCCGGCGACATCGCCACGAAAGACCACTCGCTCAAAGCTCGGCGCGTGCCCGACGTACTCCATTCCGAGGTCGTACTGGTCGGTGAAAAAATAAGGCAGCTCCGCGTATTCGCCTGGCTTGCCGAGCATTCCGGCGGCGGCCACTGCGGGTTGCTTGAGGGCATTGGCCCAGTGTTCGGTGCGGATGCGGGTGCCGTACAACGGGTGCTCGGCGGCCGCGATGTCACCGACCGCGAAGATGTCGGGATCGCTGGTGCGCAACGAGGCATCGACGAGCACGCCGCCTTGAACGCCTGAGCCCATGGACAGCCCGGCCTGCTCGGCGAGTTCGATGTTCGGCTTCGCGCCGACGGCAACCAATACGGCGTCGGCGGCGACCGTCGAGCCGTCGCGCATCCGCAGCCCGGTGGCCGTTCCGTCTGCCGTGGAGATCTCCTCGACCTGTGCTTCCAGGCGTAAATCCACGCCGTGGTCGCGATGCAGGTTGGCAAACACTTCACCGACTGTTTCGCCGAGCGCGGCAACCAATGGTTGTTTAGCGGCCTCGACGACGGTCACTTCGACGCCGCGCTGCCGAGCGGCGGCGGTCACCTCCAGCCCGATCCACCCGGCGCCCACCACCGCCAGCGAAGATCCCTCGGTCAGAACAGAATTCAGTAGCTCGGCTTCGTCGTAAGTGCGCAGGTAGTGAACTCCATCGGCATCGGATCCGGGGATTGGTGGTCGCCGTGACGCCGACCCGGTCGCCAGTAGCAGCTTGTCGTAGTGCGCTGTGGTGGCGTCGCGAAGTCCAACGGTGTGCGCGCTGGTGTCCACGCGCGATACCGGCGATCCCAGTCTCAGGTCGACGTTGTGGTCGAGGTACCAGTCGGAGTTCTGCACGGTGAAGTCGGTCAGCGACTTCTTCCCGGCCAGATATTCCTTGGAGAGCGGCGGTCGCTCGTAGGGCAGATATGCCTCGGCGGCGAATAGAATGATTCTTCCGTCAAAGCCATTGTCGCGCAGAGCTTCTACCGCTTTGGCTCCGGCAAGTCCGCCGCCGACGATTACGAATGTAGTCGAGCTGGCCATGATCGCTGCTCCGTTCGTTTCGCATTCCCACCCTACTCGCGCCGGGCTAACTCAACAGGTCCCGCAGCCGGAGCGCATTGCGGACCGCGTGACCACCCAGATCGTTGTTGAAATACATCCACACGTCCTTGCCATCACGATCCCATTCGGTGATTCGGTCGGCCCACCACCGCAACTCGTCATTCGAATAGGAGCCGGCATAGATCGGATCGGAGTCCGGGCCGTGCATCCGGATGTACACCAAATCGGTGGTGGCCCGCGGTATGCACGCCAGTCCGCTACCGCTCATCACCACGTACGCGGCACGGTGGCGTTCCAACGACTGGTAGACAGCGGGGTCATTCCAGGAAGGGTGACGCAATTCGACGGCCACCCGGATCCACGCCGGCACACCGTCCAGGAACGAATCGAGGCGGGCCTGAGTTGACGTGTCGCGCTGCAATTCCGGATGCACCTGGACCAGCAGCACACCGCATCGATCACCCAACAGCTGCCAACACCGTTCGAAGCGCTCGATCCAGGGCTCGGGTGAGCCCAGCCGGCGATAGTGCGTCAATCCGCGATGCGCCTTGACCGACATCGTGAAGCCGGGCGGCAGCTGGTCGCGCCACCCCACGAACGTCGAATCCTTGGGCCAGCGGTAGAAGCTGGCGTTCAATTCGACGGTGTCGAACACTTCCGCGTAGCGGGCCAGCCGACGCGCGGACGCCGTTCCCGGCGGGTACAGCACGCCCGCCCAATGGTTGTAGGACCACCCGGATGTACCGATTCGGACGGTCAACCGGTCATCCGCCGACGCAGGTCCTCGTCCAGCGACGCCCTGACAAGAGCGGCAGCCAGTCGCGCGTTGGCGCGCGGCGCGAGTGCTCCCAGTTTGTCCGGCTCGGCAGGCAATCCGAGTTGCTTGGCCGTACCGGTGGCACGGTCGTCGAAGTACGGTCGCACCCATGTCCAGACGTCTTGAACCTCGCGCAGGTAGATGTCGGCGCCGGTATCACCAATCCCCTTGAAAGTCTTGAGCATTCGTTTCGCCTGGGCGGCGTCGTGGTGGCAGCGCTCAGCGATTTCGCGCAGATCCCCGGAATACTCGTCGCGCACCCGCTGCGCCATCTCGGTGAGGCGAGTGGCCGAGCTCTCGTCGTAGCGGACGTAGTGAGCGCGACCGAAGGCGCTGATCATCGTTTGCCGGTCGGATGCCAGGACGGCCTCGGGCGTGCGCAGGCCCGCCTGGAACAGCTCGCGCGCGGCACGCATCGCAACAGTGGCATCGATCGGTTTGCTGGCAAGCATGCACAACACCAGCAGTTGAAACAACGGCATCGGCTTGTCGTTGATCCGAATTCCCGCCTCGTCCGCGTACGTGGTGCCGCCGACCTTAAGCACACGTCGCACCAGTTGCTTGGACCCGTCCGACTTGCTCATGAGTCGCGGCGTACCCGCAACGCGCACCGGCAAACGAATTGGAGTCACTTCGGCGGCAGGCTGCGCGCGTACCCGGCGCCGCGGGCGATCCAACTCTCAAGCTGGCGTTTGGTTTTCACACCCTCGGCGCCGACACGCAGCCAGCCCCGGGTTTCGCGGCCGGCCATCACCATCGGACTCACATGGGGGCGATCCAACAGCTTGGCGGTGTCCTCAGGGGGCACCCGCACCATCAATCCGCCCTTGCCGCTGGCCGCTACCGCCAGGTGCCCGCCGATGAGGAACGCAAGCCCGCCGAACATCGACTTCTCGTCGACACCGCGCTGCTGTGCCAGCAACTCGCGGATCCGGTTGGCGAGTTCGAGGTCGTATGCCATGCGTTGACGTTAATTGTCCGCACCGACACCCTGGCTAGGTCAGGCCAGATCCACCCGGATGGTCAGCAGCTCGCTGCCCATCATGCGCACCACCGCGCTGTTGAGCCGCGGCAGGTTGCCCAGCCGCTGCAGCGGGTCATCGTCGGGCAGCAGGTGAGCGGTACCGTTGCGCCACTGACCACCGAGGCGCACTCGAACTCCCGGGTTGGCCTTGATGTTGCGGACGTAGTCCGAGTGGTCGCCGTGTTCGGAGACCATCCAGAACTGGTTGTCCACCAGGCGTCCACCCACCGGGGTGTGTCGTGGCTGTCCGCTCTTGCGGCCAGTCGTTTCCAGCATCGTCACCGGCAATTGCCGGCCCACCGGATTGACCAACAGTCGTTGCACGCGATGAACTACTTGCCGTTTGAGATCCCCCAGGTCGGTCATATCGCCCATTCTGCAACAAGCGACTGCGCTCGCCTACCTACGCAGGTCGCGGGGCGGGGACGCAGCGCCAGACCGTCGTGCGAGAACTCGGCTTTGACCGGACCGTCCTGAGGTGCATCCGAGCGTTGGTCGATGGCCCCGGCCCGCGAGCTTTGGCACCGTCGACAAGGTTCCGAGAACCCGCTGGGAGGTAACGGCCTTGGTCGGGACCGCGAGCTAGTTTGCTACACGATCCCGGCCAAGTTCATATCAAGCAGCGACCGTGGTGGCCTGCGTCGCCGGTTCCAGCGCCAAAGCCACGATCTCCGCAACGTCGGTCATCGGTTTGACCGTCAGCGCCTCGAGCACTTCGGCGGGCACGTCGTCCAGATCCGGCTCGTTTCGCTGCGGGATGAACACCGTTGACAAGCCGGCGCGTTGGGCGGCGAGCAGCTTCTGCTTGACGCCACCGATCGGCAGCACCCGGCCGTTCAGCGTGACCTCGCCGGTCATGCCGACGTCGGAGCGGACCTGACGTCCGGTGGCCATCGACACCAGCGCGGTGACCATCGTTACGCCGGCCGACGGGCCATCCTTGGGCACCGCGCCTGCGGGCACGTGCACGTGGATGCGCCGGTCCAGCGATTTGGGGTCGACGCCCAACTCGGCAGCATGCGAGCGGACGTAGGACAGCGCGATCTGCGCGGACTCCTTCATCACGTCACCCAGTTGACCGGTCAGTTGCAACCCGGACTCGCCATCGGTGGCCCCGGCTTCGATGTAGAGCACATCGCCGCCCAGGCCGGTGACAGCCAACCCCGTAGCCACGCCGGGCACCGCGGTGCGTTCGGCTGACTCGGGCGTAAACCGTGGCCTGCCAAGGTAATCAACCAGATCCGGCTCGTCGATGGTCTTCGGCCCGCTATCCACGGCGAGCTTGGTCGTCACCTTCCGCAGCGCCTTGGCCAGCAGCCGCTCGAACTGCCGCACACCTGGCTCACGGGTGTAGTCGGCCGCGATCTTGCGTAGCGCGGCGTCGGTGACGGTGACCTCGTCGTCATTCAGCGCCGCCCGCTCCCGCTGCCGGGGCAGCAGGTACTCGCGAGCGATGGCGACCTTGTCGTCTTCGGTGTAGCCGTCGATCTGCACCAACTCCATGCGGTCCAGCAGGGCCGACGGGATGTTCTCGATCACGTTGGCGGTGGCCAAGAACACGACGTCGGACAGGTCGAGGTCCAGATCCAGGTAGTGGTCGCGGAACGTGTGGTTCTGCGCCGGGTCGAGCACCTCGAGCAGTGCCGCGCTAGGGTCGCCGCGATAATCGGAACCGACTTTGTCGATTTCGTCCAGCAGCACAACGGGATTCATCGACCCCGCATCGCCGATCGCGCGCACGATCCGGCCGGGCAACGCACCCACATAGGTGCGCCGGTGTCCGCGGATCTCGGCCTCGTCGCGCACGCCGCCCAACGCGACGCGCACGAACTTGCGGCCCAGCGCTCTGGCCACGCTCTCGCCCAGCGATGTCTTGCCGACCCCGGGCGGACCGGCCAGCGCCATCACCGCGCCGGAGCCGCGGCCACCGACGACTTGCAGGCCACGCTGAGCGCGCCGGGAACGCACGGCCAAATATTCGACAATGCGGTCCTTGACGTCGTCCAGCCCGTGGTGGTCGGCGTCCAGGATGCCCCGCGCCGCCGCCAGATCCGTCGAATCCTCGGTGCGGACGTTCCACGGCAGGTCCAGCACGGTGTCCAGCCAGGTACGAATCCAGCCGCTTTCCGGGCTTTGGTCGCTGGAGCGTTCCAGCTTTTCGACCTCACGCAGCGCGGCCTCGCGGACCTTGTCAGGCAACTCGGCGGCCTCCACGCGGGCCCGGTAGTCGTCGGACCCGTCGGGTTCGCCCTCGCCCAGTTCCTTGCGGATCGCGGCGAGCTGTTGGCGCAGCAGGAACTCTTTCTGCGTCTTTTCCATGCCCTCGCGAACGTCGTCAGCGATCTTGTCGTTGACCTCGACTTCGGCCAGATGGTCGCCGGTCCAGTCGATCAACACACGCAACCGCTCGGCGACGTCCACGGTCTCCAGCAGCTGCCGCTTTTGCACGTCAGTCAGGTACGACGCGTATCCCGACGTGTCGGCCAGCGCCGACGGGTCGGTCAGGCTGTTGACGTAGTCGATGATCTGCCAGGCCTCGCGCCGTTGCAGCATGGCCAGCAGCAATTTCTTGTACTCCGCGGCCAGCGCCTTGATTTCGTCGGTCGTCTCCACGTCTGCAACCTCGGTCACCTCGACCCACAACGCGGCGCCCGGCCCGGTGGCTCCCGCCCCGATTTGGGCCCTGCGCTCACCCCGCACGACCGCGGCGGTGCCACCGCCGCCGGGGATGCGTCCGACTTGCACAATCTTCGCGATCACGCCGTGCGACGGGTACCGGTCTTCCAGCCGGGGGGCAAGCAGGAGCTCTCCTGAGTCGCTGGCGCGCGCCGCGTCGATCGCCGCTTGCGCGGCGTCATCCAACGCGATCGGCACCACCATTCCCGGCAACACGATGGTGTCGGTGACAAACAGGACGGGCAACGATTTCGCTTCAGACATCTCTTCTCCAAAGGTTTAGTCTGATGCGCTCAACCTTTGCCGGATGCCTTTTGTTCCCGACGGAACTTGGGCGAGTGCCGAATGTGAACTAGATCAATGAGCCGACGCGCGCTGGCGGGCCCGGAAGGCCTGGACCTTGACCTTGTTGCCGCAGGTAGCCATCCCGCACCAATGACGGCTCTTGGCCCGCGAGGAATCGACGTAGAGCAGCGAGCAGTTCGGGTGGGCGCACCGCTTGACGTTGTCGATGTCGGGGCCGGCGAGCAGGTCGAGCAGATCCGCGGCCAGGCTGGCGATCAGTTGCGCCGCGGTGCCCTCGCGGCACGTAGCGCCGGTCGGGAGCAAGCGCGGTGTCAGCTGGGGAAGCGATGCCTGCTCGTTCAGCAGGTCGACGTCGGCCGGCCGTGGCTGCTGGTTGTCCAATCGGGCGATGGCAGTCCGGTAGATCGCTTCGCGCACTTCAATCGCCGTGACGAGATCGTCGTCGGCGACCTTGATGTCGGCATCCACCAGCCCCGCCTGGACGGCCCAATCCGAGAGGACCGCGGGTTCGGTCAACCGCTCCTCGCGTGCGCTGTTGCGGTGTTTCATCGTGCCCGCGAAGTTGAGGCACGCCCGGCCGCACACGTACGCGAATTTCACGTAACCACCTTGGCAGGTTTCAACCGCACCCGCAACCGAAAGCAGATTGGCCGGGGCACGGTAAAAGCGTTCAGCGGCCGGCTTCGGCCCACCATTCGGTGACGAGCGCCGCGTATTCGGCGGGCTTTTCTTCCCAACAGAAGTGGCCCGCGCCCGGGATCAGGTCGACCCGACTGTGCGGGAGGTGCTGCCCGAGGAACTCGGCGTTGACCGGCGGCACCACCTGGTCGTCGGCCCCGGCGACGATGCGAACGGGTGTCTGGATCTGGGGGAGCAGCTCGGCGAGTTGGGGCAGGTATTCGCGGTAGCTCTGGGCATACGGGATTGTGTCGGCGAAGCGGTCGCCCTCGTACCCGGACAGATAGTCCTCGCGGATCTCGTCCGACGGGCGGTATCCCGCAATGGTGCTCAGCGCGATCTCGACGATGTTGCGTCCGCCGAACTGTCGATACGGCTCCAGGTCGGTGGCCTCGACCCAGTCCTTCAACACACCGGTCACCTGGATCGGCACTGCGGCACCGCCGCTGCCGACGACAACGGTGCGGAACCGGCCCGGCTGCGCGGCCGCGGCGAACAATGACGACGAGGTACCGATGTCGGGCCCGACGACATGTGGATTATCCAGTCCGAAGGTGTCAGCGACACGAATGATGAAGTCACCCATTGCTTTTGGGTTCATCAAGGATTCGCGGTAGTCCGACTTTCCGAACCCGGGCGGGTCAACCGCCACCAGGTGCGCGTGCGCCGCCAATCGCTCCCAGCTGGGTTCGAACGCATACACGCTCTCCGGCCACGGGCTCAACAAGATCGCATCCTGATCGCCTTGTCCGCCCTCAGCGAAACGCACCGAGAGCCCGTCGATCGTGGTGAATTGGGGACGAATCAGAGCACTCACTGCCACTCCTCATTTTCAACATTTTCAACGGCGACCAAGCCTGCGGCGTGCGGTGCCGCTCGGCTAAAGCAATGCAACTCGTTCCCGACCTGGTCGATTCCCCAGCGCGTCAGCGCTTGCGGCCGAGCGTGCGGCCAGTCGCACAGTCGGCATCGAGTGTGCGGCCAGCTTCACAGTCGGGCACGCCGCCACTTACTCGACCGGGATCAGCCGCCGCAGCTGCGTCACATGGGCGGGCGAAAGCTCCTCGAGACAGGTCACACCCAGCAGCCGCATCGTGCGGAGCACCCCGCTCTCCAGGATTTCGATCGCGCGGTTGACACCCGCTTCGCCGCCGGCCATCAGCCCGTAGAGATAGGCGCGTCCAACCAGCGTGCATCGCGCCCCCAGCGCGATCGCTGCCACGATGTCGGCGCCGGACATGATCCCGGTGTCCACCAGGATCTCGGTGTCCTTGCCCAGCTCGCGCGCCACCACCGGCAACAGATGAAACGGCACCGGGGCCCGATCCAATTGGCGACCACCATGATTGGACAATACGATGCCGTCGACGCCGCGCTCGACAACGGCACGCGCATCGTCGAGTGTCTGGATGCCCTTGACCACGAGCTTGCCCGGCCATTGGTCCTTGATCCAGGCCAGGTCGTCGAAGGTGAGGCTGGGGTCGAACATCGTGCTCAAGTATTCGGCGACGGTACCCGGCCAGCGATCCAGCGACGCGAATGCCAGCGGTTCGGTGGTCAGCAGGTCGAACCACCATTTCGGGTGCGGTACGGCATCGAGCACGGTGCGTAGCGTCAACGACGGCGGGATCGTCATCCCATTGCGGTTATCGCGGAAACGTGCGCCGGAGACCGGAACGTCGACGGTGGCCAGCAGGGTGTCGAAACCGGCGGCGGCGGCGCGCTTGACCAGCGCCATCGACCGGTCCCGGTCCTTCCACATGTACAGCTGAAACCATTTGCGTCCCTGCGGGACAGCGGTCACCACGTCTTCGATCGCGCAGGTGCCAAGCGTGGACAGCGAAAACGGGATGCCGGCTTTGGCCGCCGCCGCGGCGCCGGCAATCTCACCTTCGGTGTGCATCAACCGGGTGAATCCGGTCGGTGCGATCCCGAACGGCAAGACGACCGGCTGACCGAGCACATTCCAGCCCGCGGTCACATTGCTGACATCGCGCAGGATCGTCGGGTGAAACTCGATGTCGCGGAATGCTTGTCGGGCACGCTGGATCGACAGCTCGTCCTCGGCCGCGCCGTCGGTGTAGTCGAACGCCGCCTTCGGGGTGCGGCGTTTGGCGATGCGTCGAAGATCGTGGATGGTCATAGCGGCATCGAGTCGGCGCGTGGTGGCGTCGAACTGAGGCCGCTTGAACTGCATCAGCGGCGTCAACTCGCGAACTCTGGGCATCCGTCGCTTGATCGCCATGTATGTCACCGTAGTCACATGGACTCGGCAGACGACCCCTTCAATCTGACACGTTTCGTTGACGCGCAAGCTCCGGTCTACCGCGCCGTCGTGGAGGAGCTGCGGGGCGGACGAAAACGCGGTCACTGGATGTGGTTCGTCTTCCCGCAGTTGCGCGGCCTGGGCAGCAGCCCGACGGCGGTCCGTTACGGCATCTCGTCGCTGCAGGAGGCCCGCGCCTATCTGGGCCACGAGCTGCTGGGGCCGCGACTGCATGAGTGCACCCAGCTGGTCAACAAGGTGCAAGGCCGCTCGATCGCGGAGATCTTCGGTTCACCCGACGATCTCAAGTTGTGCTCGTCGATGACGCTGTTCGCCCTTGCGACCGACGACCGCCAGGATTTCCTCGCGCTGCTCGACAACTACTACCGCGGCCAGCAGGACCCGCTGACGCTGGCCCAGCTGCACGACTAAACGGGCCGCAGGATGCGCCAGCCGTGCGCCTCGACGATCACCTCGTCGACGACGTCGGGCGGCGGGGCCGCGGATCCGGCAACCACCTCGGCGCGCCCTGGGCCCAGCTCCGGCAGTACCAGCCGCATTGGCTCGTCGCCGATGTTGAGCGCAACCACCAGCGCGTCATCGCCGCTGCGGGTCTCATAGACGTAGTGCTGATTGGCCAGCCGCAGCGACGTGGTCGTGGCCGCATGCAGCCAGGGGTGGCGGCGGCGCAGCCCAACAAGGAACTGGTGCAGTCGCCACACCTCGGCACCGGAGGTATCCAACTGCAATGGGGGAGACGCGAACTCCGGGCGCACCGCGTCATCGCCGCCGGACCGTTCCTCCTTGACAGCGCGAAATCCGAACTCGTCGCCGGCATAGATGCTGGGCACACCGCCGATCGTCAACAGCAGCACCAGTGCATGGGCCAGATGATCAGGGTTTTCCAGCTGACTGGCGATGCGCGTGACGTCGTGATTACCGATGAATGTCAGCGGCGCGAAGCTGCCCAGAAATGTGTTATGCCGCTGTAAGGCCCAGTCCAGCTCGAACAAGTTGCCGTCGTTGAGGCTGCTCCAGATCGCCTTCCACAGCTCGTACTGCGTGGCCGAGTCGAACGTGGCCTCCTCGACGATTGCCGCATAGTCACCGTGGATGAGTTCACCGACGATCCAGGCATCCGGATGCAGCTCGCGCACTTTTGGTAACGTCGTCGCCCAGAATTGTTGTGGCACGCTGTAAGCCGCGTCCAGCCGCCAGCCGTCCGCGCCTCGTTGTAACCAGTGCGCCATCACGTCGGCCACGTAGTCGACGACGTCCGGGTTGTCGTGGTTGAGGGTAATGAGCTCGGAGTGCCCCTCGAAGGTGTGAAATCGTCCGGGACGCCCGTGAAACCAGCGCGCCGCCGCGTCGTCCTGCGTCGCTTCGCGGTACCGCGGGAAGTCCACACCGACGTGGTTGAACACGCCGTCGAGCAGCACCCGCAGACCGCGACCGTGTGCCTCGGCGATCAGATAGTCGAAATCTTCGTGATCACCGAGCCGGGGGTCAATCCGGTAGTGGTCTGTGGTGTCGTAACCGTGTGTGCGCGAGGCGAAGATCGGCCCCAGCGCAATTCCGGAGGCCCCCAGCTCGATGGCGTGATCGAACCACTCGGCGAGACGCCGCAACCGGTGGTCGCCCGGATCCGGCGGCGCCGATCCCTCGGGCACGGGGAACGCTCCCACGAAACCCAAGGGATAGACCTGCCACCAGATCGCGTGCGCTACCCAGGATGCGGTCACGAAGCGACGATCAGCCGACGCTCGCCAGTGTCTCTGCTGCGGTGATCGCCTGTGCCACACCGGAAACGATCGCTGCGGCTTTCAGCGCTTCCAAGATCACCTCACGGTCTACACCGGCCTCACGCAGTGTGTGCTCATGAGCGACAACGCAGTGCGAGCATCCGTTGATCGACGACACCGCGAACGACCACAGCTCGAAATTCGCCTTGTCTACGCCCGGATTGCCGATGATGTTCATCCGCAATCCGGCGCGTAGGTCATCGTACTTGCCCTCGAGGAACCCGCGGCCGCGGTAGAACACGTTGTTCATGCCCATGATGGACGCGGCCCCCAGCGCCGCCTGATACGCCTCGGCAGACAGATTGTCTGCCGCCTCGGCGCCAATCTCGGCCAGCACCTGGGTGTTTCGCGTTGCTGCGGCACTGGCCAGCAGCGTCCCCCACAACTGCTCGTCGTTCAGCACGGCGGTCCGGGTGATCGACCCCAGGTTGAGCTTGAGGTCCTTCGCGTACTCCGGCAGCGCGTCCTTGAGATTCTCTACGGTCATTTCGCCTCCAATTTCAAGCCCCTGACTCAGGGCCACAATTACGCCGAAGCCTTGAGCAGTTCGCCGGCATCCAGAGTCGGGTCGCCCTTGCGCCAGTTGCAGGCACACAGCTCGTCGGATTGCAGAGCGTCCAGGACCCGCAGCACCTCGTCCACGTTACGCCCCACGGATCCCGCGGTCGCCGAGACGAATTGGATCTCGTTGTTGGGGTCCACGATGAAGGTGACCCGGTCAGCGACGCCGTCATCGTTGAGCACTCCGGTGGCCAAGGCGAGTTCACGCTTGATGTCCGAGAGCATCGGGAACGGCAGCTTCTTGAGGTCGTCGTGCTGGGCGCGCCACTGGAAGTGTACGAATTCGCTGTCGACCGAGACGCCGAGCACCTGCGTGTCGCGATCTTCGAACTCGTCGTTCAGCTTGCCGAACGCGGCGATCTCGGTCGGGCACACGAAGGTGAAGTCCTTCGGCCAGAAGAAAATTACCCGCCACTTGCCTTCGAAGTCACCACTGGAGATCGTAGTGAAGTAGTCCTCGGGCTGTTCTGCGTTGACCTTGGAGAGGTCGCCACCGATCAACGCCGTCAGCCGGTAGGCCGGGAACTGGTCACCAATAGTCAGCAATGCCATGTCGCTCCTCCACTCAAACTAGATTTAGTCCAGAATGCCGCTGCTCCCATCCTGCCGGAACCACAGTTTGAATGAAAGGTGATCTTTCCCACTACACTGATCGGTATGACCGATAAGAGTTATCAGCCGACGATCGCCGGCCTAAGGGCCTTTGTCGCGGTGGCCGAGAAGCAGCACTTCGGCAGTGCTGCAACCACTCTCGGTGTCTGTCAATCGACGCTGTCGCAGGCGCTCTCCGCCCTGGAGACCGGTCTCGGGATGCAGCTCGTAGAGCGTTCCACGCGTCGCGTGTTCCTGACGAC
>DASYJS010000336.1:0-3211 GCA_035996225.1 Mycobacterium sp. | reverse complement strand
CGGCTTCCTGACGATGACCACCGGCGCGTTGGTGGCGATCCAGGGCTACAACCAATTGGCGTCCGTCGGTATCGAAGCCCTCACCGGGTTCGCGTCGGCGTACTTCAATGTCCGACTCATCGTGCCCGGAACCGCCTCTGTCGCGTTGTCGGCCACCATCGGTGCCGGCGCCACCGCCCAGATGGGTGCGATGCGGATCAACGAGGAGATCGATGCGCTCGAGGTGATCGGTATTCGCAGCGTCAGCTACCTGGCGTCCACTCGGGTCGTCGCCGGCATCGTGGTGGTGATCCCGCTGTACTGCGTGGCCATCATGATGGCCTTCCTGGCCTCCCGGGCGGGCACCACCGCCATCTACGGCCAGGGATCCGGTGTCTACGACCACTATTTCAACACGTTCCTCAGTCCCCGCGACATCATCTGGTCGTTCTTACAGGTGGTGGCGATCACGGTCGTGGTCATGCTGGTGCACACCTACTACGGCTACACCGCGCGCGGTGGGCCGGCCGGGGTCGGTGAGGCCGTGGGCCGCGCCGTGCGTACCTCGATGGTCGTCGCGGCGGTGGAGATCGTGATGATCACGCTCGCCGTTTACGGGCAATCCGGCAACTTCCACCTGGCGAGCTAGTGCGATGAAACGCAAGCCAGGACAACACCGCATCGCCACCGCGTGGTGGACGGTGATCCTCTTGGCCGCAATCGCCGTGTTCATGTTCGTTACCACGACGGCCTTCGCGGGCACGTTCAGATCGTATGTGCCGGTGACCCTGAGGTCGGACCGAGCCGGTCTGGTGATGGAGACCAACGCGAAGGTCATGCTGCGCGGCGTCCAGGTCGGCCGGGTCAGCCAGATCGGTGACAGCAATAACGCGGCCAGCCTGAGGCTGGAGATCGAGCCGGATCAGATCCGGTACATCCCGGCCAACGTACAGGCACAAATCAGTGCCACCACCGCGTTCGGCGCCAAATTCGTCGAGCTGGTGTATCCCGAGAACCCAAGCCCCAAGCGCCTCACTGCTGGGGCGGTGCTGCAGTCCAAGAATGTCAGCACCGAGATCAACACGGTCTTCGAAAATGTCGTGGACCTGCTCAACGTGATCGATCCGGTCAAGCTGAACGCAGTGCTGACTGCGGTGGCCGACGGAGTGCGCGGACAAGGCGAACGGATGGGCGAGGCTACCACCGACCTCAACCAGGTGTTGCTGGCGCTCAACGCGCGCAGCGACACCATCCGTCAGGACTGGCGCTCCTTCAAGAACTTCAACGACACCTATAACACGGCCGCCCATGACATCTTGACGATCCTGAACGCCGCAAGCACGACGAGCACCACCGTCGTGAACCACTCGAGTGCGCTGGACTCCTTGCTGCTCAACGCCATTGGCTTCTCGAGGGCCGGGACCAATCTGCTCGGCACGAGTAGAGACAACCTCGTCGCATCGGTCAACACGCTCGAGCCGACGACGAACTTGCTTTTCAAATACAGCCCGGAGTACACCTGCTTCCTGCAGGGCACCACGTGGTACCTCGACCACGGGGGCTATTCGGCGTGGGGTGGCGCTGACGGCCGGACGCTGCAACTCGATGTCGCCCTGTTGCTGGGCAACGACCCCTATGTCTATCCCGACAACCTGCCGATTGTCGCGGCCAAGGGAGGACCCGGAGGCAAGCCGGGGTGCGGGTCGCTGCCGGATGCCACGAAGAACTTCCCGGTGCGCGAGCTCGTCACCAACACCGGTTGGGGAACCGGGCTGGATATCCGGCCCAACTGGGGCATCGGTCATCCGTGCTACGCGCAATGGTTCCAGGTGACCCGCGCCATGCCGCAGCCGCCCAGCGTCCGCCAGTGCATCCCCGGGCCGGCGGTTGGGCCGGAGCCGTACGGCAATGGGGCGCCGCCGTTCAACGCGACGCTGTACGGGCCGGGTGGGGTGCCGCTGTTCCCTGGTGTGCCGCCGGCGGCGCCGGCACCGGCCGCACCCGGTCCACCACCGGCCACAGCAGCGTTAGCGCCCGGTCCGCCGCCGGACCAGGGCGGCCCACCGCCGGCGGGTCCGCCGCCACCGTGACCGCTGCCGACTCTCGACGATCCACGCAAGCAGGAGAGAAGCTATGAAGGAAAACCTGAGAGGCACCGTAGTGGGCCTCGGTCTCTTCCTCACGGTCTGCCTGGTGGCCGCGTTCCTGCTGGTTTCAATCTTTGCGCAGCTCCGGTTCGGCGGAGGCAAGACCTATTACGCCGAGTTCAGCAACGCGTCCAATCTGCGGAAAGGAAAGCTGGTCCGCATCGCCGGGGTTGAGGTCGGCAAGGTCCAGGACATCTCCATCAACCCGGACGCGACGGTGCGGGTCGAGTTCACCGCCGACAATTCCGTCATTCTCACGGAGGGAACTCAGGCGGTGATCCGTTACGACAACCTGTTCGGCGACCGCTACCTTGCGCTCGAGGAGGGGGCCGGGGGGCTTAAGGTGCTTGGTCCCGGTCAGACGATTCCGCTGGCCCGCACCAAACCGGCGCTGGATCTGGACGCGCTGATCGGCGGCTTCAAGCCGCTGTTTCGCGCGCTGAATCCGGACCAGGTCAACGCGCTCAGTGAAGAGTTGCTGCAGGCGTTTCAGGGACAGGGCCCCACGATCGGGTCATTTCTGGACCAGGCGGCGGCCGTGAGCAACACGTTGGCCGACCGCGATCAGCTGATCGGGCAGGTCGTCAACAACCTGAACGTGGTGCTGGGTTCGCTGGGTGGTCAGAGCGACCGGTTGGACAAAGCGGTGGTGTCGCTGTCGCAGTTGATTCACGCGCTGGCGGAACGCAAGACCGACATCTCCAACGCGGTGGCCTACACCAACGCCGCTGCCGGCTCGGTCGCCGACTTGCTGTCGCAGGCCAGGGCGCCTTTTTCGAAGGTGGTTCATGAAACCGACCGGGCCGCGACCATTGCCGTGGCCGACCACGACTACCTCGACACTCTGCTCAACACGCTGCCGGACAAGTACCGGGCGCTGCAGCGTCAGGGTCTGTACGGCGACTTCTTCGCCTTCTATCTGTGCGATGTCGTGCTCAAGGTCAACGGAAAAGGCGGCCAGCCGGTGTACATCAAGGTGGCCGGTCAGGCCACCGGACGGTGCACGCCGAAATGAAATCGTTCTCTGAACGCAACCCGTTGATCATCGGCACCGTCGGCATCGCGGCGGTCGCCGGGCTGGTACT
>DASYJS010000335.1:0-3299 GCA_035996225.1 Mycobacterium sp. | reverse complement strand
CAAAGACGTCGAGCTTCTGGTGCTGCATCATGAGGTGGCGATGCTGCGGCGTCAGGTCTCTCGGCCGCGGGTGGACTGGGCCGACCGGGCGGTGCTGGCCGGCCTGGCACGGCTGCTGCCCCGCCGATTGTGGGGCGGGTTGTTCGTGCGGCCGGGCACGCTGCTGCGGTGGCATCGGGATCTGGTCCGCCGCCGGTGGACGTATCCGAGCCGACACGGTCGGCCGTCCGTCACCGCCGAGATCCGCAACCTGGCGTTGAGGCTGGCCCGGGAGAACTCGACCTGGGGCTACCGCAGAATTCATGGGGAGCTGCGGCGGCTGGGCTACCGCGTCGGTGCAAGCACCGTCTGGGCCATCCTCAAGCGTGCCGGGATCGATCCGGCCCCGAAGCGGTCGGCGGTGACCTGGCGGCAATTCCTCCGGTCCCAGGCGCGGGGCGTACTGGCGGTTGACTTCTTCAGCGTCGACACGGTGTCGCTGCGCCGGCTGTACGTGCTGTTCGGGATCGAGGTGGGCAGCCGGCGGGTCGATGTGCTTGGCGTTACCGCGCATCCGGTGGGGGAGTGGGTAGCCCAGCAGGCCCGCAACGTGCTGATGGACCTCGGCGAGCGAGCCGATTCGTTGCGGTTCCTGGTCCGGGATCGCGATGCGAAGTTCACCGCCGTGTTCGATGCGGTCTTCGCCGCCGCGGACGTCGAAGTCCTCAAGATACCGGTGCGGGCACCGCGGGCCAATGCGTACGCGGAGCGCTGGGTCGGCACGGTGCGCCGTGAGCTGCTTGACCGGATGCTGATCTTCGGGCATCGCCACCTACAGTCGGTGATGACCGAGTACGTCGATCATTACAACGCGCACCGTCCACACCGCTCACTCGGACAGGCACCGCCGTTCGGGCCGGCCCAACCGCCGGTCGCCCCGGCCGGTAGGCGGGTAGTGAGGCGCGACCGTCTCGGCGGCTTGATCGGCGAATACTCGCAGGCCGCGTGAGGTGACCGACTTTCTGGCACCCACAGCGCCACGGTGTCACCGTGATGCCCCGTGCTGGTCGTCCGACGGGTCCAGATGCTACGGGCGACCACTCAAAAATCTATGCCTCCGGTACTAGACATGCTCGCCATCACTGGCTAATGTTTCTCAAGTCGAGAACAGAGAACAACAAAGACGCAGACGAGCCGCCCGCACGAGGCGTAGGAGCAGGGCCGACGAACGTTCAGGGCTCCGCTCAGCACGACACAGCAGTACAGGTAGACGCACAGCAGTACAGGAACCCGGACGTAAGGCACGACCGGGCGCAGCAGGTGGGGCCGAGGTCCGATTCAGGGCTCCACCTGAGGTATGACAGTTCGCCGCACGTGTACGGGGCCATGAGGTCGCGTGGGGCTTCGACACCGGCGGACAGCACGACGCACGAGTAATGGACGCAGAGGAAAGGGAGGGCCCTACACCGTTGGATCGCCCGCCACCGGCCGCAACACAGGCTGGGCGGACACCGCAGTTTCCATCGAACGAGAGGTGGTCTCCGGTCACGCTTACGCGATCCTCGCACCCGAACCCGTCACACACGGCTGGTGCGGATACGACAACCCGACGTTCCTATCGGTAGATGGTGTTAAGACCCATAACCCTGGGCCCCGGCGCGAAATGCGCCGGGGCCCTCGACATGGAGGTGACATGGCCCAACTTGACGACCCGTTGGACGACGAGGACTACCCCGCCTACACGATGGGCCGCGCCGCAGAGATCCTCGGCACCTCGCAGGACTTCCTGCGACGGCTCGGCGAGGCGAAACTGATCGACCCGCACCGCTCAGCCGGTGGGCACCGCCGCTACTCCCGCTACCAGCTGCGCCTCGCCGCTCGGGCCCGGGAGATGTGTGACCAGGGAACCGCCATGGAGGCCGCCTGCCGGATCATCATCCTCGAGGACCAACTCGAAGAGGCCCGGCGGCACAACGAGAAGCACCGGCACGACTGACCACCACCAGCCCGGGCCTGAACCCGGCGGCACCGCGACCCTGTACGACCCTGTTGCCTAATTCTTGATCTCGTCGGGGTGTCTGCGCGCCGGTGAGTGCGGCGGGGGCAAGGATCGTAGCGGGTAGATGTCTTGTGTCGGTCTGGCTGCAGAGTGAGGTTGTCCATGTCGATGCGCCCGCGCGCGCTGTCAGAGGTTCCTGAGCAAACGGCGCTGGTGGCCAGGGCGGCGTTTCGTCTGGGGGCGCTGGCGATGCGGGTGCGTGATGAGTTGGATGAGGTGTTCTGCGACGGGGCGTTCCTCGACGCGTTCGGGGTGCGGGGCCGGCCCGGGATCTCGCCGGGGCAGTTGGCGATGGTCACGGTGTTGCAGTTCGCGGAGAGGCGCCGTTGCGTTATGGGATCGATGGACGCGTTGAACCCGTCTCGGTCCGAGGTCAGATCGCCAGGGCGAGTTCGGCAAACGCAACGGCGACCCGCGTTGCCGGTGGGGCGTCGACGGCGAGTTCGTAGTGCCCGCGGCGCAGGTTCTGCATGAAGGCGTGCCCGGCGATGATTACCTGCGCGGTCTGATCGGTCTGTAACCCGCGCATCGGTCTCAATCGGTGTTTGAGCCGGCCGTGATCGGCCTCGATCGGATTATTGGCGTACTGCTCGACGTGGTGCCACGCCTGCGGGATCAGCTCGTCGAGGACGCCGGGGTAGACGGCTGCTGCGTCGGTGACCACCTCACGGGGCGTCACCTTCAGTGTCTGGAGCGCCCGGTGGAAGAACCGCCGGGCCGCGTCGCCGTCCCGGCGGGCTGAGACCAATACGTCGATGACCTGCCCGTACTGGTCGATCGCCCGGTAGAGGTAGCGCCACACACCGTTGACTTTGACGTAGGTCTCGTCGACGTGCCACCTGTCACCTGGCGAGTGGCGGCAAACACGGGCGGCGTCGGACAGCAGAGGAGTGAACCGCTGCACCCACCGGTAGACGGTGACATGGTCGACCTCGATGCCGCGTTCGACCAGCAGTTCCTCGACGTCACGGTAGGACAGGTTGTAGCGCAGGTACCACCGGACCGCGACCACGATCACTTCGGCGGGAACCGGAACCCGGTGAACGCCGACGTCGGAGGCAGCCACGGGCGAGGACGGGTCGACACCTTCACCGCTCAAGCCTGCCTCGATCCTGCAAACGCTCAATGCAACAGTGCCCCTCACGGCTGCTGATGGCCGGTCACGGATCTTCGTTCGCTGAACCGTTCGAGTGCCGACGGCCAGAGAAGCTTCATGCGCCGGGCGGATGTTGACCCTCAATGTGCAGGTTATCGGCTCAGC
>DASYJS010000334.1:0-33196 GCA_035996225.1 Mycobacterium sp. | reverse complement strand
GCCCGAAGCCCATGTTTCCGGTTTCCGACGAGCCGTATCCGTTGATGAGCGTGATCTGCGGGAGCAGTTCCAACAGCGCTCGTTGATATTCCGGATTCGTTGCGGCCCCGCCGGTACCGATCCCATACAGCGACGATAAGTCGTATTGACCGCGCCGCAACTCGGCGACCAACGGCGCGGCGTAGGCGTCCCCGACCATTGTCATCATGCCGACCTTCTCGCGCTCGGCCGTCTCCCACACCGATCGCGGGTCGAGCTTCTTACTCGTGTCGTACAGCACCACGGGCGTGCCGCCCATGACCGCCGAGAACGCCGTCCACATCCCGGCGGCGTGCATCAGGGGTGAGACCGCGAACCACGGTGGCCCGCCGGCTTGCACCTTGTGGTGAATCTCGGCGACGGATACATGATCTGCGCCCACCATCGACGACACGTAGATGTCGGACTGTCGCCAGAGCACACCCTTCGGCCGGCCGGTGGTGCCGCCGGTGCAGATCATCAGCAGATCATCGGGCGATCCAGTCACACCCTGTTCGGTATCACCCTGTGCCAGTGCATCATCCAACGCCACCGTGCCGGCTAATTGCGGTGCGGTACTGCCGTCATCGACGGACACCAACAAGTCGGCGCTGTCGGGTGGCAGCACATCGGCGAACTTGGCACCCAGCGAGCGGTGATAGATCACGACCCTGGGTTGCACGTAATCGAGCAACTCACCGATCTCGCGCGGCGTGTAGTAATAGTTGATATTGACTGGGACGGTACGCGCCTTGAGGCAGCCGATCACCATGTCGCTGTAGAGATCGTTGTGCATGATCAGCGCGACGCGATCCTGCCCGCATTCCCAGCGCTCCAGTGTGTCGCGCTCGCGATGGGCGCCAAATCCCATGCCGGCCAGAAAGTTCGCCAACCGGCGGGTGCGGTCCGCCGACTCGGCGAAGGTGCTGCGCCGGCTCCCGCACACCGTCATCGTCCGGTCGCCGATGACGTCGGCGATCGCGTCGAGAACCGCGCCAATGGTCCATTCGCTCATGGCGACTAAGCAGCGACTTTTACGCCGAGGAGATCTAAAGCGTTGTCACGCATAATCTTCCGAATATCGGATTCACTGAAATCGGTGAGTTCCTCGGTGAACGACACCGGTGACTCGAGACCTTCCCCGTGCGGCCAGTCGGAACCGAACAAGATCTTGTCCACGCCGATGACCTCGGCGAGCTCCGACAGATCGTCCTCGTAGTAGGGAGCGACCCACACGTTGTTGCGTAACTGCTCCACCGGATCCTCGGGAAAATCACGAGGCTGCATGTTGGCCGCCTTCTTCAGCCGCTTGACCAACCGGTGCACGAAGTACGAGCCGTTTTCGATGCTGACCGCCTTGAGTTTCGGATGACGGGTGAACACACCGTGCACGATCATCGAGGCCATCGTGTCGTGGATGGCGCGGTCGTCGAGAAGGACGGTGTCCAGCGGATCCTTGGCGCCGAAGCCCTCGAACGTCGACTTGCCGCCCCACATCGCCGCGATGTGCAGATAACCGCTGTCGCTGAGGTGGAATCCCACCGGCACCGCCGCCTCGGCCAGTCGGGCCCAGACCGGGTCGTGGCTACGATCGCCCAGCGACCGCGGCTTGACCAACCCGGGCACCGGCGCCGGTCGCACCAACACCAGCTTGGCACCGCGTGACAACACGAACTCCACCTCGTCGAGCGCCTTGACCGGATCGGCCAGCGAGATGATCGGCGCGCCGATGATTCGGTGGTCGGGCCGGTCGAAGCCCCAGTCTTCGTCGAGCCACAGGTTGAAGGCGTGCACCGACGCCATCGTCGCCTCGATGTCGTGCTTGAGCGCCTCCTCGACCCCGCACCCGAATGTCGGCAACATGAACGCGGTTTCGATGTCCTGGGTGTCCATCACCGCGATGCGAGCATCGCGGTTCTGGTACTCCGGGTGTTCGGTCAGTCGCTCGACCTTCATCAGCGATGCCGGGTCGACCCCCTCGGGAATCACACCGCGGAACAACAGATCCAGGCAACCGGGCACGATGATCGGGTCGAAGGTGGGATTGGGGACGAAGTGGTTGACACGGTCCCCGATCACCGCCCAGGTGTGCTTGCCCTGGGTGACCATCTGCACGCCGCGGCTCTTGAACGCCCTGTCCAGGTGCCGGGTGAAGGAGTCCAGCGGCTCGTAGTAGTGGTTGTCGACGTCAATCGCCTTATAGCTCAAAGTTCCCATGATCATCCTTTCCGGTCACACCGGCGAAGCGTCGGAAGACGTTAGCGATGGAAATTGCGGCGGCCGCTTCTCGAGGAAGCTGGTGATCCCCTCGATGACATCCGGCCGTGGCAGCGACTCTTGGAGCAGAGCGTCGGCAAGCGAATTAGCTTCCACGACATCGCGTGTGGCGTCACCGTAGACCTGACGTTTGATCACCGCCATCGATGCCGGCGAACAGTTGGCGGCCACGTCCTCGGCGTATTCGAGGGCACGCTTCAACAGGTCGTCGGCCGCAACGACTTCTTTGACCAGGCCCAGCTCGGCGGCCTCCTCCGCGAGAAACGTCCGACCGCTCAGCAACAGATCGAGGGCAACGCCCATGCTGGTCAGGCGGGGAAGGATCCAGGAGATGCCGAATTCGGCGATCAGCCCGCGGCGAGCGAACACCGCGCCGAACTTGGCGCCGGCGGCGGCAAACCGGACATCGCACATCAGCGCCTGGGTGAGACCGATGCCGACACACGGACCGTTGATGGCGGCGATGACGGGCTTGCGTAGCGTGGTCACAAAGTGCGGCGGTCGTTCGCCGACCAGGTCGGCAAGATTCGTCTTTTCCGCCTTCTTCATGGTTTCGCCGTACGTGGGCGCCGAACTCGGTGCGCCCAGATAGGCACCGGCGCAGAACCCTCTACCCCGGCCGGTCAACACGATCGCCCGGATGGCGGGATCCTGTTCGGCGCGGTCGATGGCGGCATAGAACCCGGCCGCAATGTCTGGGCCCCAAGCGTTGAGGCGCTCCGGGCGATTGAAGGTGACGATTGCGACACCTCTGTCTGTGGCCTCGTAGAGCACCGCATCCTGGGCACCGGAACCGCCGTCGCTGCCGGACATCGTCCGCGGCACCTCCTCATGCTTTGACTACGGGATTCAGGGGCTTTGTACCCATACTGTATACCTATCGGTACCGCGTTCCACAACTGTCCCCGCGGCCTCGCGAACGCCCGCCAAACAGCGAATTTCACCGATGTTGAACCGCGGCTTGAGAGGCCCTGGAGGGCCGGGCCCGCGGCGGCGATGAACACCCCGAGATTCGCAGCAATGAATACGCACCGCACGGTTTGGGATGGCGATTCGCCGGGTTACCGACAGCGAGACTTGAATATTCGGCACTTAAGGGGATTAGCAGTGAAGTCGACAGCAAGAGCGGTGGTGCATCGCCTGAAACAGGCGCGGTCAGCGATACTGCGGATCGAGGCGGCATGGGCGGGTGCGCAGTTTCTGCTCGCGTTAGCAACGATAGGTGTTCTCGTCGGCCTCGTTTTGTGGGCACGACGACGTCGAACCCGCGGTGGACCTCCGCGGCTGGAGTCAGCGACGCCGCCTCCTGCGGAAACGACCGTGCCGGTTACCTCGGCGGAAGCAGCCGCGAATGGGCTGGTCAACTGATGCTGTGGCGAGCGCCACGTTTCAATCATGTTTTCCCCCATCGGGTGATCGGGAAGAGGTATGAAGGCACCCACTAGGCAGGAGGAGGGAAACGCCAATGGTTGACATCATCAAGGGCGTCGTGGAGGACGTCGTGGGCAAGGCCAAGGAAGTCGTCGGCACGGTTGCGGGTCGCAACGACTGGATCAGCGAAGGTCAGGCGCAGCAGGACAAGGCGGAAGCACTGCGCAACGCCACGAAGAAAGAAGCTCAGGCCGACAAGGCTCGTGCCGACGCGAAAATTCACGAAGCACGCGAGCGCGTCGAGCAACAGTAGTCACGTGTGTGCGTAAGGCCCGGTCACCCCTGAAGTGGCCGGGCCTTCGCATAGGCCTGCGGCACAGGGATTTTGGGTGATTGGTTACGGATTGATGAGCCCGAGTCGGCGATAAGCCGCACCAGGCCAAGCGATTACCAGCGCCACCCGGGCGCCGTCTTCGGCAAGACAACGGGCCGCCGCCAAACCCATGCCGCGGCTACCGCCAACTACTACTGCTGTGGCATTCGCCAGCCCTAAATCCACGGCGATGTCCGGGGCTCATCCGGTGGGTTATCCAATGGCATGTGTCCGGTCATCTTCGCCCGTCCAGCCTCATATACCAAAAAGCCTACGATAGGTATTACAGTAACAGACGGAAAAGCGTACGAGAGCCCGGTTGACGGCCATAGCCGAATGGCGACACGCCTACATATACGCAGGTGGGAGCGCATCTGCCGGTAGATTTGGTTCAATCGGTGGCACGGCCGAAGACCGTACGCACAGGATACATTTTGATGGAGGTGCCCGTAGTGGCAAAGCAGGCAACCGCTGATAAGCGTCAACGACGCGAGCGCGGGTCCATCAACCCCGATGACATCATCAGCGGCGCATTCGAACTCGCGGAGCGAGTATCGATAGACAACCTGAGCATGCCGCTGCTCGGCAAACACCTCGGCGTCGGCGTTACCAGCATTTACTGGTATTTCCGCAAGAAGGACGATCTGCTCAACGCGATGACCGACCGCGCCTTGAGCAAGTACGTGTTCGCCACCCCCTATGTCGAAGCCAGCGACTGGCGCGAAACGCTGCGGAACCACGCGCGGTTGATGCGTAAGACGTTCATGGGCAACCCAATTCTGTGCGACCTGATTCTGATTCGCGCCGCTCTCAGTCCCAAGGCGGCGCGATTGGGCGCTCTGGAGATGGAGAAGGCGATCGCGAATCTGGTCGAGGCCGGCCTGTCGCCCGAAGACGCCTTTGACACCTACTCAGCGATTTCGGTCCACGTCCGCGGCTCGGTGGTGCTGCAGCGGCTCTACGAAAAGAACCAGTCCTCCGACATCGGTCCGCGCGCCATCGAGGATGCCGTTTCCATCGACCCCGAAAAGACTCCGCTGCTTGCCCGAGTAAGCCGGATAGGTCACCGGATCGGGGCACCCGATGAAACCAATTTCGAGTACGGCCTCGGCTGCATCCTCGACCACGCCAGCCGGTTGATCGACGAGGGTTCGAAAGGCACCAAGTCGGCGCCGTCGCGTGCAGGCAAGGCAACCAAGTCACCCGGTCAGCGCAGTCAGGCCAAGGCGACGGCAGACGGCTAGGCCCTCGATCTGGTTGTTACGCTTCGGGTTCCGGCACGTGGAAGTGTTCGTCACGTAGCCGGAACGCTTCCTTGGTGCCATGTTGTGCACGGGTTTTGACGAAGTTGAACTCCTCTGGCCCGAATTGCAGGTTGGTGCCATAGGCGTGGAAGAGATAACTCGCGACTTCCTCGCCGTGGTAGGCCTGGGTCTGTTCGACGAGGCGGAATGCTTCTTTGGCGATGACGACCCCGTCGGCAGGCATCTTCGCCGCCTTCTCGGCCCAGTACCGGGCGCGCGCGGTAACCGCACCGGGATCGCATGTGTCGGTGAAGATTCCAAGGTGCTCGATCTCGCCCGCTTCGATGATGTCACCGGTCAGCAACAGGCGCCGGGCCAAAACCGGTCCCAACCGGTGGAAGAACATGTGCAGGCTGCCGAGCGCGGGCCCCAGGAATCGCGTCGCGGGCATGCCGATCTTCGTATCGCGTGCGATCACCGAGATGTCGGTCATCAGCGCCATCTCGAAGCCACCGCCCAAGGCGTAGCCGGAGATCTCCCCCACCGTCACCTTCGGGAAGCCCATGAAGTTGTGATAGAAGCTAAATGACTTGCGGTCCACGGTGAGTCGTTTGCGCTGACTGGGCCGGCGCTTAGCCGCGTCATCGGGCCCATTGGTCTTGTCGCCGTACCAGCCGTATGCGTTGTTCATGTCGGCCCCGGTGGAAAAGACTCCCTCGGCCCCGCGCAGCAGCACCACCGTCAGATCGTCGTCGTCGGCCACAGAATCCAGGCAGCGGCCGACGGCCTCGCGCATGGTGGCGTCATAGGAGTTGCGTTGCTTGGGATTGTTCAGTGTGATCGTCGCGATTCGCCGGGCGGGATCGACCTCGAAAAGCACCCGATCGTCGTTCGAGGCAGTCATGTAGCGGACTCCTTTCGCCGCCTCCCGAATGTGTATCCGGTCAGCTTGTCCGGCTGCGACGCAAGGGTGTTGACCTCGCCGGTGCACAGCACTTCGTCGGCGAGCAACAGCCGCGCCGTCGACGCGATGCCCCGCTCGACCTGCGACCGGACAATGTCGAAGCGCAGCTCGGTCAGCACCGGCGTGGACCGCCGGAAGGACACGGCGAGCGACCGCGTCTTCCCGGACAGCCCGATGACGCAACTGTGGTGCTGGATGACACAGTCGAAAAAGACCGCGAGAAAGCCGCCGTGTACCAGTCCCGGCGGCCCTTCGTAGACCAGCGGGAAGACGACCCGACCTTCGGCCTTGTCGGCGTCGAGGTAATCGAAGGAATATTCGGGAAAGGACGGGTTGTAGGCACCGATATCGGTGGCGTGGTTGAGATAAACCCGGCGCGGATCGTTGTCGAGCGCGCCAATCCGGGGCGCGTTGTCTCGCGGAGCCGCGGGCGCTAGCTCGCTTTCCCATTCGTCGAACTTCGCCAGCATGGCGTCCACCGTCTTGTGCGGGTGTTCGAGCGACAACAGCAATGAGCTCAGGCGCCTCATGGCAGCGGCGGCGGCCACGGTCTGGGCCAGGGGCGCCTCCCCGAATTTCGCCTCATCGGTGCGCGTCGGTGCGGCTTGCCCCTCTTCCAAGGCCATCGGCGCCGCTCCTCTCCCCCGCAAGCGGGAGGTGCCCCCACATCGCTCTTTTGCTCTGCATCGTCGCCGGCGCGGGCCATGCGACCCTCTTCCATCGGGTTTCACCCGGTTGTTCCGTCGGCAGCGTTTCCTTGATAACTTATACAGCGTATCAATCGTATTGCCTACTGTATGGGTTCCCGTATCGCTGAGAAAGGCCGGATTCGACGGTGAGTCACGACACCGATGCGGCCGACGCCGAGGGTTCGGTAACAGCACGCCGGGATGGCGCGATTCTGCGACTCACGCTTGATCGCCCGCAGCGGCGTAATTCGTTGACCCACTTAATGATCGAGGAATTGATCCATGCGCTGACGGAGGCGGCCGCCGACGACTCGTTGCGCGCGATCCACCTCCGCGGGGCCGGCGAAGACTTCTGCGCCGGGGCCGACTGGGTCGCCACCAATAGCGGAAGCGGGCAGCGCCCGCGCACCGGTGATCTGGTGCGCCGGATACCGCACGCCGCCCACCGGTTGATCGAACTCGTACACAGCATCCAGCTCCCGGTGGTCTGCAGCGTGCGGGGCTGGGCAGTGGGAATGGGTTGCAATCTTGCCCTGGCCGCCGACTTCGCGGTGGCTGCCGCCGATGCCGTGTTCTGGGAGCCGTTCATCGACCGCGGATTCAGCCCGGATTCGGGTGCTACCTGGCTGCTCCCCCGGCTGGTCGGGGTGGCACGAGCCCGGCGGATGCTGCTGCTCGGCGAGAAAGTGAGCGGGACCGACGCGGCCGACTGGGGGTTGATTCACCAGACCGTCGGTCCGGCCGAACTCGACGATGCGGCCGAGCAACTGCTGGCGCGACTGGCCGGCGGCCCGACGGTCGCGATCGGGATGGCCAAGCAAGCCCTGAACTACGGCCAGCACGCGTCGCTGAACCAGTCCCTGACACAGGAACTGTTCAACCTGGAACTGTCCTGTCGGACAAGCGATTTCAAAGAGGGCTTGGAAGCCTTTCGACAACGGCGCACGCCGAAATTCGATGGCCGCTGACCGGATAGGCTTTCGGTCGCACCGGGCGCTATACGAAGGGAACACGGATGCCTGCTGACTCGTTCGACACGATTAACTACGAGGTCGACGGGCATACCGCCACCATCACGCTCAACCGTCCCGACGCCCTCAACGCGCTGAGCCCGCACATGATCACCGAGCTTCGGACCGCCTACGACGAAGCCGAAAACGACGACAAGGTGTGGCTGCTCATCGTCACCGGCACCGGCCGCGCGTTCTGCACGGGGGCGGATGTCAAAGCCATTCCCGAGGACGGCAAGGTGATCTACGAGCGGCCGTACCTGTCGACCTACGACCAGTGGGAGGCCCCGCAGGAGGGCACACCGCCGTTTCGCACCACGGCCAAACCGGTGTTGACCGCCGTCAACGGATTGTGCTGTGGCGCGGGCATGGACTGGGTCACGACGACAGACATCGTCATCGCATCCGAGCAGGCGACCTTTTTCGATCCGCACGTCAGCATCGGGCTGGTGGCCGGACGCGAATTGGTGCGAATATCCAGGGTGTTGCCGCGCTCGATCGCCCTGCGGATGGCTTTGATGGGCAAGCACGAGAGGATGAGCGCACAACGCGCCTACGATCTCGGACTGATCAGCGAGGTCGTCGAGCACGACCGCCTCCTCGACCGGGCCCGCGAGATCGCCGACATCGTCAACTCCAATGCGCCGCTGGCGGTTCGGGGAACCAGGCTGGCCATTCTCAAGGGCCTGAACGTGCCGCTACACGAGGCCGAGATAATGGCCGAAACCTTCCGCGAGCGGGTACTGCGAACGCAGGACGCGCAGGAAGGTCCCAAGGCCTTTGTGGAAAAGCGGAAACCCAATTGGAAATGCCAGTGAAGTCAGCCGATTTCGAAACCATTCTCCTCGACGTCGACGCAGTCGATCACGTCGCCACCATCACGCTGAATCGGCCTGAGCAGCTGAATGCGTTCAATCGGACGATGTGTGAGGAGATCGCGCAAGCCTGGCGCATCGTCAAACTCGACGAGTCGGTGCATGCGGTGGTGCTGCGGGCAGCCGGCAGCCGGGCCTTCAGCGCGGGACTGGACATCAAGTCGTCGTATGGTCAGCCCGAAAACGTGTGGAACCACGAGGATCCCGGCGAATTGCTCAGCCCCAAGTGGCAGAAGATGTGGAAGCCGGTGGTGTGCGCCGTTCAGGGTATGTGTACCGCGGGCGCGTTCTACTTCATCAACGAGTCCGATGTCGTTGTCTGCTCCACCGATGCAACGTTTTTCGATTCACACGTTTCGGCAGGCCTGGTCTGCGCGCTGGAGCCGATCGGCCTGATGCGCCGCATCGGCCTGGGCGAAACGTTGCGCATCGCACTGATGGGCAACGACGAACGGGTGGGCGCTGACAGCGCGTTGCGGATCGGATTGGTGTCCGAGGTGGTCGCCGCGGACCAGCTATGGGGCCGTGCCCACGAGATTGCCGCCGCGATCGCGGCCAAGCCGCCGTCGGCGACCCAGGGCACCGTCAAGGCGATCTGGGAGTCGCTGGACAAGCCCTACCGTGCCGCCTTGGATCAGGGCCTGATCTACACGCGGCTGGGCAACCCGCTGGGCACCGCCGAACTGGCGGCACAGCAAGGCTCCGACGGCAAGGGTGCCAGGAGCGAACCAAAGATCCGCTGATGTCCAATCATCCGCTGAGTCAACGCATCGCCGACGTGCTGGATCTGCAGCCGAGGGGACCCGCGATCGAGTACGACGGTCGATGGCTCTCGTGGGGCCAGGTCGGCGAGGCGGCCCGGCGGATGGCTGTGTTGACGGCCGAACACAACGACGATCCTGCAATCGGGATGCTGCTGCGCAACCGGCCGGGCCAGGTGGCAGCCTTCCTGGGGGTGCTGCTGGCTGGTGGGACCGTGGTCACCATCAACCCGTCGCGCGGCGACGAGCGCACCCGGTCCGATATCGCCACACTGCGATTGCCCTTGGTGGTCGGCGAGCCCGACGATCTGGCGACGCTGGTGGCCCCCGGAACGCCCACCCTGTCGATTTCGGGTTGTCTGGACGAGCCCGGCGAGTCGGTGCGACCCGGCAGCGGACCCGTTGCCGCACCCGAGGTCGCGGTGCGCATGCTGACCAGCGGAACGACCGGTCCGCCCAAGCGAATTGACCTCAGCTACGACATGCTGGCGCGCAGCGTGATCGGTCCGGATCCAGATCACGCGCCGCCACCTCGAGAGCTGCGACACGGTGTCGCGATCATGAACTCACCGCTGGTGCACATCGGCGGCGTCTTCCGGGTGCTGCAGTGCGTCGCCGAGGCGAGATCCTTTGTGCTGCTGGAACGCTTCGAGCTCAACGCGTGGGCTCAGGCGGTGCGCAAGCACCGGCCCCGCGCGGTATCGCTGGTGCCGGCGGCATTGCGGACAGTGTTGCACTCCGACCTGTCGCGAGGTGATCTGGACAGCATCCGCGCCGTCACCTGCGGCACGGCCCCGCTGTCGGCCGACGACGCCGACGCCTTCACCGAAAAATTCGGCATACCCGTTCTAACCTCTTACGCCGCAACCGAATTCGGGGGCGGTGTCGCCGGATGGACCCTGACCGACGACCAGAGCTATTGGACCGCCAAACGCGGTAGCGTCGGGCGGGCCAACACCGGTGCGCAGTTGCGGGTGGTCGACGACGCCGGCACGCAACTCGGGCCGGACCAGGTTGGGCTGCTGGAGGTCAAGCCGGGACAGCTGGGACGATCAGCGCAGTGGATGCGGACCACGGATTTGGCACGCATCGACGCGGACGACTTTCTCTGGATCGTCGGACGGGCCGATCAGGCGATCATTCGCGGTGGGTTCAAGGTCATGCCCGACGATGTACGCGTCGCGCTGGAAGGCCACCCCGCGGTGGCGGGCGCGGCTGTGGTCGGACGGCCCGACACGCGCCTCGGTGAGACGCCGGTCGCCATGGTGGAACTGCGCGAGTCCGCCGCCACCGATACCGACACGTTGGTGGCGTACCTGCGAACACGATTGGCTCGCTACGAGATCCCCACCGAGATCGCGATCGTCGGCGCGATCCCGCGCACCCCGTCCGGCAAAGCCGACCTGAACGAGATCCGACGCTTCTTCGAAGAATCCGCTGTCGACAGCGACCATGGCCGGTGATTTTACGGTCGCCGAAATCCTGCGACATCAAGCCCGCTCGCGCGAAAACCACCCTCTTCTCGTCTGCGACGCAGACCGCATCAGCTACGCCGAGGCCGACTTCCGGTCAGCAGAGCTTGCCCGTGGGCTGATCGCCCTTGGCGCCGGCAAGGGCACCCACGTGGGGCTGCTCTACCCCAACGGCACTGAGTTCATCGTCGCAATGCTGGCGGCCGCGCGAATCGGCGCTGTGGTGATCCCGTTTTCCACGTTCGTCACAGCCCCCGAGATGCGCGAGCAACTGCTCGATAGCGACGTCGAAATCCTGTTGGCCGCCGCATCTTTCCGCTCCCACGACTACGTGCAGCGATTGATCGAGGTGGTTTCGGATTCAGACTTCGATTCCGACCGCCGATTGTTTTCGGCCACCGCACCGCAGCTGCGCGAGATCGCCATCAGCTACGGCCCCGACGCTGCGCGGCGTATCCGCGACATCAAAGGGTTGACCCGGTTGGCCCCGACCGTCGACCCCGCGGTCGTGCCGGCGATGGAAGACAATGTCTACGGTTGCGATCCGCTGGCGATCGTCTACACGTCGGGATCCACCAGCACCCCCAAGGGAGTGGTGCACACACATGCCGCACTGCTCGGACATCAGCAGAACCTCAACAAGATCCGCGGTTTGACCGCGGCGGACAGGCTGTTCTGCAATTCGCCGTTCTTCTGGATCGGCGGGTTCGCGTTCGGCCTGCTCGCCACGTTGGTGGCCGGATCGACCTTGGTGTGTTCCAACGCCGCCGATGCCGGGGCAACGCTGGACTTGCTGGAAACCGAAAAGCCGACCATCACCAACGGGTTCGCGGCCGGGATCGCTCACCTGGCCGACCACCCGAGCTACGCCGGGCGTGATCTGTCGTCGATGCGGCGCGGCAACCTCTACCCGATCATGGCCGCCGATACCCGGCCGGCCGACCCAGAACTTCGGCACAACATGCTCGGGATGACCGAGGCCGGCAGCGTCGTGCTGATCGGCGAGGACGAATCCGACCAGCCCGAAGCGCGGCGAGGATCATTCGGCAAGCCCGCACCCGGATTTGAGACGAGGATCATCCATCCCGACACGATGGAAAGCGTTGCCGTCGAGGAGGTTGGCGAACTGTGCATCCGCGGGCCTTACCTGATGCAGTGCTATTACAAACGCGGTCGCGAAGAGTGCTTCGACGCGGACGGCTGGTTCCACACCGGTGATTTGGTGCGCACCGATTCCGACGGATTCATCTATTTCGTCGGCCGACTCAGCGCGATGATCAAGACGGCAGGCGCCAATGTCTCGGCGGCGGAGGTGGAAAAGGCCATCACCAAGGTCACCGGCGGAGCGTCGGCTTACGTCATCGGCATCCCGGACGCCCGGCGTGGACAACTCGTTGCCGCGGTGGTCGTCCGCCCAGACGGCGCAGCGGCTTTCGATGACGCAGTGCTGGGCGAACGACTCAAAGCCGAACTCTCCGCGTATAAAATCCCCAAGCGGCTCATCACCCTGCCCCGCGCCGACGTGCCGCTGTTGTCCAGCGGCAAGGTCGACACGCAGCGGCTGCGGAAGCTCTTCGATGCCTGACTCGGACGCGCACACCATCGACCAACTGGTGCGGTGTCGAGCCGACCACGACGGGGACAAGCCGATGGTGATCGATCCCACCTCCCGGCTCAGCTATCGCGAACTCAACTTGACTACAAGCGAATTGGCTGCGGCACTCGTCGAAGCCGGCGTGGGCAAGGGCACCCGGGTGGGATTGATCATGCCCAACAGCACCCGCTGGGTGCAGGTCGCCATTGCACTGACCCGCATTGGCGCTGTCCTGGTCCCACTGAGCACCCTGCTGCAAGCCGGCGAACTCGTCGCGCAGTTGCGAGTCGCGGCCGTGCAATTCCTGGTGAGTGTCGAGGAGTTCCGCGGCCATCGCTATCTCGACGACCTCCAGACGGTGCTGCAACCCGAACTCCCCTCCTTACAACAGGTTTGGTCGATCGGACAGCTCGATAGCGCCGCTGCGACCGATCGGGCCCGGCAGATCATCGACACCATGACCGAAACGGTCACCGCCGCCGACCCGCTGGTCATCATGTTCACCTCGGGCAGCAGCGGAGCGCCTAAGGGAGTCGTGCACTCCCACGGCAACGCGTTGGGTGCCGTGCAGTCGGGTCTCGCGGCGCGTTGCATCACCTCCGAAACCCGCCTGTATCTGCCGATGCCGTTCTTCTGGGTGGGCGGTTACGGCAGCGGAATACTGTCGGCCCTGCTGGCCGGCGCCACCCTGGTGACCGAAGAAATCCCTCGGCCCGAAACCACCCTGCGACTGCTGGAGCGCGAACGGGTCACCCTGTTTCGCGGCTGGCCCGATCAGGCGGACGCACTGGCACGGCACGCGAGCTCGGTCGGCGCCGATCTCTCGGCACTGCGACCGGGCAGCCTGGAAGCCCTGCTGCCGCCCGAGCAGCGGGCCGCGCCCGGGGCCCGGGCCACGCTGTTCGGCATGACCGAGGCATTCGGTCCGTACTGCGGCTACCCCGCCGATACCGATATGCCCCCGACGGCATGGGGCAGCTGCGGAAAGCCGTTCGCAGGCATGGAAGTTCGCATCGTCGACTCCGACAGCGGCGAGCCCGTGGCAGCGGGAACCGCCGGCATGATCCACATCCGCGGACCGCACACGCTGCGCGGCATTTGCGGTCGCAGGCGCGAGGAGCTGTTCACCGCCGACGGTTTTTATCCGACCGGCGACCTCGGCCACCTCGACGAGGACGGATTCCTGTTCTACCACGGGCGATCCGACGACATGTTCAAAGTCAGCGGCGCGACCGTCTACCCCAGCGAGGTCGAGCAGGCGCTACGCACGATCGACGGTATCGACAACGCCTTCGTCACCAAGGTGCCGGGCGCCGCCGGCGTCCGGGTGGGCGCGGCGGTGGTGTGCGGCAACGCTGCGCTGACCGCAGAGCAGCTGCGCGGCTGCGCGCGAACTCTGTTGAGTGCCTTCAAGGTTCCGACGGTGTGGCTATTGCTGGATTCCGACGATGACGTTCCGCGCGGCGGCACCGGCAAGGTCGACATCCGTCGACTACGCGAGATGCTGGTTGGCCAATCGTTCTAGGGGACCCGGGTCCAGGGTTGACAGTTTTGCGACTCGAAGGCCTTAACGCTTGTGTTGATATTCGCGAACATCGGTCCGACCGAGATATTCGTCTGGAGTACATGCTCCTTGTTCGCATCGGGCGTGCTGTAGGTGAACCAGGCGCACATCGAGGCCTGGGTCGGCACATTGTTGATCCAAACCCCAAAGGTCGACGCCGACCCACCCGTGCGGTACAGGCCCGGTGCGATGTCAGGCCCGACGACAAAGACGCCGTTCCCCGGAATCGGGTCCAACAGATCGGCACCGGCTGGAGACGCGCACGCGATCGCGCATGCCACCGATACGACCAATGCGGGAAGTGTTCGGCGCATGTTTTTCTCCAAACTGTCGCCACCCTGAAAGCAGCGTATGCCCAGGTCGGCCGCGGAACAACCCGCGTCGAGGTCAGCGAGGCGGCGGGCGATCCGTATCTGCCACCACGCCACGGGCAACGAGGTGATCGATCAACGGAACGGCGCCCGCCGCAAGATGTTCGGACATCGCGGCGCGGGCAAGCACATCGTCATGTATCTCGAGCGCAGCCAAGATCCGCCGATGATCCTCGATCGACTGGCCCGGCCAGCCCTCGATCGTCGGAAACACCGACTCGGGAGCGTAGCGGGTTATCTGCAGCATCAGCTGGGCAAGCTTTGGCGAGTCCGCCGCGACATTGATGGCCCGGTGGAACTCGTGGTTGAGCCGAACGGTCCGCTCGTGGTCATCGCCGGCATAGGCCTCCTCCAGCTGGGCCTGAATTTCCTTGAGCTCGTGCAGCTGATCGTGAGTGATGTTGACCGCGGCCCGCGCGGCCAGCTCCCCCCCGACATGAGCCTGCACATTCGCGACGTCGGTGACGTCTCGCCCGGTGACGGGCAACACCACGAAGCCGCGGCGGGGCTGCTGGGCGATCAGACCTTCTGAGCGCAGAGCGAACAGCGCCTCGCGCACCGGCGTGACACTGATCCCCAATTCCGCGGCCAATTGGTCCAGACGAACGTAGGACCCCGCGACATAGGTGCCATCGAATATCCGCCCGCGGATGAACCGCGCAACGTCCTCAAAAAGTTGAGGCCGCGCAGCGAAACCCGGAACGCTCATCTCTCACACCTGATACTCGGCGAGTAGTCGCTTGCTGATGATGGACTTCTGGATTTCGCTGGTTCCCTCACCGATCAGCAGGAACGGCGCATCACGCATCAGCCGCTCAATTTCATATTCCTTGGAATAGCCGTAGCCCCCGTGGATTCGGAAGCTCTGCTGGGTGACCTCCGAACAGTATTCGCTGGCAAGGTATTTCGCCATGCCGGCAGCGACGTCGTTGCGCTCCCCCGAATCTTTCAGACGCGCCGCGTTGACCATCATCAGGTGCGCCGCTTCGACTTTGGTCGCCATCTCGGCCAGCTGGAACGCAATGGCCTGATGCTCGGCGATCGGCTTGCCGAAGGTTTCGCGCTGTTGCGCGTAGCGCACCGCGAGCTCGAAGGCACGAATTCCGACTCCACAAGCGCGCGCCGACACGTTGACCCGGCCGACCTCGATGCCGTCCATCATCTGGAAAAAGCCCTGCCCCGTGGTGGCGCCGAGAATGTCATCGGCGCTGGCCTGGTAGCCGTCGAAAATAAGCTCGGTGGTTTCAATGCCCTTGTAGCCCAGCTTCTCGATTTTGCCGGGAATTCGCAGGCCCGGAACGACTTCGCCGAAGCCGACCGGTTTCTCGACGAGGAACGCGGTCAAGTTGCGGTGCGGTTTGTCCGAGCCTTCGTCCGTGCGCACCAGTACCGCCACCAGCGTCGAGGTGGCGCCGTTGGTCAGCCACATCTTCTGACCATCGATGGTGTACGTGCCGTCGGAATTGCGGCGCGCCCGCGTGCGGATCGCGGCCACATCGGAACCCAGCTCCGGCTCCGACATCGAAAAGGCACCGCGGGTCTCACCGGCCGCCATCCGGGGCAAGAACCGCTGCTTCTGCTCGTCGGTGCCGTGCTGGCGCAGCATGTAGGCCACGATGAAATGGGTATTGAGCACCCCGGATACGCTCATCCAGCCGCGCGCCAGCTCCTCGACGCACAGCGCGTAGGTCAACAGCGACTCGCCCAGCCCGCCGTACTCCTGCGGAATCATCAGCCCGAACAGGCCCATCTCCCGCATCTGATCGACGATCTCCTGCGGGTAGATGTCGCCGCGTTCGAGCTCGGCCGCGTGGGGAATGACTTCCTTCTCGACGAATTGCCGTACCGTGGCGATGATCTCGGTCTGGAATTCGGTCAGCCCGAGGGTCTGGGCGAGTTTTGTCATGCGTGGTCCCTTCAGGCGATCGTTCTGGTGTCGGTCAAACGCGCGATATCCGCGGCGGTCAAGCCTAGGTTTTCGGTGAGGACGTCGGCGGTGTCTTGGCCCAGCGCCGGCGCGGCCGCGCTGGCGGGGTGGGCCCCGTCGAACGCGGCCGGCAGGCCGGCGGCCAGATAATCGCCGACACCCGGTTGGTTCAACCGGGAAAACAGCGGATTGTCAGTCACTTTCGGGTCTTGGACTACCTCCGCGAACGTGCGGTATCGCTCGAACAGCACGCTGGTGCGCGACAGCGCCGCGGTGACCTGTTCGGCCGTATGGTCGGCGAACCAGGCGGCGAACAAGCCGGAGAGCACGTCACGGTATCGGTACCGGTCGCCTTCGACATTGAAGTCCACGCCCAGCGCCTCGGCCAGCGCGGCCACCGCGGACCCGGTGCCGGTCACGTCGACCATGTCGCGAAAGTGCCTGGGAGTCAATATAACCACCATGAAGGCCACCCCGTCGGAACTGGTGAAGTCCTGGCCGTACTGGCCGTAGATGGTGTTACCCAGACGCTCTCGCTGGGTCCCGTTCACCTGGGGTTCGGTCAACAATCCCAGATTTCCGGCCGTGGCCAGCGCGACGTCCTCCAGCGCGAGGGTGACCCTAGCGCCCGCCCCGGACCGCTCACGCCGGTGCACCGCAGAGACAACGGCCAGCGCCGCATACAGGCCGCAGCACACGTCCCAGGCGGGCAGTACATGGTTGATCGGGCCGGCGTGGTCGGCCGGACCCGTCACCAGTGGATATCCGATAGCAGCGTTGACGGTGTAGTCGACCCCGGTGGACCCGTCGCCGCGCCCAAGCAGCTGCACGTGGATGACATCGGAACGCTCAGCGGCCAACACATCGTGACTCAGCCAGGGCAGCACCGCATTGGTCACGACAATGCCATCGCCCTCCACGACCAGCCGCTGGGCCAGTTCTTGCCCCTCGGCCGAGCGGACGTCGATGGTGGCCGAGCGCTTCCCCTTGTTCAGCCCGGTCCAGTAAATCGACGTGCCGTCGGCGGACAGTGGCCACCGCTTCACATCCGAGGCGCCTCCGATCGGATCGATACGGATCACCTGTGCGCCAAGCTGGTTCAGCGTCACACCGCACAGCGGCGCGGCTACGAAACTAGACACCTCGACAACGGTGAGACCGGTCAACGGCAACCCGGGGCTGCTCATGTCTGGGCGACCCGTTCGAAAATCGCGGCCAGCCCTTGGCCGCCGCCGATGCACATGGTCTCCAGCCCGTAGCGCGCCTGGCGACGATTGAGCTCACGGGCCAAAGTGGCCAGCATCCTGCCGCCGGTCGCACCGACCGGATGTCCGAGCGAGATTCCCGAGCCGTGCACGTTGGTTCGGTCGAAGTCGGCGGCCCCGAAATTCCACTCGCGCGTCACCGCAAGCGCTTGGGCGGCAAAGGCTTCGTTGAGTTCGATGAGGTCGATGTCGGACAGTTGCAATCCGGCTTTGGCCAGTGCGGCTTGGGTTGCGGGTACCGGGCCGATACCCATGATGTTGGGTGCCACCCCGGCCAGTCCCCACGACACCATGCGGACGAGCGGTGTCAGGCCGTATTCGGCCGCTTTCTCCGCGGTGGTCACCACACACATGGATGCGGCGTCGTTCTGCCCGCTGGCGTTGCCGGCCGTGACCGTCGCCTCCGGATCATCAGCCAGCAGAACCGGTTTGAGCTTGCTCAGCGACTCCACCGACGTGTCGGCGCGTGGATGCTCATCGGTGTCGATGAGTTCCTCGCCCTGTCGGTTCCGGATGATCACCGGAATTATTTCCGAGGCCAGAATGCCATCCTTCTGCGCGGCGACGGCGCGCTGATGCGATCGCACCGCGAGCTCGTCTTGCTCCTGGCGTGAAATGCCGTACTGGCGACGCAAGTTCTCGGCGGTCTCGAGCATTCCACCCGGTACCGGGTAGTGGCGGCCGCCGGCAGTCGCACGTCCCCGCGCCAGCCCGTCGTGCACCCGCACACCGTGGCGGGCGCCGCCCCAACGCATATCGGTGGAGTAGAACGCGACGTTGCTCATGCTTTCGCAACCACCGGCCACGACGAGGTCATGGTCCCCATTGCCCACCTGCAGGCACGCTTGGATGACTGCCTGCAGACCCGACCCGCAGCGTCGGTCGACCTGCATGCCGGGAACCGTCACCGGCAAGCCGGCATCCAACGCCACCACGCGCCCGATCGCCGGGGCATCGCTGTTGGGATAGCAGTGACCGAGAATCACGTCGTGCACGGCATCGGGCGCCAGACCGGTTCGCTCGAGCAGCCCTTTCAGCGCGGTGACGGCGAGGTCGACGGCGCTGCGCGACTTGAACATTCCGCCGTAGCGGCCGATCGGCGTCCGGACGGGTTCACAGATCACGGCTTCACGCATTCTGTTACCCATCTCAGAGATGCCGGCCGCCGGTGATCTCCATGACAGTGCCGGTCATGTACGAGGACAGGTCGGAGGCCAGGAACAGCGCCACGCTGGCGACCTCGCTGGGCTCGCCGGCCCGGCCCATCGGCACCTCGGCGACCTTCGAATCCCAAATGCGTTGCGGCATGGCTTCCGTCATGGCCGAGCGGATCAAACCGGGGGCGATTGCGTTCACCCGGACGCCCAGATAGGCCAGCTCTTTGGCGGCCGCCTTGGTCATGCCGACGATGCCGGCCTTGGCCGCCGAGTAGTTGGTCTGGCCGACCATGCCGACCTTCCCCGACACCGAGGACATGTTGATGATTGCGCCCCGATTGTTTTCCCGCATGATCGCGGCCGCCAGCCGGGTCCCGTTCCAGGTACCCTTCAGATGCACGTTGATGACCTGATCGAACTGCTCCTCGGTCATCTTGCGCATCGTCGCGTCGCGGGTGATGCCGGCATTGTTGACCATGATGTCCAGGCCGCCGAAGTGCTCGACCGCGGTCTGGATCAGGGTTTCCACGTCGGATGCCTGCGTGACGTCGCACCGGACCGCGACGGCGACGTCGTCACCGCCGAGCTGCTTGGCCACGGCTTGGGTCGCCTCGAGATTGACGTCGCCGAGCACAACTCGCGCACCCTCGGCGACAAACCGCTCCGCGATGGCCAGACCCAGTCCTTGCCCTCCGCCGGTGATTACCGCGGTCTGACCTGTCAACAACGACACCTGAATCACACATCCTTCACTGTTATCGCTACCACCGGGCACCCCCAATCCGAATATCATATTTGATATAGGATCCTGCTCTGGACCGGGGTGCCCCCGTCGAGAGAGGAGTGTGAAGCCAATGACCACCGCCGAATCCGCGGCAGTCTCAGACGAGGACTTCCGCGAAATCCTTGCTCAGACAAGGCAATTCGTCCGCACCGCCGTCGTCCCCCGCGAGCAGGAGATTCTCGACGAGGATCGGGTCCCCGACGACCTCCGCGACGAAGCCAAGAAGATGGGGCTGTTCGGCTACGCGATTCCCCCGGAGTGGGGCGGCCTCGGAATCAACCTCATGCAGGACGTCGAGCTGGCGATGGAGTTGGGCTACACATCGCTGGCGCTGCGTTCGATGTTCGGCACCAACAACGGCATCGCCGGACAGGTTCTGGTCGGGTTCGGCACCGACGAACAGAAGTCCCGCTGGCTGGAGGCGATCGCGTCCGGCGACGTCGTCGCCTCCTTCGCGCTGACCGAACCCGGCGCCGGATCGAACCCTGCCGGCTTGCGGACCAAAGCCGTTCGAGACAACGACGATTGGGTGATCTCCGGCCAGAAACGCTTCATCACCAACGCACCCGTCGCCGATCTGTTCGTAGTGTTCGCGCGCACCCGGCCCGCCGACGACCAGGGCCCCGGGATCGCCGTCTTCCTGGTTCCCGCGGACTCCGCGGGCGTCGAGGTGGGCGCCAAGGACGCCAAGATGGGCCAGGAAGGCGCGTGGACGGCCGACGTCAGCTTCACCGACGTCCACGTCGGATCCGATGCGCTCGTCGGAGGCAGCGAAGACGTCGGCTACCGGGCCGCGATGACCTCGTTGGCGCGCGGACGAGTCCACATCGCCGCGTTGGCAGTGGGCGTAGCGGCGCGCGCACTTGACGAATCCGTCGCCTATGCGGCGACCGCAACCCAGGGTGGTACGGCGATCGGGAACTTCCAGTTGGTACAGGCGATGCTCGCCGACCAGCAGACCGGGGTCATGGCCGGCCGTGCTCTGGTGCGCGATGCCGCACGGCTATGGGTCTCAGGCGAGGATCGCAGAATCGCGCCGTCGGCCGCGAAGGTCTTCTGCACCGAAATGGCCGGGAAGGTCGCAGATCTCGCGGTCCAGATCCACGGTGGCAGTGGTTATATGCGAGGCGTTGCCGTCGAACGCATCTACCGCGACGTGCGCCTGCTGCGGTTGTACGAGGGCACCAGCGAGATCCAGCGTCTGATCATCGGTTCGAATCTGGTCAAGGCGGCACAACGAGCTACCACCACGAAGGAGCGCTGATGTCCGGCAAGCTCGAGGGACGAGTCGCCCTCATCACCGGGGCGGCACGCGGCCAGGGTCGTGCGCACGCGGTCCGCATGGCCCAGGAGGGCGCCGACATCATCGCCGTCGACATTGCCGGCAAGCTCCCGGCCTGCGTCCCCTACGATCCGGCGACCGAAGAGGATCTCACCGAAACCGTTCGCCTGGTTGAAGAAACAAACCGCCGGATCCTCGCCTCCGTCGTCGACACACGCGACCTGGATGCACTGCGCAAGGCCGTCGACGACGGCGTCGCCGCACTGGGACGCCTCGACATCATCGTGGCCAACGCCGGCGTCGCCGCTCCCCAGGCCTGGAACGAAATCACGCCCGAATCCTTTCGCGACGTGATGGACATCAACGTGACGGGCACCTGGAACACCGTGATGGCCGGCGCCGACAAGATCATCGAAGGCGGTCGCGGCGGCTCGATCATTTTGATCAGTTCGGCGGCCGGGGTGAAAATGCAGCCGTTCATGGTGCACTACACCGCCAGCAAGCACGCCGTCACCGGGCTGACCCGGGCCTTCGCCGCCGAATTGGGCAAACACTCGATCCGGGTCAACAGCGTCCACCCCGGCCCGGTGAACACGCCGATGGGCTCCGGCGAGATGGTCGAGGCGGTGGCCAGGGCCACGGCAACCAACCCCCAGCTGTCGCACGTTCTCACGCCGTTTCTGCCCGACTGGGTGGCCGAGCCGGAAGAGATCGCCGACGCCGTGTGCTGGCTGGCCAGCGACGAGTCGCGCAAGGTCACCGCGGCCCAGATCCGGGTAGACCAGGGGTCCAGCCAATACTGAAGCGTGGCTGATCGCGCCGGGCCGCCATTGACCATCCCGCGCAGCGCTCGCGCCAAGGTATTTCACGCTTAGCGGGAGCCGATTCGGCGCCGCCTTTTCGTTAAATCCGCTAACCATTGCGCCGCGTAATGTGATATACGTCACATCGTTATTTAACGTCCTGCGCGACACACCCACCCGGTGGTGCAAAACCTTTAGTACCGATCCTATTCTCAGTTGCATGGGTCGGCTCCATTTGTCGATTGACGCTGTTCAGCCACTAGTGGCTGACATTAATGATTATGTTCGCGCCGACGGCACCATTGTCTTGCCCGACGGTTTGACTCTCACGTCGTTCTTCGACCAAAACCGGGCAGCATTCGGCGACCGTCCGTCGTACCGGTTCATCGACTACGCGAAAGAGCAGGACGGGCGCGTCGTCGAACTGAGCTGGAATGACCTGTGGACCCAGGTCCGTGCGATCGGCGCCCGCCTCCAACAAGTCGCCAAGCCCGGGGACCGGGTCGCGATCTTGGCGCCACACGGTCTGGACTACGTGGCCTCTTTCTTCGCGGCGGTCCATGCGGGCAACATCGCGGTCCCGCTGTTTGCGCCAACCCTGGCCGGGCACACCGAGCGGTTGACGGCGGTGTTGGCCGACGCCCGGCCCGCCGTGGTGTTGACGACCACCGCAGCGGCCGAGTCCGTGCGGGAATCGCTGCGGGCGCATCCGGTGACGGGGCGGCCACGATTGATCGCAGTCGACGCGATCCCCGCATCGCTGGCCTCGATGTTCGCCGAGCCCTCGATCGCCACGGACGATACTGCGTATCTGCAGTACACGTCCGGATCCACGCGCAGCCCGGCCGGCGTGGAGGTCACGCATCGAGCTGTGGTTACCAATGTGCTGCAGATGATCCTGGGCGCCAACCTGCACCGAAACACCCACAGCGTCAGCTGGTTGCCGCTGTACCACGACATGGGATTGATCATGATCATGTTCCCGGCGTTGTGCGGTGGCGAATACCTCACGTTGCTGGATCCGATGGCATTCGTCCGTCGGCCCTTCCGGTGGATCAAGGAACTGAGCGCGGAGGCCAGCAACGGCCCGACATTTGCGGCCGCACCCAATTTCGCGTACGACTTGACCGCCGAGCGAGGGCTACCCCCGGAAGGCGCCACGATTGACCTACACAACGTGGTTGGCCTGCTCAACGGCTCGGAGCCGGTGACCATGTCGGCCATCGAGAAATTCACGCAGGCGTTCGCTCCCCACGGCCTGCCCGCGACGGCGGTCAAACCGGCTTATGGGATGGCCGAGGCGACACTGGGAGTGGCCATGACCGCTCCGGAAGCGGCGGCCCACGCGGTGTTCCTCGACCGTGTTCAACTCGCCGCCGGACACGCGGTGATCGTCGAGCCGGACGCCGATGGTGCGGTCGCCTATGTCTCCTGCGGCCGGCCTTTCCGGGATGTCTGGGCGGTGATCGCCAGCCCGGACGGTGCCGAGGTGCCGGATGGCGCCGTCGGGGAAATCTGGTTGCACGGCAACAACATCGCCCGCGGCTACTTCGGCCGCGAGGAAGAATCACAACGCACCTTCGGCAACAAGCTGCAGTCTCGGAGCGAGCGGCGCAGCCATGCCGAGGGCGCCCCGGACAACTGCTATTGGTTGGCCACCGGCGATCTCGGCGTCTACATCGACGACGAGCTGTACTTGACGGGACGGATCAAAGACCTCGTCATCATCGATGGCCGCAACCACTACCCGCACGACATCGAGACCACCGTCAGTCACGCCTCGCCCGCCATCCGGACCGGCTACGTGGCCGCATTTTCGGTTCCGGACAGCGAATCCCGCGAGCAGCTTGTGGTCGTCGCCGAACGCGCCGCAGGTGTCGGGCGCGCAGACCCGGACGCAATCGCCGCGGCCGTGCGGGCAGCAGTCGCCCGCAATCACCAGGTCCGGGTCGCCGAGATCCGGCTCGTCGCCGCCGGCGCCATTCCCCGCACCACCAGCGGTAAACTCGCCCGCAATGCGTGCCGGGCCGAATACCTGGCCGGACGGTTCAGCCGGTAACCACGCTCAACTGAGCAGTTCCAGGGTTCCCAGATCGCGGACGGCCTGACAGCCGCGGCTGAGCATGGCGAGCACCATGTCGTCACCGCGTTCGGTGGCGGTGGCGAAAGCGAATCCGAGCGCGGAGATCAGCAGCGCCTGCGGCATCCCGAGCCGGTAGTCGCGCCAACATGTTTCACGGTCGTAGCCGGTAACGCCGTAACCCAATAATGCTCGATGATATTCGTCGACAAGTTCTTTCTCGATTGCCAGCCGTAGCTCCGAATTCAGGCTCGTTGCCGTGAAATACGCGAGATCCCGCGCCGGCAGACCCACGCCGAGCGTCTGCCAGTCGACCACGCTCACCCAGCTATGCGCCGGGTCGAACAGCAGGTTGTCGAGCCGGTAGTCACCGTGCAGCAGCGCGAACCGATCCCGCTCGGTGAACAGCCACGGCGTCACCAAACCCATTGTCGTGGTGAAAGTCTCGCGGTCTTCGGCGCTCATCCGGTCACCCAGCTTCTCCAGGGTGATGTCGGCGCTCATCTTCGCCACGTCGCCAAGACCCTTGGCCCCGGCCTCATCCGGACGGGGAAACGCCAGGCCCGGCAGATCCAGCCAGAACGGGTCACACCAGCTGGGTCCGTGCAGCCCGGCCAACGCCACCACCGAGAGCCGCGCCTCCTGCTCGCCGCAGCCCGCGATCTGATCTCCTTGCACCGCCGGCGCTTGGTCGGCGAGCAGCAGCGCGTATTCCATGGCGTCGTCGGTGATCTGGCAGTAGAAGCAGCTCGGGGTCGGCACCCGCACCCGGTCGGCGACCGAGGTGTAGAACGCGCATTCGCTGCGATAGCCGATGACGACGCGGTCGCGCACGGCATCGTCCTGAGCGGGCAGCTTGATCACGAAAGTTTGTGGCAGGCCGCCGGGCTCTGCCGCGTACCGGGCCGTCACGCGATAGGTCGCCCCGGTCTGGCCGGTGCCAATGGCCACCACGTCGACATCGGACACCTCGACCGGTGTGTGGAGTTCGCTAAGCGCTGCGGATAACCATTCGGGTGTCACATCCCCGGGGTACCGCGGAATCGACACCACAGCGCTCATAAGCAACCACGCCTCCAGGACTCAACCAGCCGACTGACCGATCAACTGTAAGGCATACGGCAAGAGCCACCCCCCGTGGCCTATTCGGCGACGATGTGCCAATCGGCGGCCTCGTGCTGCTGGCGCCAGAACTCGCTGAAACGGCCGCCCGCGGTCAGCAATTCGTCGATCGAACCGTCCTCGACCACTCGCCCGTTGTCGACGAAGAGAACGCGATCGGCGTGGCGGATACTGGCCAACCGATGGGCCACGATCACTCGGGTGCGTGCTTGCGGGTCGGCCGTGAGTGCGTCGACCACCGCAACCTCGTTCTCGGTGTCCAGGGCGCTGGTCGCCTCGTCGACCAGCAGCACGGGAGCGGCCTTCAGCAGCGCACGCGCGATGCTGACCCGTTGCCGCTCGCCGCCGGACAACGCCGAGCCGGCTTCGCCGACAACCGTGTCGGCGCCGTCGGGCAACCTGCCGACCAGCTCGTCGACCCGCGCCAGCGCGACCGCCCGGCCGAACTGGTCGTCGCCTGCGGTGGGGTTTCCGGCAAAGACGTTGTCGCGGATCGTCCCGTGGAACAAGTACGGGTGCTGGAATACGACGCTGCTGACTGCGCGGCGCGCCTCCGCGCTCAGCGTGGCGGCGTCGGCGCCGTCGATGACCACGCGACCGCGGGTCGGTTGGTGCAACCCGGCGATCAGCGCCAGAATCGTGCTTTTTCCGGAGCCCGACGGCCCGACAATCGCCGTCGTGGTTCCCGCCTGCAAGGCGAAGCTGACCCCGTCGAGCACCGGCGTGCTAGCGCCGTCGTAACCGAAAGCGACGTCATCGAATTCGATGCGCGAGGCAACGGTCGCGTCACGCAAGCCATCGGCCCCAGCCACGACGGCCGGTGCGGTCAGCACGCCCCGGATGCGGTCGAGCGTGGCGCGGGTGCTCTCCAGCGCCGGCGCCAACTCGCTGACGGTGGTGAACGGCTCCAGGTAGCGGGCGATCACGACGATCAGGGCGACCGCCTCGGCCACGCTGAGCGTGCCGTCCATGGTCAGCGCCGTGGTGGCGCCGGCCAGCGCGATCAATGCCAGCTGGCTGGCAACGCTGAACAACAGCTGGCCCGGGATTTGCATGCCGAGCAGCCGCATCGTCGCAGTGTGCTGGGCACCCAGGGCGGAGCCCACCAGGCTGCGGGCCGGCTCGACCCGCCGCGCGGCGCGCAGCGCCTGCTGGGTCTGCGCGAACTCGATGATCCGCTCGGTCAGTGCGGTGTTGGCGTCGCCGGCCGCCGCGTCGGCGCGACGCGTCAAACGCAATGAGGCCCACAGCGCCCCGAGTAGCAAGGGCACACCGGCCAGCGCCGCCACCCCGAGTTGCCAGGAGATGGGCAACAGGGCCAGGGCGATGACCGCGGGCAGCAGAACCGCCGTGGTCAGCGGCGTCAGCAGGTTGACCACCAGGCCGACGAGTTCCGGCCCGGTTGCCGCGATCGCCTGGCGGGACATCGCGGTGTTGTCGGCGGTGAACCAGTCCAGCCGCACCCCGGGAAGCCGGTCGGCCATATCGTGCTGCGAGTGGTCGAGCACGGCGAAACCCAAATCGAAGCCGATCCGCGCGATCACCGCATCGACGATCCATCCGCTCACGGTCGCAACGGTTAGCCAGCCCAGCCACGCCAACGCGCGTTGTGGTGCGTCACTGAACAACGCCCCAACCAGCGGGACGAGCAGTACCGCGCCCACTGCGCGCACCACGACCGAAACGAACGCGAGCACGGCATAGGCGGTCACCTTGGCGCGGCGGTCCGCCGGAACCAGGCTTATCCAGGTGCGGATCATCGCCCGCCCTCCTGCGCCGCCCCGGTCACGGCGACCGGATTGCCCTGGCCGGTATCCCACAACCGGCGATACCGTCCGTCGGCGGCGAGCAACTCCTCGTGCGTACCGCGTTCGGCAATCCGTCCGTGATCGAGCACGACGATCTGATCAGCCCGGGTGATGGTGTGCAGCCGATGGGCGATCACCAACACGGTCCGATCGTGGGTAAGCCGGTTAAGTGCTTGTTGCACAAGATATTCCGACTCTGGATCGGCGAATGCCGTGGCCTCGTCGAGGATCAGGATTGGGGTGTCAGCAAGGATCGCGCGCGCGATGGTGAGGCGTTGGCGCTCACCACCGGATAGCGCGGCGCTCGCGCCCAGCATGGTGTCGTAACCATCCGGCAGCCGCAGCACCCGGTCGTGAATTTGCGCTTCGCGGGCCGCGGCCTGGATCTGCTCGAGGGTGGCATCGGGGACAGCCAGCGCGATATTCTCCGCGACTGTGCCGTGCACGAGCTGGGTTTCCTGCAGCACGAAGCCGACCCGGGTATAGAGCTCGTCGGCTGTCAGCGACCGGATGTCTTGTCCCCCAACGCGTATCGCGCCTTGTTCGACGTCGTGGAACCGGGCCAGCAGCGCCGCGAGCGTCGACTTCCCGGATCCGGACGGGCCGACCAGCGCGGTAACCGTGCCCGGGCTCAGTTCCAGTGATACGTCCTGGATCACCGGGACCCCAGGGCGGTAGCTGAAACCGACGCGGTCGAACACCACCGTGGTCCCGGCGTCGCCACCGGGCGCCGCGGCGAGGTGTTCTTGTACTGCGAGATCTTGTTCGTCGAGTGCGATTTGAACACGCCGGGCCGCGAGCATCCCGGTGCGGATGCCGCCAAGTCCGTAGGCGATGCCCAGCAGTCGGACACCGAATGTGGTGCCCAACAACAAAAACGGCAGCAGGTTGGCCGGATCCATCCGGTGCGAGACGACCAGCAGGGTGCCGGCGGCCGCGATCAGCCACAGGAAGGTGGACGGGCGGGTGGCCAGATCCATCGCGGTCTTCTTGCCCGCCAACGGGCGCTGCCAGGCCACCAGGAATCCGACGTACTCGTCCAACCGGCGCCGGAAGCTGGAGGCCGCCGCGCCGCCGAAGACGCGAATCACCGGCTGGCCCTCGAGATAGGCGCCGGCTTCGCCGTTCATCCTTTCGGCCCAGCGCTGTGCTTGAACGATCCGCGGGCCGGATTGGATCGTCAACGACGACGTCATGACTAGATAGACGAGCACCGGAGCGAACAAGACCAGCGCCACTCGCCAGTCGACGGTGAACAGATAGATCAGCACCGCCACCGGCGCGACGACCGCGTTGACCGCGTCCGGTATCGCGTGGGTGACCAGATAGTGCAACGACAGCGTGTCGTCAGTCACCAGTTGCTTGATCGAGCCGGATCCGCGGGCGGTGAACCAGCCCAGCGGCAGCCGAGACATCTTGCTCAACAGCCGCGAACGCAGATCGCTCGCGAACCGTGCGTCGATGACATGCAGCCAGAGGGTGAGGGCGGCGCCGAGCACTGTGCCTAAACCCAGCAGCGAAACGGCGGCGATGCCGACGCCCCATAGTCGGGACGCGTCGGCGCCCGACACCAGTAGCCGGGACAGTTCCACCAGCAGCACGAACGGCGCGAGCTGCACGAGCGTGATCACCGCTTGCAGCACGCCGGAGATGATCAGCGCCGATCGCAGCGGCGCGAGCAACCGGCCGGCGGCCTGAGCGCGCCAACTACCGCGGATAGCCGGGTCAAACACATCGTCGGTGCCGGCCGGCGGTGTCTCGGGCTGGGCTGCAACGCTTTCCGGCGCATTGTCAGCACCGAGCACAGGGGCGACGCTGTCGGTTGCCTCCTGCGGCTCGCCGCCGCGGGTGGTGCCCATCTCGCGGCCGGCGCTCCAATACGCCTGCGCGTGGACCTCCGACTTGGGGAACCCGAACGCATCACGCAATCGCTTGCGAACGCTTTTCAGCGTGGTGGCCTCGGGGGTCGCCCAGGCATACCAATTCGACCAATCCCGCGTCTCGATCGCGTCGGCCAGCGATTTCTCGTCGCAGCGGGCGACCCAGTGCAGCCGGAGCCGGGGATGCTGCGCGATCGGGATCGACGTGTCGTTTTCGTCGTGCTGCTCGAGGTACATCTCGATCGGGACGTCGTCGGGAACCGTGCCGATGATTCCGTTCATCCCGGGGATGGATGCCGAGTCACCGATCAGCAGATAACCCGCCGGTTGCTCCTCGGGTGGGTCGAAGCGCGAGGACCCCATCAGCGACATCAGCGCGATCGTGGTGCCGGGTTCGACGGTGCGTGCCCACTTCGACGCCGGACCGGCGGGCTCGTGCAGCACGACGTCGATGGCGAAGCGGCCGGCTGGGACATCCGCCTCGGAGATCGTGTAGGCGCGCTGGAACTCGGTATTCGACCCGTCCGGGTCGGGGAACCAGAACCGCAGCCACGCGGCGGGCTCGGCTTCCGCGTCTTCGAACAGGGTCGCTGACTCCATCCGTATCCGCACGAAATGCGGTGCGATCTGCACGGTTTCGAGCACCGTCGCGGTGTGATCGCGCGCGCCGAAACCCCGCAGTATCGCGCCCTGAAACCCGCGTGCCATCAGCGGTCCTCTCACACCTGGAGGTAGCAAATTACTCGAAACTAAGGGTTGCCTTACCATAGCTGACGCTCACGGGTGGGTCGACGAGCGGTGCTCGGCGGCCGGGGACTCATGGTGACAGCTGTAGTGCGCAAGCCGACCAGGGTTAGGATTATCTCCCGCAGTTTCCGCACTCGATCCGATGGCTGCGCTACGAGATCAGTTGAGACAGGGCCACTTCCATGAGTAAGTCACCGACCTACCTGGTCACCGGCGCTGGCGGCGGAGTCGCCGGTATCAGCCCACAGGTGGTGACCCGGCTCCGCGACCGCGGCGAGACGGTTCGGGCCATGGTGCACCACGACGACGCCCGGGCCGACGCGCTACGTGCACAGGGTGCCGATGTGGTCGTCGGCGACCTGACCAACCCGGCCGACGTCTTCGCGGCGATGTTCGGTGTCACGCGGATGTTCTTCAACATGAGCGTCTCACCGGATTACTTGCAAGCCACCGCCCTGGCGTGCGCGATGGCAAAGGAGCTGGACAACCTCGAAGTTCTGGTCAACATGTCGCAAATGACGGTCTCTCAGATGACCGTGACCAGCACCGAAGAATCCAAGCAGCAACGCCTGCACTGGCTCGCCGAGCACGTCATCAACTGGTCGGGCATCCCAGCCGTGCACATCCGGCCGACCGTCTTGCTCGAGAATCCTCTCTTCGCGACCTTGGCGGCCCGCTCCATCCGGGAGACCGGCCAACTATCCCTCCCGTTCGGAACAGGCCGCACTTCACCCATCGCGTCCAGCGACGTCGCCGAAGTCGTTACGACGGTGCTTTGCGCACCGCGTGACCATCTGGGTGCGGTCTACGAATTGACCGGTCCCGCGACCCTGGACATCGACGAGCTCGCCGCACAGTACGCACAAGCCCTGGGCCGACCCCTATCCGCAGCCCGGCCGCCCTACGAAGAGTGGCTCCAGGTTCTCAACGAGATGGGCCTGCCGCCGCACCTGCAGCAACACATCGCCACCATGGCCAGGCTGCACCACGAGGACCGCTACAACCGGTCAACCCACGACTTTGAACGCATCACCGGCCATCCGCCGCAATCGGTGCTGCAATACCTCGAACAACACCGCGACCTGTTCGACTGATCGACGTCGTGCGCAAGGGGCCGCGGCTTGTCAACTACCGCAACCAAGGCAAATGCCTCGTCGATGAAGTTCTGCGGTTCACGACGACGCGGAGGGTGCGGGCGGAGGGACTCGAACCCTCAAACTCTCTCGAGCACCGGCACCTAAAGCCGGCATGTTTGCCAATTTCATCACGCCCGCAGGGTGCTGATCGTACCGCCCGGCTCTCCGACGAAATTTGTCGGCGGTCCCACCTATCTTGTTCATCACGGTGGCGAGAAGGGACGCACGGGTGCGATCCGCGAAGGAGTTCGAAGCCGTACAGTGCCTTATCGCAATCGGCTTGAACGACTGTGCGATCGCGCGTCAGACGGCATATCGCGAAGGACGGTGTGGGACTGGCGCTACTGCAGGTCACCAATTCGAGCAAGGGATCCGAGCGCAACATCAGCTACACGGATTCGCGCCGGCAAGGCCCGGCCCCGGAATATGGCATGGCTAACCTAACCCGTAAAACGCTGCTCGGGTAAGGTCAGCAAACAATGAACGGAGCTGCCCCACGCACCCAGACCGACGACACGCCGCCGTATGTGCTGAAGCGCGAGCGCACGGACTTATCCGAAGAGGTACAGCGCATCGGCCGGCTTCCCGTCCCCGAACTGGAGCCGCCGTACGCCCTGCGTGCCGCGGCAAGGGGCGACGCAGAGATGGTGGCGGAGTGGATGAATCGCCCTCATCTAGCCGAGACGTGGGAATACGCCTGGCCGGCCTGGCGCTGGCGCCAACACATCACCACACAGCTCGACGGTAGCTATTCGCTGCCGGTGATCGGAACCCTGCGCGGCGAAGAGTGCGCCTATTTAGAAATCTACTGGGCAGCAAAGGATCTGGTTTCGCATCACTATGACGCCGATCCCTACGATGTGGGGCTGCATGCAGCCATCGCGGATCTGGCGCTGGTCAACCGCGGCTTCGGCCCGCGACTACTCCCACGGATCGTGGCCAGCGTGTTCGCACAGGAACCCCGCTGCGGCCGCATCATGTTCGACCCCGATCACCGCAACACCGTTGTCCGTCGATTGTGCGAGTACGTCGGATGCCGTTCTCTCGGCGAGCACCATGCGCCAAACCGGCGCATGGTGCTCTATGCGTTGGAGCGTCCTACCCAGTCCTCGTAGCCGGCGTGATCGGCTTTCATTCCGGCCGCGACCAGTTCCCAGAGGACTTCATCGGTGCCGCCGCCGACCCGGGCCAGCTTCATGTCACGCCACAGCCTGCCCAGGGGTGTTTCGTCGACGAGATAGCCCGACCCGCCGAAGATGTGCATGCACTCGCCGATGACTTCTTCGCCCAGGCGAGCCGCAGTTACCTTGATACCCGCGGCCGCACGCAAATCCAGCCGCCCCAGCGCGGCGATGCCATGCAGCGCGTAGCGCAGCTGGTCGACGCGCGCCTGCAGATCGGCCATCCGCAGCCGCAGGGCCTGATGCTCGAACAGCGTTTGGCCGAATTGGCGCCGAGTCATCATGCGGGCCAAGGTAATTCCGATTACCCGCTGGCACGAAGCCGCGATCTGCCCGGCAATCGACATCCGCTCGTGCGCCAATCCCCAACTGATGGCGGCCAGCCCGGTGCCGGCCCGTGCAACGAGCGCGTCGGCGGAACCCAGGTATCGATGTGGACCGCCGCGGTGTCCAGCGGCCCCGCACCCACCTTGGTGTAGGGCTGCTGCACGTTGACATGGGTGGTCGGCACCGCCACCACCACGACATTGCCGTGCCGGCTGGCCGAGTCGCGGTCGACGTTGCGCGCCACGACCATGATGTGATCGGCGATGGGGGAAAGCGACACGAACTTCTTGACGCCGCGGACGTCGAAACCACCGTCACGCGAGCGGACCTCAGTTTCGACGATCTGTAGATCCGAACCGCCGGATTCTTCCGAGGCACCGATGCAGAGCACCGCATCGCCGCGAATCGCTTGTTCGCAAACGTCTTTCAGGTAATCCGACTTGCCGAAACGGCGCAGCAGGGCGATGGCCGAGTCGTGCAGGCTTACGCCCACTCCGATGCCGGCGGACGCCAGGTGGCCCAACGCGAAGGCGAGCTCCACGATCTTGTTGACATCTGGCTGGGTTTGGTCGGACCACTTGGCGGCGAAGACACCGCTTGCTCCAAGATGCTCGATCAGCTTACGCGGAAAGCGTTGCTGCACCTCGGCTTCAGCCGTCCACTCGGTGACGCGGTCGTCGAACGCCTCGGAGAGCAGTGCGCGATAGTCTGCATCGAAGACGGTCTCGCTTATCGCGGTCACTTCAGTCCACCAGCTCAAGCGAACGCCGCACTTCCAGACGGCGCAATTTGCCCGAGGATGTGCGCGGCAGGGACCCCGGCGACATGAAGACGACGTCCGACGGAACCACTCCGCACACCGAGGCAATGCGCTGGATCACTTCGGTGCGCGCCTCGTTCTTATTAGACCCACGAAACTCGGCCGCGACGACCAGGCCGGGGCGGGCGGAACGTTCGCCGGTGCCCAAAGCGACCACGGCGCCTTCCCGCACGCCGCGTACTTGGGCCGCGACCAGCTCGATCTCCGCCGGAAAAATGTTGCGCCCCGCGATCGAGATGATTTCCTTGGCCCGCCCGCACACGACGAGACCTCCGTCGCCGACAAAACCCAAAT
>DASYJS010000333.1:0-5840 GCA_035996225.1 Mycobacterium sp. | reverse complement strand
CGCGGGGCGATCTCCGTAACCTTCGGCGAACATCTCCAGGATCTGCGGGAGTCGAAGACCAGGCTGGCGCGCCGCAGCCTGCAGCGAGAGATCTGGCTTGGCAATGCGGAATTGCTCGTCGATCTCGTCCAGTCGGAGGATGCGCTCAGCCACTCGTTCTCGCGCCGTGGCCGCCGAACCCGCAACAACGCCGTTTGTGTCCTTCGCATCTGTAGTCATGCCCAGCCTCTCGTTCGGACGACTCCATAGCGGAAACTCCCTGCCCGCTACGAGTCTTCCACCCGATCAGTGTGACTGTCGCCACACGCTCGCTGAGGGCCTCAGCGAGGGCGGCATGATGCCCGCATCACAGATTTGCTGGTGCCGATGTACCCGGGACTGCTACGCGACGACCTGGATCGGGTCGCCGACATTCACGTTGCTGAAGTACCACGCGGCGTTGTCCGGGCTCAGGTTGATGCATCCGTGGCTGACGTTGGAGTGGCCCTGCGAGTCGACCGACCATGGAGCCGAGTGCACGTAAACACCGCTCCAGGTGACCCGCACCGCGTACTGAGCGGTGATCTTGTATCCCTCCGGCGAACTCAGCGGGATGCCAATGGTCCGCGAGTCCATGACCACACTGCGTTGCTTCTCGAGCGCGGTGAAGTTGCCTACCGGTGTCGGACGGGTGGGCTTACCCATCGAGGCCGGCATCGTGCGCAGTATTTCGCCGTCTCTGCTGACGGTGAAGGTGTGGCCGGAGATGCTGGCAATACCAAGGAATGCGTCGCCGGTGTCGAAGCCTGTTGTCAGCTCTTGCACGCCCACCGAAACGTGGCTGTGGGCGGGCCAATACTGGTTCGGAACCCATTGCACGACATTGTTCTCGGGCCACTCGAAGTGTCCGGACATGTTGGTGGGCGAGGCGACGTGGATGGACCGCTCGGCGGCCGCGCGATCGGTCACCGGCGCGGCGAATTGCACTACCACCGGGTGCGCAACGCCTACCACCGCGCCGTCGGCCGGCAAAATCGAGGCAACCGAGGGGACTGGTTCGGGTACCGGGACCGCGGCGAGCGCGCGCGCTCCGGACCCCACAACGCCCAAGCCCGTGATCGCGACCACGACAAATAGATAACGAACCCCACGACGCATGGCGTCCACCCTCCGAGACGGTGCGATCAACACATCGATATCCTACTGGCTGTCTGACCAATACGGGTTTTAGCAAACAATGACACTCTCGCCTGGCCACTACGATAACGATCCGATCACCGGTTGAGTTCGATCCCGTCACGGGGCGGCGGCCGGCGAGGAGCCGGGCATGACGCCAGCGGATCGCCACGTCCGTCCGCAAGCGCGTTCGGCGGCATTGGTGCTATCGACATGGCGGCGCGATTTCCGCGATGTCCCGGGCGGCGACGCTCCGATGCCGGTTGCGGATAGCGGGTACCGGTGCGGTGATGGCGGCAATTGCCAAGTTGGCGAGAGCCTTCCGGGGACGTTCGGGCATGCCGCCATCGGCGTTGCCGTCCGTGACGTGTCCGAGACGCTGGGTTGGCTGGGGGGCTACCGAGGCGTTAACCTCAGCGGAATCGGTGCCCGGAGACCCGAGGAGGTGCGGGTGCTCTTCCGTCAACTGGAGTACTTCGTCGCGGTCGCCCAGGAGCGCCACTTCGCCCGGGCCGCCGAGAAGTGCTACGTGTCGCAACCCGCGCTGTCCGCCGCGATCGCCAAACTGGAACGCGAGCTGAACGTCACGCTCATCAACCGCGGGCACAGCTTCGAAGGCCTCACCCCCGAGGGGGAGCGACTGGTGGTGTGGGCCAAGCGGATTCTGGCTGAGCAGGATGCATTCAAGGCCGAGGTGCACGCCGTGCGGTCGGGGATCACCGGAACGCTTCGGCTGGGTACCGTCCCCACCGCATCGACAACGGCCTCCCTGGTGCTCTCGTCTTTTTGTTCGGCACATCCGTTGGCCAAGGTGCAAATCCATTCCCGATTGGCCGCCACGGAACTGTACCGGCGCTTGCGCGAATTCGAGCTCGACGCCGCCATCGTGCATGCGTCGCACGGCGATGCCCACGAGGTGGACCTAGTGCCGCTTTACGCGGAGCGCTACGTGCTGCTGGCACCGGCGGACATGTTGCCCTCCGCCGCATCGACGCTGCGGTGGCCGGATGCCGCCCAGTTGCCGTTGGCATTGCTCACCGCCGACATGCGGGACCGCCAAATCATCGACGACGCCTTCGCCGGCCACGGCATCACGGTCACTCCGCAGGTCGAAACCGACTCGGTGGCTTCGCTACTCGCGCAGGTCGCCTCCGGCAACTGGGCCTGCATCGTTCCGCACACCTGGCTGTGGACCGCGCCGCTGGCCGGAGAAGTCCGTGCCGTCGAAATGGTCGATCCGGTGGTGAAAGCCGAGATCGCCCTCGCCACCAACGCCGGGGGGCCCGGATCACCAGTCGCCCGCGCGCTCATTGCATCCGCGCAAGAGCTTTCGCTGGACGACTTCTTCAACGCCCAGCTGTTGGGGGTCACGCACCGGCGCTGACCGCAGCCTGCGGGGCGGCCGCGCTGGTCGGGTTCAGATTCGCCAGATGCCCGCTTTCCACCCCGGCCGCCGGGTCGAGTTCGCAGTCGATGATCGACGGCCCGTTCGACGCGAGCGCTTCGGTCAGCGCCGACTGCAGCTCGGCCGGGGTGGCGACGTGATATCCCTTGCCGCCGAACGCTTCCGCGAGCAGCTCGTGACGTGCACCAGCGTTGAGCACGGTGGGGGCCGGACTGTCTCCGGCCGACTTTTCGTCGCCGCGGTAGACACCGCCGTTGTTGAGGATGACGACCGTCACCGGTAGCCGGTAGCGGCAGATGGTCTCGATCTCCATGCCGCTGAACCCAAATGCGCTGTCACCCTCGATCGCCACGACGGGCTTACCGGTCTCGACGGCGGCGGCGATGGCGTAGCCCATGCCGATGCCCATCACGCCCCAGGTTCCGGTGTCGAGGCGGTGTCGCGGCAGTTCCATGTCGATGACGTTGCGGGCCAGGTCCAGCGCATTGGCGCCCTCGTTGACCACGTAGACATCCGGATTCGCCTGCAGCACTGAGCGAATCGCGCCGAGTGCGTTGTAAAAGCGCATCGGGTGGGGATTTTCGGCGAGGCGCTCGCGCATCTTGGTGTCGTTGCGTGCTCGGCGCTCGACAAGTTCGTCGGTCCACTCCGCCGGCACATTGACCGGACGGGCGGCCAGGCGGTCGTGCAGCGCGGAGATCACCGATCCGATGTCGCCGGCCAGTGGCGCCACGATCGGCTGGTTGCTGTCGAACTCCGAGGCCGCGATGTCGACTTGGATGAACTTGGCGTCGGCACACCATTGCGGCGACTCGCCATGGCCGAGCAGCCAATTCAGTCGTGCGCCGACGAGTAACACCGCGTCGGCGCGGCCGATGGCCAGTGAGCGCGCAGCCGCCGCGGACTGCGGGTGCGAGTCGGGCAGCAGCCCCTTGGCCATCGACATCGGCAGGAACGGAATTCCGGTGGACTCGACGAACTCCCGGATCACGGCATCGGCCTGCGCGTACGCGGCGCCCTTGCCGAGCACGATCAGCGGCCGGTGCGCCTGCGCCAGCACGTCCAGCGCGCGATCGACGGCCTCCGGTGCCGGCAGCTGGCGGGGCGCGGGGTCGACGACCCGCCACACGCTCTCGGCTCCCGCCGCAGCATCCATGGCCTGGCCCAGCACCGCGCCGGGAATGTCGAGGTAGACACCGCCCGGTCGGCCGGAGACGGCGGTGCGGATGGCGCGTGCCACGGCGCGCCCGATGTCCTCCACCCGGTCGACCCGGTATGCCGCCTTCACGAAGGGCCGTGCGGCGTTGAGCTGATCCAGGTCTTGGTAGTCACCGCGTTGCAAATCGACCAGCGCTCGATTGCTCGATCCGGAAATCTGGATCATCGGGAAGCAGTTCGTGGTGGCGTTGGCCAGTGCGGGCAGGCCATTGAGAAATCCGGGCCCAGATGTCGTCAGGCACACCCCGGGGCGGCGGGTCAGATAGCCCGCGGCCGCGGCGGCATTGCCGGCGGAGGTCTCCTGCCGGAAACCGATGTAACGCATTCCGGACGCCTGCGCGACACGGGCGAGGTCGGTGATCGGGATGCCGACGATCCCGTAGATGGTGTCGACGTCGTTGGCCTTGAGGGCATCGACGACGAGATGCAAGCCGTCGGTCAGGGCGGTGTTCTCTGACCCCGCCCGCGCTCCGGAGGATGTTGTCGAAAGTGTGGTCATGTCCCGACTCCTCGTATGTCTGTACGTGTTGTCCATCACTGTGGTCGGGCGTCCCGCCGCTGTCCAAGACCAAGTTGCTATGCAGCGATTAATGCTGGTTATCGACCTCTGGTCGGCGGCGCGACGCACGCTTCGATAGCTCCCGATTATCAATCGTGAGCTGAACAGTATTGGACGAAGATGCAGGTTTCTCTGCATCGTGCAATCAGGTGCTGCTAGATATCGACTGATACGGAGGACCACCGCGATGACTGACTTGATCACCTCCGTTCCGGAGGCGGAGTTGACCGACGAATCCCCGAGCATCGCCGATTTGGTCGCGGCGGCGGCATCCCGTAAGCCGGAGGCGGCGGCGCTCGTCGTCACTCCCGATCGCATACCGCTCAGCTACGGCGAGCTGGTGCGGCTGGTTGACGACCTGGCCGGGCAGCTGAAGGACGCTGGTTTGCGCCCGGGGGACAGGGTCGCGCTGCGGTTCGGCAGCAACGCCGAGTTCGTCGTCGCCTTGTTGGCGGCGTCGCGCGCGCAGCTGGTCGCGGTTCCGCTGGATCCGGCGTTGCCCGTCGGCGATCAGCGCGTTCGAAGCGAGGTCGCGGGCGCGGGTGTGGTGCTCGTCGACGATGCGGGACCCTTGGACAAGCAGGGAGCGGGATTGGGGTGGTGGCCGATCGCGGTGACCGTCCGGCGCGACGGTAACCCTTCGTCGGTCCACCTGGACGCCGCGGCAGCACCGCATCGAGACGTGTCGACACCCGACGGGCTCCGGGGTGACGACGCGATGATCATGTTCACCGGCGGCACCACGGGCATGCCGAAGATGGTCCCGTGGAGGCACGCGAACATCGCCAGTTCGGTGCGGGCCATCATCGCCGCCTACCAGCTGGGCCCGCAGGACGCGACGGTTGCGGTGATGCCGCTTTACCACGGCCACGGTCTGGTCGCTGCGCTGTTGTCGACGCTGGCATCCGGAGGGACGGTGCTGTTGCCCGCGCGCGGGAAGTTCTCGGCCCACACTTTCTGGGACGACATCGACGCCGTCGGGGCCACCTGGTACACCGCGGTTCCAACGATTCACCAGATCCTGTTGGAGCGCACCGAGCCTGAGCGACCGGACAGCGGGCGGGCCGCATTGCGCTTCATCCGCAGCTGCAGTGCTCCGCTCACCACGGAAACGGCCCGGGCGCTGCAAGACACGTTCGGTGCCACGGTGGTGTGCGCTTTCGGGATGACCGAGGGCACTCATCAGGTCGCCACCACAGGAATCGACCAAATCGAAAGCCCTTCTGAGACAACCGGTCTGGTAGGCCGCTCGACCAGCCCGCAAATCCGGATCGTCGGGTCCGACGGACAATCCCTTCCTGCCGAAGCCGTCGGGGAGGTCTGGCTGCATGGCCCGACCGTGGTGCGTGGCTACCTCGGCGATCCGGCCATCACCGCCGCCAACTTCACCGACGGCTGGTTGCGCACCGGCGATCTGGGCTCACTGTCGACAACGGGTGACCTGAGCATCCGCGGCCGGATCAAGGAACTCATCAACCGCGGCGGCGAGAAGATTTCGCCGGA
>DASYJS010000332.1:0-5637 GCA_035996225.1 Mycobacterium sp. | reverse complement strand
AGACTGTCCACGATCTGGCGCAACGACAGCGCCCGAACTCGCGCTGCGGCAAGCTCGATCGCCAACGGCATGCCATCCAGGCGCGTGCAGATCTCGGTCACCAGCGCTTGGTTTTCTGCTCCCACAACAAATTCCGGGCGCGCACGACGGGCGCGGTCGGTAAACAACTCGATCGCGCCGTCGGAGAGCGACAACGACGGCACCCGCCAGCTCAGCTCACCCGGTACGCCCAGCGGCTCACGACTGGTGGCCAGAATCGTCAACTGTGGGCAGGCCGCCAGCAGTTCGATGGCCATCGTGCCGCACACGTCGAGCAGGTGCTCACAATTGTCGAGCAGCAACAATATTTTGTTTTCGTTGAAGAATCGCAATAGCAGTTCCATGGTGGAGCGGCCCGGCTGATCGGGCAGACCCAGCGTGCGCGCCGCCGTCTCGGGCACCACAGCCGGGATGGTGATCGGGGCCAGGTCGACGTACCAGATACCATCGGAGAACTCACTACTGAGCAGCGAGGCCACTTCCACAGCGAGTCGGGTCTTTCCCGCACCGCCTGCGCCGGTCAACGTAACCAGCCGGTTGGCAGCGACCAGTTGACGCAACTCCCCGATTTCCGCTTGGCGCCCGACGAAACTCGTAAACTGTGCCGGAAGATTATGCGACGCAACAACTGTGTGGACACGAAGGGGCGGAAACTCGTTGCGCAAGTCCGGGTGACATAGCTGCACCACCCGTTCCGGGCGTGGCAGGTCGCGCAACGGGTAGCTGCCCAGATCGGATAACCACACACCGTCGGGTAGCCGATCCACCACCAGCGATTCGGTCACCCCCGACAACACCGTCTGTCCGCCGTGGCCCAGATCGCGCAGTCGCGCGGTTCGGTTGATCGTGGGACCGGCGTAGTTGGCGTCGTCACGCAGTTGAATCTCACCCGTATGCAATCCGATTCGCAGCCGGATCGGGGCGAGCGGGGCGCGCTGCAACACCAACGCACACGCCACGGCATCGCTGGCGCGGGCGAACGCGGCCACGAAGCTATCGCCTTCACCCTGCTCAACCGGGCGCACACCGTCATGAGCAACGACAGTCTCGTTGACGGTGCGGTTCAGCTGAGCCAGCGCGGACGTCATCTTCTCGGGCTCGGCTTCCCACAGCCGCGTCGAACCCTCGACGTCGGCCAGTAGCAACGTCACCGTTCCAGTCGGCAGCAACTCGCTCACGCCCAAATCGCTCCAGGTTAGCGACGGTATCTCCGCATTCTGGCTCATGGTAGCCAGCATCGCGCCCCGGCCGAGGCAAAACATCGGCAAGAACGCGTAGATGCAGATCCTGGGCCGAGCGGATTTACGACGGGCAGCGCGTAGATCTACGCGCTGTGGCGGATGGTCTTCGTCGCGCGCCACCGGATAGTCGATTCGAACCGACTGAGGAGGCCCGATGACCACCGTTCAAACAAGCCACTGCCCGAACGTTTTTGATGCCGGGTTGCCCACCTTCTCCTATGACCACCTCACCGATCCCGACGAAGCTCACCGCGTCATCGCCGAAGCCCGAAGCGTGGCCCCGATCGCGATCGGCCCGCACGGCCCCGAGGTGCTCAGTTACGAACTGGTCCACACGGTGCTGCGCGACAACCGATTCGTCACCGCGCACGGTCTCGGACTCGACCTGCAAGGCATCACGTCTGGCCCACTGTGGGACAGGGCGACCACGAACATCCTCGGCCTCGACGGCGCCGAGCATCATCGCCTGCGCCGGCTGGTATCGAAGGCCTTCGCGCCCCGAGGTGCCGAACGCCTGCGCGCGCGAATCCTCGAAGTCATCACCGGGCTCGTCGAACCGCTCACCGCCGTCGGGCGCTGTGACATCGTCTCCGACATCGCTCGGCGCTATCCCACGCCGGTCATCTGCGCGTTACTGGGCGCCCCAGCCGAGGACTGGCAACTGTTCTCGGACTGGACCGACGACATCAAGAAGCTGTTCGACTGGAACGTCGCCAATGACGGCCCGGCGATCCTTGCGGCGTGGGATCAACTCGACGCTTACCTCGAGAACCTGGTCGCCCGCCGGCGTGCATCGCTGACCGACGACCTGATTTCCGATCTCATCCGCGGCGAAGACCCGTCTTTTCCAGGCGACCGTCTCACCCACGACGAAGTACTCATGCTCTGCGCCACCCTGCTCGGGGCCGGTACCGATACCACCCGCAACCAACTCGCCGCGGCGGTGCAGGTGTTGTCCGCCCATCCCGATCAATGGGCCCTACTCGCCGAACATCCCGAGCTGGCGACCAACGCCGTGTCCGAACTAATGCGTTACTACCCAGTAATTTTCGGCACCATCCGCCGAGCCGCCGAGGACATCGACCTGGCCGGAGTCTGCATCCCCGCCGAGACCCTCGTGCTCGCCAACACCGCCGCCGCCAACCGGGACGCCGATGTCTACGCCGGCCCGGACCGTGTCGACATCACCCGAGGAGACCCACCGCCGATGCTCACCTTCGGCGGCGGCGTGCACTACTGCCTCGGTGCCCACCTCGCGCGGCTCGAACTGGCCGAGGCGCTTCGGATCATCACGCAACGCATGCCCAACCCCCGCCGGACCGGGCCCGCCCCGTGGAAAGCCATCAGCGGAATCACCGGCCCCACCACCGTGGCGCTGGAGTTCGATATGGGGCACTAGCCAGGCCGGTGCAGTTCACTAGGGTTGTCAGTCATGACTGACTGGACCGCCGCCGATCTGCCGTCATTCGCCGGGCGCACCGCGATCATCACCGGCGCCAATAGTGGGCTGGGCGCGATCACGGCCCGCGAGTTGGCCCGGAAAGGCGCCAAAGTCATCCTGGCCGTCCGCACCCCAAGCAAAGGTGAGGCCGCCGCTCGCCAGATGACCGGTGACATCGAGGTGCGCCAACTGGATCTGCAGGATCTGTCGTCAGTACGCCAATTCGCCGACGGGGTCGACAAAGCCGACCTGCTGATCAACAACGCCGGCATCATGGCCGCGCCCTTCGCGCTGACCGCTGACGGCTTCGAGAGCCAGATCGGCACCAACCATTTCGGTCATTTCGCGCTGACCAACCTATTGCTCCCCAAACTCACCGACCGGGTGGTGACGCTGACATCGATGGCGCACTGGCCGGGTCGGATCGACTTCGACGACCTCAACTGGAAGACCCGCCGATATTCGGCCTGGCTGGCTTACAGCCAGGCGAAGCTGGCCAACCTGTTGTTCACCAGCGAGCTGCAGCGACGCCTCACGTTGGCCGGTTCTCCGCTGCGCTCATTGGCGGCCCATCCCGGCTACTCACACACCAACCTGCAGGGAGCCTCCGGCCGGAAACTGGGCGACGCGCTGATGTCGGCGGCCACCCGGGTGGTTGCCACCAGCGCCGACTTCGGTGCGCAGCAAACGCTGTACGCCGCGTCGCAGGACTTGCCGGGCGACACATTCGTCGGCCCCAGATTCGGCTGGATCGGCCGGACCCAACCGGTCAGTCGCAGCCGACGGGCACAAGATCCGACGACCGCCACCGCGCTCTGGGACGTATCCGAGCAGCTCACCGCCGCCAAATTTCCGCTCTGAGGAGATCATGCGCTACCCTGGCCGGGCGTCACGGCGAGGGTAGCCGGCGTCTAGCCAGCACCGTTATCGACGGAGACCGACAACATGTCGCGATCCTGGCCGTGCCTTGAAACCTAGGTACCGAGCACACAGGAGCGACACAATGGCGAAGTCTGCGGCCAACCAACTCACGGCCACGGTGCGAACCGAGACGGGCAAGGGTGCGTCCCGGCGGGCCCGGCGCGAGGGCAAGATTCCCGCCGTCCTCTACGGCCACGGCGCCGACCCCCAGCACCTGGAATTGCCCGGACGCGACTTCGCGGCCGTGCTCCGGCACGCGGGCACCAACGCGGTGCTGACCCTGAACATCGCCGGCAAGGAACAGTTTGCACTGACCAAGGCGCTCGACATCCACCCGATCCGGCGCAACATTCAGCACGCCGACTTATTGGTCGTTCGTCGCGGTGAGAAGGTCGTCGTCGAGGTCTCGGTCATCGTCGAGGGCGAGGCCGGACCTGACACCCTGGTCACCCAGGAGACCAACACCATCGAGATCGAGGCCGAGGCCCTGTCGATTCCCGAGCAGTTGACAGTGTCGGTCGAAGACGCCGTACCCGGCACCCAGTTCACCGCCGGACAGATCACGTTGCCGTCGGGCGTCACCCTGGTCTCCGACCCGGAGCTATTGGTGGTCAACGTGGTGAACGCGCCGACCGCCGAGGACCTGGAGGAAGAGGGCGCCGGCGAGACCGCCGAGGGCGAGGAAGCTGCGGCAGACGAAGAGGCCGGCGAAGCCGAGGCCTCCGAAGAAGAGTCCGAGTAGGCGAGCGTCGACGTGGCCGAACCCCTTTTGGTGGTCGGCCTGGGCAATCCCGGAGACAACTACGCCCGTACCCGGCACAACATCGGGTTCATGGTTGCCGACCTGCTTGCTACGCGGCTGGGCTCAAAGTTCAAGGTGCACAAGCGTTCCGGCGCCGAAGTGGTCAGCGGCCGGCTCGCCGGGCACTCGGTGCTGGTGGCCAAGCCGCGCTGCTTTATGAACGAGTCCGGTCGCCAGGTCGGTCCGCTGGCCAAGTTCTACTCCGTGCCGCCGGCCGACATGATCGTCATCCACGACGACCTCGATCTCGAATTCGGTCGCGTCCGGCTCAAGATCGGTGGCGGCGAAGGCGGCCACAACGGGCTGCGCTCGGTGGTGTCGGCGCTGGGCACCAAAGACTTTCAGCGGGTGCGCATCGGAATCGGGCGCCCGCCCGGACGCAAGGACCCGGCCGCCTTCGTGCTGGAAAATTTCGCCGCCAACGAGCGCCCCGAGATACCCGCGATTTGCGAGCAGGCCGCCGACGCGACCGAGTTGCTCATCGAACTGGGGCTAGAGCCCGCACAAAACCGCGTGCACGCCTGGTAACCCGCATCGAGTGTGCGTCCAGGGCGGCGCTACTCGGCGGATCTCGAAACGTTCGAAGCCCTCAGCGCACACTCGACCAAAAGACCGCTACCCGGTGACCAGGGTGACGGAGTTGGACCGCCGCAGCTTGCCCGACGGCGTCTTCGGGATGGTCCCGGGACCGAGCACCACGACGTTGCGGGGCCGCATGTCGACCTCTTTGAGCACCTCGCGGGCGACCTCGTGTTCCATCCGGCGCACCTCGACCGGGTCCTGGAAGGCGTTGGACTCGACCGCGACTGCGAACGTCTCGCGGGAGTGGCCGGCGTCAAGACGGACCGCCACGGCGCACCCGGGCCGGACACCGTTGACGCGGCATGCGGCCCGCTCGATGTCGGTGGGGTAGATGTTGCGGCCCGCCATGATGATGACGTCCTTGACGCGGCCGCAGACCACGATGTGGCCGTCTTCGTTCATGTAGCCGAGGTCACCGGTGTCGTACCAGCCGTGCTCGTCCTGGGCCGAGATGAAGCCGCCCATGGTCAGGTAGCCGGGCGTCAGCGACTCACCGCGCAGCTCGATGACACCGACGCCGCGTGCCGGCATCACATTGCCCTGGTCGTCGATGATGCGGGCCTCAAGATCTTTGAGCAGCGGGCCCAGCGTGGCAAGCCTGCGGGTGTTGC
>DASYJS010000331.1:0-21385 GCA_035996225.1 Mycobacterium sp. | reverse complement strand
GAACTGGTGGTGGACATCGATAAGATCGACGTCCTGATGCCGAAACTGGCCGCCGAGCTTCCGATTCAGATCGAGACCACGAAGAGCATGCGCAACATGATGCTGACCATGCATTCCACGATGAGCGGAATCATCGGCCAGGCCGACTCGCAGGGTGCTACATCAACGGTGATGGGCGAGGCTTTCGACGCTGCGAAAAACGACGATTCTTTCTACCTGCCGCCGGAGATTTTCCAGAACCCTAGCTTCCAGCGGGTCATGGGGCTGTACTTGTCGCCGGATGGGAAAGCGGTGCGCATGACCGTTTCGGATAGGGGAGATCCGGCAACCCCCGAAGGTATCGCGCGTGTCGAGGCGATAAAAAATGCGGCCGAGGAATCGCTTAAGTCGACCCCCCTCGAGAACACCAGAATTTATGTCGGCGGCGTCTCGGCGACCTACAAAGATCTGCACGACGGCTCTCGATACGACCTGATGATCGCCGGAATTGCTGCACTCTGCCTTATTTTCGCCATCATGCTGATGATCACGCGGAGTTTTGTCGCGGCTATGGTGATCGTGGGCACGGTAGTGACATCGCTGGGCGCGTCTATCGGATTGTCTGTGCTGCTCTGGCAGCACATTATCGGGCTAGGGTTGGAATGGCTCGTATTGCCGATGTCCGTCATCATTCTGCTGGCCGTGGGATCCGACTACAATTTGCTGCTTGTCTCCCGAATGAAAGAAGAACTCGGCGCCGGTATTAACACGGGCATTATTCGGGCGATGGGCGGCACCGGCAAGGTCGTAACGGCCGCGGGCCTGGTGTTCGCCGTCACCATGGCCTCCATGGTGGTCAGCGACCTGACTGTGATCGGTCAGATTGGGACCACGATCGGTCTGGGTTTGCTGTTCGACACGTTGATCGTGCGCGCGTTCATGACGCCGTCCATCGCTGCATTGCTGGGACGTTGGTTCTGGTGGCCGTTGCGCGTGCGACCGCGGCCGGCCAGTTTCCTGCTTAGGTCCGAGGGGCCCCGTCCGGCGGTTCGTGCTCTGCTCGGCTCACACGCGCCCGATTAGCGCCCCGAGTCGTCGTTCGCGGCCGCTACCATGGCCGTCATGTCTGAGCCGGGACCAGCTGCGGACAAAACTGTCGGACTCGACGGTAGCGAGACCGCCGCCGCCCCCACTTCGGCAACGCCGGACGCGGCCAGTTCCGGGGCGCCGGACTCGGCCGGGCTGGCGTGGTCCCGCGACGACGAGGATGTCGACACCCCGCGCGAGCCGGTGGCCCAGCGCCAATCATGGCGCGCTACCTGGCGCACCGCCGCTGCTCTGCTCGTGGCCGGGCTCGTGGTTGCCGGCGCCATTGTGTTGGGCCGTTGGCTGTTGACCACTCATCCAAAAGCCGCCGCGCCGCCCGCACCCACCGTCGCGCCGACGTCCACGAATCGACCGCCTCCACCGGCACCGGGGACGGCTTCAGCCTCGGCGGCCGCCCCGTCATCGATCGTGTCCACACCGGATCAGGACAAAAAGTACGTTCAGGCCCTCAACGACCGGGGAATCTCCTTCGCCAATCCCGACGCCGCCATCTACAACGGCAAGATGGTGTGCGAGAACATCCGACTAGGCATGACGGTGCAGCAGATCATCGCGGCATTCCGGGCGAGCAACCCCGCGCTCGGTAACGACGCCGATACCTACGTGACCATCTCCGTCCACACCTACTGCCCGCAAAACAGCAACTTGGTCGGCAACGGGCCCTAACGACCGCGTCGAACCAACGACAGCAGCGCTACGAGCGCGACGCCGACGAATCCGACGATTAACCCGATCACCGCAGATACCCCGGCGTTGAGCAACCAGGCCAGCACGCCGCCAACGGGGCCGACAGCGTGGCGAACCTCGTTCTCCGCGTGATGCACCAGGCCCCCTGGGGGGTGCCAGCCCAGGTGATCGCTTCCGTCGAGCAAAATGTGTCCCCCGACCCAGAGCATCGCCACCATCCCGACACCTGCGAGCGCGGAGAGCAGTTTGGGCATCCCCGCGACCAAGCCCCGGCCGAGCCATTGTCCGGTTCGAGATGCGGTCGAGGTGAGATGCAAGCCGACGTCGTCCATTTTGACGATGACGGCCACGACGCCGTACACCACGATGGTGAGGATGACGGCAACGACGATGAGGATGATCAGCCGCGGCACGAACGCCTGATCGGCCACCTCGTTGAGGGCGATCACCATGATCTCGGCGGACAGGACCAAGTCGGTCCGGATCGCCCCGGCTACCACGTCGTCCTCGGCCGCTGGCGCCGTGTGGGCGTCGTGGCCGCGGAAAATCCCCCACACCTTCTCGGCGCCTTCGTAGCACAAGTAGACGGCACCGAGCATCAGGATCGGGGTCAAAAGCCGCGGAGCGAACTGACTGAGCAGCATCGCGGCCGGCAGTATCAACAAGAGCTTGTTGCGTAAGGACCCGATCGCGATGCGCTTGATGATCGGCAGTTCCCGCTCGGCTGCGATGCCGTGAACGTATTGCGGCGTCACGGCCGTGTCGTCGATGATCACACCGGCCGCCTTGGCGGTGGCGCGGCCGCTGGCAGCCGCCAGGCGTGCCAGAACCGCGACGTCGTCGAGGAGTCCGAAGAGACCCGCACTCATCGCGTCTCCGCCATGGCGTTGGAGGGTACCCGCTGTCGTCGCAATCGTCTGATCGAGCACCCACCGACTCGCCGGCCCACGGATCAGGGACAGTCCGAAGGTGCCTTCATGACTTCGCGGTGAACTCGATGTGCAGTGCTTCCAGCCCGCGAAGGATGTACAGCGGCACGTAGCGGAAACGGCGGCCCCCCGGTGGTCCGTGCTGGGCTTCGTCGATACGAATATCTTTGAGCCTGTCCAGGATCCGCTCGATGGTGACTCGGCCCTCGATGCGGGCGAGCGGCCCGCCGGGGCAGCTGTGCGCTCCCCGCGCGAAGGCGACATTTCGGCGTGCGTTGGGCCGGTCTACTCGCAGATCGGCTGGGCAGTCGAAGTGGAGGGGGTCCCGGTTGGCAGCACCGAGCAGCAGCATCATGGTTGTGCCCGCAGGCAATTCGACGCCATTCAGCGTCGTCGCGGTGCGAGTCAGCCGGAAGTCGCTCTTGATCGGGCTCTCCAGCCGCAGCATCTCCTCGATGACGTTGGGAATGCGATCCCTGTTGCTGCGCAGCGTATTCTGCAACTCCGGGTCGTCGGCTAGGACGCGCAGCGCGCTGGACAGTAGCCGCGCAGTCGTTTCATGGCCCGCGATGAACAGAAACGTGGCGATGCGGACCAGATCCACTACTTCGGGTAGCGAGCCGTCCGGGAAGCATTGGGTGGCCATCTCGGTCAAGATGTCCTGGGCTGGATCTGCTCGCCGATCGCTGATGTAGGTAGTGAACCACTTATCCAGGTAGGCAAGGGGATTCATGTTCACTGAACCATCAACATCACGCTGGGCCCATGCCGGGTTTTCCGCGGGGCCCCTACCGGCCAACAGTTCACGGAACATCGAATGATCGGCCTGGGGCACACCCAGCAGATCGGCGATAACCAGCAGCGGAAAGGGCTGGCCATACGCCGAGGCGAACTCGCAACGTCCATCGGCGACAAACTCGTCGATCAGTTCGTCGGCGAGGTGCCACATGAACTCTTCGTTCTCCTTGAGCCGCTTCGGGGTGAACAGCCCGTTCAGCAACGCGCGGTGCGCCGTGTGCCGGGGCGGATCAAACGCGACGAGGTGCTCACTCATCGGGAATTGATCGCGGTGGGACTCAATGAGCTCTGAGATGTCATCACTGACCACGTTGAACGGCAACGGAAATGGCCCCAGGGACGAGTTCACCGCGGAAAAGGTCGCGCTGTCCCGGTACACCTCGACAAGTTCGTCGTAGCCGGTCACCGCGACGACGCCACTGCTGGGCACGTGCACGACGGGGCACTGCGCGCGCAGGTGCTCGTAGTAGGGGTATGGATCAGCTACCACACCGGAATCGTTGAAGAAGTTGACTTCGCTGAAGTCCTCCATGCGGTGACGCTAACATTGCTTACAACTAGTGTAAAGTCTGTAAACGTGCCCGATGTCGACGTGGCAGACCCGATGCGTGAACGCATCCTGCGGGCCACCTTCAAGGTGCTGTCTCGCCACGGCTACGGCAAGCTGAATTTGTCCGATGTCGCGGCCCAGGCCAGCATCTCTCGACCAACCCTCTACAAGTTCTTCTCGTCCAAAGACGACCTGCTGTCCGCTTTCAGTTTGTTCGAATTGCAGTTGCTGCGTGAGGATTTGGGCCGAGCGGTCGAGGGGCGAAGCGGCCCCGAGAAAGTCGACGCGCTGCTGCAGTTCCTGGTCGGCTTCCACGCCTCTTACCAGATGCGCGGGCTCATCGAAATAGAGCCGGGTTTGGTACTTGGTCAGATGGCCAGAGCACTGCCGGCGTTGGTCGAGTTGGTCGCACCCGCGCTCGCGGGCCAAGTCTCTGACCCCGAGGTCGTGGCGATGACGCTGGTGCGCCTCGCGGTGTGTCACTACCTGGTTCCCGGCCATGACGATGCCCAGCTGGTCGATCAACTCCGTGCCGCCACGGGTGTACGGTAACCGCCCATGGGACGAGCGGGACGGGTTCACGGCAAGGTGGTGCTGGTAACCGGTGGCGCCCGCGGTATGGGCGCTTCCCATGCGGAGGCGCTGGTGGCGGAGGGCGCGCGCGTACTGCTCAGTGACGTCCTCGACGAGGACGGTTACGCGGTCGCCGAAAAGCTTGGGGAATCAGCACATTTCGTTCATCTGGATGTCGCGGATCCGGGCCAGTGGGACCAGGCTGTCGATGCGGCGGTGAACCGATTCGGGCGACTGGACGCGCTGGTGAACAACGCGGGGATCGTCAAGCTCGGTTCGTTGCGCGGCTCCTCGCTGTCCGACTGGCAACGGGTCCTCGACGTCAATCTCACGGGCGCCTACCTGGGTATGCGAGCCGCGATCGAACCGATGATCACCGGCGGCGGAGGATCGATCGTCAACATCTCGTCGGTGGAGGGATTGGCCGGCAGCGCGCACCTGCATAGCTATGTGGCCGCGAAGTTCGGCCTGCGGGGGATCACCAAATCGGCCGCGGTGGAATTGGCGCAGCACAACATTCGGGTCAACTCCATCCATCCAGGTCTGGTGCACACTCCGCTGAGCCACGGCGTCACCAAGGAATTCATGCAACCCATTCCGATGCGCCGAGGCGCCTCACCGGCGGAGATCTCTACCTTCGTGCTGTTCCTCGTCAGCGACGAGTCGGCCTACGCCACCGGAGCGGAGTTCGTCGTCGACGGCGGACTGACGAGTTACGTACCCGCAAAGATATAGATGCTGGGCGAAAGTGCTTACCCCCATTGATATTGCCCCGTCAGTGTGTCGATGTGGTAGCGGCTGGCGGTCCAGGGCGGACTGTCCGGGGTAGGTGTGAGCGTGACCGTGATGAGAGTTTTACCCGCGGTCAGGGATTCCGGCACGAGGTAGGTGTCGTCGAACCAGCGGTGTGAACTGTTGCTGCGTGGATGCAACCAATTTCGGGCAGGGACCCCGTCGACGGCGACATCTGCTGACTGGTAGCCGATTTCCTGGTCCGAGGTGCGGCGCACCAGCACGCCGTGATTGTCCGGATCGATGTGGACGTGGAACGTGATCGCCGCGGGGGTGGCGCGGACCAACCCGGCGATCGTGCGGGTGTCATCCTCGCCCTCGTATTGGCTGATCAACACGCGGTCATCGGCGTCAGTGTCGTTGTAGCCATGCAGGAATCGACCGACGGGATCGCTGGGATTGACGTCGTCGACGGGAATCGTGGTCTCGTTCGGTTGGGTGTAGAGGAATGCCGTTGAGCTGTAGTCGGGTTGGACCATGTTGCGCTTGCCGTGCTCAATGCCGAACCGAATCGCGGAATGGTAGCCGATAGCGTCGGCGAGCATGAGCCGGTAGACGGCGACACAGTAGTCCGCGCATCCGCCAGTGGCCGTACGTTGATCGGGCTGGCCGGTGAGTGGGTCGCTGTAGCGGGTGCCGTTCTTGAAATACCAGCCGCCCTCGTATAAATCCTCGGTGCCGGTGCCATACCACTGCGGCGACGCGGAACCGTCCGCGTAGCCGCGTTCGGCGCCTTCGAGAAAGTAGGGGGCTTCGTCACCGAATGACGTCTTGATCCGCGAGCCGCGGATGGTGTGGTTGACGCCGACGAATTTGCCGTGGCCATGTTCATCGGCGAACAGCCAATCCTGACCGATGGTCGTTGGTCCAGCATGTGAGCGGGCGGTGAAGTAGCCGGCTCGGCCGCCGGCCAACGCGGGCGCCCATTGAGCATCGGGGGTGGTGACGACGTCGCTTCCGATCCCCGGCACGGAGTCGCCGGTCGTATTGACCAGGGTGATGTGGGCCGAGCGGGCGAAAGGCATTGGCCACCAACATGACAACGACAACGACCCGCCGGGTTGTGGGGTCGCGGCAAACATCAGCGATCGCACGTCGTTGGCCCCCAGTCCGGCGCCGAAGAATTCCCCAAGCGGCGAGTCAACCATGGTCTGGCCGTCGAACTCGATCTGGAGCCGCAACCCTGTCAGGAGTTGATCCGTCGGTTCCGGCAGCTCTAGGCGCAGTGCGGAGATCATGCCCGACCCGGCCGCTTCGGCGATCGTCTCCCCGGCGCCGGCGGGTACTTCGACAACCCGATTGGTATGCGCCGCAGTAGGTTCTGCCGGTTTCGGGTCGATGGTACCCGCGGCGCGCAGAGTGGCCACCACATCGAGCGCGGGATCGGAGGACGAGAAGGTGCTCACGCCGTCTGGGGTCGGAAACTGGCGATAGTCGACGTGGTAGTACTCCAAATGCGATGCGACGCTGATCCGCATCGACTGCCGGTACGGCATCGGCACTTTGATGTAGACACCGCCCGGCGACTGCGCGGCGTTCGCGACCAGCGGCCACACGAATGGCGCACCCAGCGCACCGTCGACCAACGACTGCAATGGGGCGTCGATCACCGTCTGCCCATCCAGTTCGATGCGGATCGCGCCGATTGCCCGCACGTTGCCGCCGTCGCGGGTGAACCAGATCGAATCGACCTCGCCGGCACCGTGATCCTCCGCGACCACGCAGCCGGCGCCGCCGGGCGCCAAACATCCACCGGTGCCGTTCTTATTACCGGTGGAGATGTCGAAATCGCCGCCGCTGCGATCGAAGCTTGACACCTGCAGAGTCTGGGTATCGGCACTCAAATATGGCAGCCGATCCAATCGACGGTAGGTATCCCAGCCCACGAGCCTGTCGCGCAGTCCCGGACTGGTCGGCTCGGCATGCGCTAGGCCTGCCGTCCCGACGCCGGCAATCGCCAGCAGTAAGGCGAACGTCGCAGACAACGCCCGAGCGGCCACCGGCATAGCAACAAAGGCTACTTATTTCCGCTGCAGTCGTGGGCCTCTGCGTTCTAGAAGACCGCGAACCAGATCGCGATGTATTGGCAGATCGCCGCGACTGCGGTGCACGCGTGGAAGAACTCGTGATAGCCGAATGTCCGCGGCCACGGGTCGGGCCAGCGCAGCCCGTAGCACACCGCGCCGATGCTGTACAGGGCGCCGCCGACAGCCAGCAACACCGTCGCGGCCACTCCGGCGTTATGCAGAATCAGCGGGGTATACCAGATCGCCACCCAGCCCAGCAGGAGGTACAGCGTCACCCCGAGCCACCGTGGCGCCGACGGCCAGAACAGCATCAGCGCGATTCCGGCCGCCGCGCCGCCCCACACGATCGCCAGCACGACATATCCCGTCCCGCGTGGCATGTCCAACCTGGCGAACGGTGTGTAGCTGCCGGCGATGAATACGAAGATCATCGAGTGGTCGAGCCGTCTCATCCATTTTCTGAGGACCTCCGACTCCCAATGGACGCGATGGTAAATGGCGCTGACGGCGAACATCGCCACAATCGCCAAGGTGTATGTCAGCGTCGAGTGCCCGGCCCGCTCGGATGCCAGCGCCCATGAGAGCGCTACCAGCACTGTCCCGGCAAAGAAGGCGCCGACGGCGCAATAGAGGTGGATCCAACCGCGCAAGCGCGGCCGGGTCAGAGCATCGACAGCGCCCTCAGCGGGGTGTCCGGTGACGTCCTCGGCAGCAGCGACCGGTCCGCGCGACTCTGGCTGCGCAACCGAATTAGCCTGGTAAATCATTGTCCCCCTGACCCGTGGCTCAAATTGCCGCTACGTGCTCGTCATCCCCCGGCCAATCTGGATCTCCTTAGAGTGTCCTCCCGTAGCGTGAGGAGCGGCTATGTCGCACCTGTGAATTTCGTGCACCGATGCGATGCCGCCGGTCTCCGTGCGGGCCACAACGAGCACCGGTGATATGTTCCGGCCACGACTGGCCGTCGGGTACGCGCACGCGGGCCAGGCATTAACGCGTGATCTGACCATCGACATCGCGGCCGCCGAAAGGGGATCGCCGTGCAGACGAGCATCTGGGCTCGCTGGATGGTGAGGTACGGTGCGCCGCGCGCGTTCTTGGCGGTGCAGGCGCGTCGCGGGCAACCCCTCGCCCGGTTTCTGCTGGGCCGGGCCCGCGGAGATGAGATGTATCGCCTAGTCGAAGACATCAGGGAACAGGGCCGCCTGGTGCGAAGGCCTTTCGTGTGGGTAAGCGCCGACCACGAAATCTGCCGCATGGTTTTACGCGATGACGGGTTTGGGGTCACCAACATCGCGAATGCCCCTCTATCGCAGCCATTCCCGGCGTTGATGGACCGAACAGATCCGGGCCTGCCCAATCCGGTGGAGCCCCCGGCGATGCTGATGTCGAATCCCCCGGATCACACCCGTTATCGGCGCCTGTTCGCGCAGAGCTTCACTCCACGAGCCATCGATAGGCTCAGCACTCGAGTCACAGAGATCACGGGGGAACTACTCGATGATTTAGAGCACAACCCGCGGCCCGAGCTGGTCGCCGACTTCGCGACGGAACTGCCGGTGGCGGTCATCGCCGAGCTCCTCGGGTTGCCAAATGACGCGCACTCACAGGTGCGCGATTGGGGCTACAGCTTGGCCCCGCTGCTGGATTTCGGCACTAGCTGGAAGACGTTTCGCCACGCGATCGAGCGGCTGCGAGAGGTCGACCGCTACGCCGCCCAATTCATCGAACGGGCGCGTGACGGCGACTCGGGCGACGATCCGTTCGGCCGCGTGGCCGCCGGCGGTGAGCTGACACACCGCGAATTCGCCGCGAATGCCGCGCTTCTGGTCGGCGCCGGGTTCGAGACGACGGTGAATCTGATCGGCAACGGGATCGTCTTGCTGCTTGAACATCCCCAGCAGTTGGCACTATTGCATGCGGATCCGGGGCTCTGGCCGGCGGCGGTCGAGGAGATTCTGAGATTCGAAAGTCCAGTGCAGATGCTCGTGCGCACCGCACGCCGCGACGTCGAGATCGCCGGGGGGCGCATCCCCGCCGGCGCGATGTTCGTGCTGTTGGTGGGGGGCGCCAACCGCGATCCAGCCGTCTTCGCCGACCCTGGCCGGTTCGACATCACCAGGCCCAATGCGCGAGACCACCTGGCGTTCGGTTCAGGCATACACGGTTGCCTCGGTGCCGCCCTGGCGCGAATAGAGGGCGTCATCGCGCTGCGCACTTTATTCGAGCGGTTCCCGCGTCTGAGCCTGCGCGAGCGGCCCGAACCGCTGGAACTGGTCACCTTGCACGGGTTCAAGTGCCTACCGGCCGAACTGGGAACGAGGCCGGCGGGAGAAGCACCGTCCGCCAACCAAACCCCATAACGATCGTCTACGAAATGCTGTGCCACGCAGGGCGATACATGAAACTCCCTGCCTCCCAAGCAATATGCTGCCGGGGTCAGTAAGCGAAATGCTTGCGGAGCCGCTCGAACGCTACGGGATGGCGACAGGTCTGGTATCCCTCGTGGAGCTCTCGCGCCAGTTCCGCCAAAGGGGCGTAGGTGGTATCGATCTCGAAGTCGTACTCAACATCGGCGTGTGCGGCCCGGGCGCTGCCGCGGTTGGTCCCTGGGATGCCGTTATAGCGCTCGGCCTCCCTACGGGCGCCTTCCTCATCTGATACGTGGACTCCCACCAGCCAGACCTCACAGCCCTCGAAGATCTGGAGAAAGTCGACGAGCCAGTCACGCGTCCAGATCAGATCGTCGGCAATAACATTGATGCCTTCCTCCAGGTAGACCCTGATGGCGCGGTAGCGGGCATGCATGGCCCTGTTCAGGAGAGGCCCCGAGGTAAGACTGAACCACTCAAGACCGTCGTCCTCGACCACCATGTCCCAGGTGTGATACTCGGGACGGACCTGCTGTAGCCCCGGACAACCTCCGAGCCGGCTAATTGCGTGCTTTATACGTCGTAGTAGAGCTCGAACTCGTATGGGGTCGGCCGCAGGTTGAACGGCGCAAGCTCATAGTCACGCTTGTAGTTGATCCACGTCTCGATCAGGTCGGGCGTGAAAACACCGCCCTGGGTGAGGTATTCGCTGTCTTCCTCCAGCCGGTCGATCACCGCCGCCAGCTGGGTAGGCGCCTGCGGAATCTCCGCGGCCTCCTCGGGCGGCAGCTCGTAGAGGTCCTTGTCGACCGGAGGTGGCGGTTCGATCTTGTGCTTGATGCCGTCCAGTCCGGCCATCAACTGGGCCGCGAACGAGAGGTATGGATTGCCCGACGAGTCGGGGCAACGGAACTCCAGCCGCTTGGTCTTCGGGTTACTGCCGGTGATCGGGATCCGCACGCACGCCGAGCGATTGCGCTGGCTGTAGACCAAGTTGATCGGCGCCTCATAGCCGGGAACCAGGCGCTTGTAGGAGTTGACAGTGGGGTTGGTGAAGGCCAGTAACGAAGGCGCGTGGTACAGCAAACCGCCAATGTAGTGGCGGGCGGTGTCCGACAGGCCGGCGTAGCCCGTCTCGTCGTACATCAACGGGACGCCGTCCTTCCACAGCGACTGGTGGCAATGCATCCCGGAGCCGTTGTCGCCGAACAACGGCTTGGGCATGAAGGTCACGGATTTGCCGGCCTGCCAAGCGGTTTGCTTGGCGATGTACTTGAACATCTGGTGGTCGTCCGCCGCGTGCAGCAATGTGTTGAACTTGTAGTTGATCTCGGCCTGGCCACCGCTCCCCACCTCGTGATGGCCCTTCTCCAGAGAGAAGCCGGCGTTGGTCAGGTGGGTGAGAATCTCATCGCGCAGGTCGACGTAGTGGTCCGTGGGGGCAACCGGGAAGTACCCGCCCTTGGGGCGGACCTTGTAGCCGAGGTTGGGGCTGCCGTCGGACTCGTTCGCTTCTCCGGTGTTCCACCACCCGGATGTCGCATCCACCTTGTAGAACGAGCCGTTCGTGCGCGAGTCGAAGCTCACCGAGTCGAAGATGTAGAACTCGGCTTCCGGGCCGAAGTAGGCGGTGTCGGCAATGCCGGAGCTGATCAGGTAGTTCTCCGCCTTGCGGGCGACGTTGCGCGGATCGCGCGAGTACAGCTCGAAGGTGAACGGGTCGTGGACGAAGAAGTTCACGTTCAGCGTTTTGTGGGCACGGAACGCGTCGATGGTCGCGGTTTCCGGATCGGGAAGCAGCAGCATGTCGGACTCGTGGATCGATTGGAACCCACGAATCGAGGAGCCGTCGAAGGCTAAGCCTTCCTCGAATACGTTCTCGTCGAAGACATAAATCGGAATTGTGAAGTGTTGCATGGTGCCTGGCAGGTCGCAGAAGCGGACGTCGACATACTCAACGTTCTCATCCTTGGCGAGCTTGAAGATGTCGTCGGGCGTCTTTCCGGACAAGGAATGCTCCTTTGCTTAGTGGCGCGACAGCGCTTTCTACGCCTCAACTATTTCGTCTGCGTGACGAGTTCAAGTCGAACCTGTTGCGGCTCAAAAAGAGGCGGCCCCTATTAGATTGAGGCCGTCTTCCGCCGCTTGCCGTCGTGGGCGATTCCGCTTGCGGGACATCGCTGTTGACTCTCTCCCGCTCCTCCGGTGGCACTATCCGGCATTGTGGCCGATAGTCATATGAACCAGTGAGCGCTGGCGCCAGCAGAGGTCGGAGTATTCATGCCGCACAATACAGAGCCACAGTCGGATGACGAACAGCCGGACTACGTACGGCAGTTCTCTGTCGACTAGTTGTCGCGATCAACCTCGGCGACAAGCGAACGAACGACCGCGCGAAATGGGCGAGATATTTCAATTCCATCGCGAAATCATCGTCAGCGGTGACGACGCGCTGTCGAAGACAATTGCCGAAGAGCTAAGGGGCGCCGGCGCGCGGATAATCAAGATCAACACCGCCGCCGATCTCCTCGGCGCCGGGGTGCATCGCGCGCGCGCCGTCGTCTGCGCTGGGCCCAATGACGCGGTGAATCTCGAAATCGCTTTACTGGCACGGGAATACAGCTCTAATGTCCGAGTGGTAGCACGTCTGGCCAACGACGTGCTGCGCGAAGCGGTGACCGCCGTTAACGGCCCCGGCGCGATCTTGGACGTCGCCGACCTCGCGGCACCATCTCTCGTGGAGGCGGTTCTGTCGCGTAACGCGCACCAGTTCGACACGGCCGGCATCGAATTCGTCGTCTGGGGATCCGAGGCTCGGTACGACGCAACGCTGCGCGAGATCTACGCCGACCTGGCACCGGTGGCGGTGATCCACGGCAAGAACTCGCCCACCCCCGGCGAGGTGGTGCCATGTCCGGGTCGGGATCTACAGGTCTACGCCGGCGACTGGACCTCGATGATCGGCGTCAAAGACGAATTAGAAGCCCGCGGGATCACTGTGCCTCCCGCGACCGCGACGCGCGCTCGTCATTCCCGGGTGCGACGCGCAATCGATGCCGCGCGCGCCATGCGGGACGATGTGAACCCGTTCCTGTTGCCCTCGTTGGCATTCGCGCTGTTCCTCACGCTCGGATCGACAGCGGTGGTGCGCCTCACCTACCAGAACCCGCCGATGTCGTGGATCGACTCCCTGTACTTCGTATCCGAGACGATCACGACCGTGGGCTACGGCGAATTCAACTTCACTCAACAATCCCCGTTGCTGCGCCTGTTCGCTGTCGGATTGATGTTCAGCGGCGCGATCGTCACCGCCATCCTCGTGGCGTTTCTCGCGGATCTGATGCTGTCGCGCCGCTTCGTCCAGACGGCCGGACTCCGGCGTGCACGCCACATGCGCGACCACATCGTCGTTGTGGGACTGGGTTCAATTGGCGTCCGCGTCGTCAGTGATCTGACCGCCGCGGGCTACGACGTCCTCGTCATCGAGCCCGACGAGAACAACCGCTTCCTGTCGACCGTCGCGGAACTCGATGTGCCGGTGATCTTCGGAGATTCAGCGATGCGCCAGACGCTGGAATCGGCACGCGTCGACCACGCCCGCGGGGTCGCGGTGGTGACTCAAGACGACATGGAGAACATCGAGACGGGCATCGTCTTGCTGGAGATCTTGGGATCCGATACGAAGGTGCCGATCGTCATGCGCGTTCAAGGCCGGGCGCTGGGCGCTGCGGTGAATCGCCGGTTCGGTTTCGAAAACGTGCGGTCGATCGTCGATCTGGCAGCCCCCTGGTTCATCGGCGCGGCGATGGGACTGCAGGTATTGGGCACATTTTGGGTCGGGCAGCGCTCCTTCATGGTCGGCGGAATGCTCGTGGCGGCGGGCAGCGAGCTAGACGGACTGCGAATGATGGACTTGTCTACCCAAACGCGCGTCATCGCGATCACCCGGCCGGAAGGGCCGGTTCGGCTGCGCCCCCGACGCGACGCCCGACTGAAAGCCGGCGACACCGTCTATGTCATCGGCCCTTACCGCGAGCTGATCGCGACACTGCGCAAGGGCCAGCCTCCACCGCTGACCGCGATCAACGGTGAGCGCGCAGCGACACTGGCGGCGGCCCGCTCGTCGCATAAGGCAGATGTACGCACGCCAAGGTGGGCACCGGACCCCAGCACTTGACGCGGAGAGGGCGAAACTCTCTGGCCTCGAGTTCCATGGGCGGAATAATGGGTCGCGCGTGTCGGCTGCGGACCACGCGCATTCGCTGGTTGCGGCCGTTCGGAACGATCCGATGGCGCGACTTGCGTTGCTGCGTCGGCTGTATGAGGTCCCGCGCGGTGTCGATCGGGGCTACTTGCCCTACCGGTGCGCGGCATCGGCGTTCATGGGGTGGCAGCTACAGCGTGGGCTGCTCAACGCCCAGGAGGACTCTTGCCCGGGCAGCCCGTGGTGGCGGGCGGTGAACGAGACCCTGTTGCGTGACACAGCCGAGGCTCGGGCTTTCGCATTCGGACATACCGGCGAGCCCAGTTCAGCCACAGTGAGCACTCACCTCGAATTCATCCGGCGACCAACCGCACGCAACTGGTACCGCGCGCATAACGCCTCGATCGTCGCGGCCTACTTGGCCAACGAGGAACTGGCCGGTCGGGAAACCCGCGTGGAACGGTTCTTTATCAAGCTCGTCTTGGGCGGCCACTTGGTGACCCCCGCTTAGGCATGACCGGGATCTTCTTATCGCTCTCACGCATCCTCCCGGACCGCTACCCGCTGGGCGATGACGTGGAAACCTACATCGCGCTTGAACACGGCTTCGGTCACCTGCTCGACATCGGAGTCATCCAGCCACGGTGGGGTCGGCTCTACGACTGGTCCTCGGATGAGCTGAACCACCCGGCGCTTCGCGACCTGTTGATCGGCAACACGCCCGCTTACGCGTGGGATATCGGGGACGCCCAAGTCTGGCGGTTCGACCCTTCCCGCTTGGCCCGTGCCGCACGCAGGATCGTCCCGGGTTGAGGAAGCGAATGACCTCAGCCGCGATACTTATCGACCTGTGCGGCGTAGTCATCGAGCAATCGAAGCGATTCGTCCAGCGGCTTGGTGGGCAGCAGTAGGCCCACCCGGTCGAAACCCAAGCCCTCGATGGCCTGCCAATAGTCGGGGTCGGCGGGCGAGCCGAACATCGCCAAGGGAACGTCGCGTCCGGTGCCGTCACGCAGTTGATCAATGCGTTGGGTCAGCCGCTCCACCGGCAGCGGGTTGGATATCCAACCGGCGTCATGGCGAATCACCCGTTTGACGGTGGCATTCGAGTCGCCGCCGATGAAGATCGGCGGGTGCGGCTTCTGGACCGGCTTAGGGCGACTGTAGGAAGAGTCGAAGTTGACGTACTTGCCGTGGTACTCAGCGGGTTCGGTGGTCCACAACGCCTTGATGGCCTCGATGCGTTCATCGAGCAGAGCGCCACGCGTCTTTGGGTCCGTGCCGTGATCGCGCAACTCCTCGATGTTCCAGCCGGCGCCTACGCCGAACACGAAGCGGCCGCCGGAGATCAAGTCGATGCTGGCGGCCTCCTTTGCCGTGATGATCGGATCGCGCTGAATCAGCAGGGCGATCCCCGTAAACAACTCGATGGACGAGGTCACCGCTGCCGCCGCGGCCAACGTCACGAACGGGTCCAGGGTGCGGTAGTAGATCGACGGAAGCTCGCCGCCGAGCGGATAGGCAGACTCCCGACTTGCCGGAATATGCGTGTGTTCAGCGATTATCAGCGACGCGAAACCCCGCTCTTCGATCGCGCGTGCCAGCGATATCGGGTCGATAGTGTCGTCGTTGACGAACGTTGAGATTCCGAATTTCATGCTCACCCTTCCTGCCGCCGTTAACCTGCCGTCTGCCGAAAAACCAACACCCGCACACACGCCGCTAATCCCGGTGAGCCGCCACTATCACACGAGCCACACTGGCCCCTAGCACGAGGACATATGCGTTGTGCCCACCTCCGAGCGACAAATCGCGGCGCTACCACCGAGGTGTACATGAACTAGCCTCGCGAGGATATGCCGGTGTGGGCGGTCCCATGTTTGCGGCCCGTCAGAGCCGACCGCAGCTGGGCGTAGGTACCAACCAACGCGTCGCGCGTGAAGCGTCTGTTGAGGCCGCTCGGGTTGGGAAGCGCCCAGGCTTCGGTTCCAGCGAATGCGATTGGCTGTGGGCCCCAGTCGATTTGGGAGACGCCGGTCATCGCCGAGAGGGCCGACTTTCCTAGGAAGGCTGTCACCCGCGGCCGATACCGACGGATCTTGGCCTCGAAGCTTGGCCGTGCCAGCCGGAATTCTTGAACGGTGATCTCGCTCGCTTGCCGGGTCGGCCGCGCCACCACTGCGGTGATTCCGCACCCAAACTGCAACAACTGCTGTTCGTCTTCGGGTCGCAATTGCGTATCGGTGAAGCCGGCGAGATGCAGCACTGCCCAGAATCGGTTGTTGCGGTGAGAAAAGTTATGCCCGTCGACAGCGGCGCTGTAGGCCGGATTGATACCGCAAAAGATCACGTCGAGATCCTCGGCGAGGACGTCGGGCGGATACCCCGTCACCGAATCGCCTTTCCCGCGCATGCGTTAACCGCCACTGCTTGCTGCACTGCCGACACGAGCGTATCCGTGGATGAAGCCGATGGCCGCGATGCCCGACGCTCTTGAGATCCAGCTCCACCTGTGGCGCCTGTACATCATGGGTGACGGTGCGGGCGCAGTCCTCAAAGCCGCTCAGCCAGTGTTATAGCGCTTCGCCGATGTTGGGAAGCAAGGAAATATCCTCAGGCTGGCCGTTGCGGAAGACAGTAGCGAGTTCACGCACCCGCCTTTTCGCCCAGTCAGTTTTAAATCGACTCAATACCTGGCACTCGTACTTGAAGCGTTCTGCCCGATCCCCTACCAGTTTGGCTGCTTGGTTTGTGACCACGCCTTCGCAGTACCAGTACAGGAGATCATCGAGGCTGCCCGCCTGGTCGAACCCGAGTTTCCCTCTCTCGTAGAAAGGTGAAGTGATATGAGCCGTCGTCAGCAACAGGGATATTCAGGCCATCGTTTGTCCGGAACCCGACAGGCGTAGGACGAACCCCAAGCTTTTCCGACAACCGATCAATCTCCGCTTGAAGTTCCGCAGATTTATCTCCCGAAACGGGGTCCGTATTCATCAAGAATTCCCCTGTCTTGCGTTCACTTCGACACCGAGCCGCCAGATATTCAACGGTGCTGGGCAACTTCGCCTGGTCGCGGCAGCCGCTCTTCGCGCCAACAATCACACAAAGAGTTTCAGGGGCTTGAGTTCCCATCCTCAGGCCCGCCCATTTCGAGAACGCCATCGCGTGCGATGGGAAAATACTTCTCGATGCGACCTCGCACCGATTCAAGGAACTGATTAGTCGTCGGAAAATCTGGCAAGTTAGTTTCTCTTATCTCTTCCAGAGCAACACCTTGCCGAATGGCGAACATAGGGAGATATTGCCACTTCCCGGAATGATCGTATAGGCCAAGCACATTAGCAGCATCCAGCGGAGCGATCATGCAATTTATCTCACCTTCCCGCGGTGCGTCGTAGACCTGAATCTTGCAATCTTTTGAACGGAAGAACACTACGGAGGACTTCCGCCCTGATTTATCTACATCACTGAACTCGTCTAGCTGGAATCCAAGTTGAATTAATAGAGGCTCGACAATGGACCGGACTCCGGCCAAGAACTCTTCGCTCATCTCCGCCCGCCCGTCACACGTACCCACGAGGCTCCAACTTGCTGATAACCGTATGCCTCCGCGTTGCTCTTCAAGAATGCTATTTCCTTGGCGGAGAAAGAATCCGGTCTCAGTGCTAATACCTCTTCAACACTATTGAATCCTTGGGGCAAACTGTATTCGATGCGGGACACCCCGGTCTCCATCTGGCCGCGGAGAAACTGTTCGTTGACTTGCCACGCGAGGCCATTGCCTGCGGCCCTGCTAAGCCCGTGCGTCATGGCATCCCAGGCTGGGTCGCCAGTATCGAAGTAGATTCCGCCCTGACCTCTGGCTTCGCCGATGTAGCCACTTTCGTGGCCGTCGAACTTGCCCAGGACTACTCGGTCAGGGTCGTCACCAACGTAGTGGGTCGACATGTCAGCGAGTTGTCGGCTGATGCTTGGCGTAGGCCCACCGTGCGTGAAGGCGGAATTGAGATCGGTCGCCGCCCCGTCCGCCCACGGGTTGTATCCAAAGGGGTGATCGAAGCCGACCGGTGCGTGGGGCGAAACCACTGGGCCGGTGTCGAGCACACCGGGGCCAACTTCGGCCAGTTCGCCTGCGCGAAAGGCGGCGGCTCCTTCCCCACCGAAGAGCAGCCCAGGCAAAGCGACGGCGGCGTCGGAGGCTTTGCCGCCCAGATAGTAGGCCGGGCTTGGTGAGTCGAGCGCATTTTTGACTTCTCCGATCGCCGTGCCCATCGGGTTTTGGGTCGCCTCGAGGGTGCCTCTAAGCATCTGCTCCCACGACTTGAGCACGCCGGGTGCTCCGGGTCCTCCTTGCCCGATGAGGTCTTTGATCCCCTGTTCGGTAGCGAACCAGCGATCACCGAATCCCTCGCCGAATCCCGGTGGCGGCGGGGCCTTTGGCTCGGGGGGAATGTAATTGGGCATACCCTGGTCGATCCACCGCTGGGTGCGGCCAACGATGTCGTTTAGTCGTGTCTCGATCTGATCGGGCGGCACACCATCGTTGATCATGACTGGGCGGGCCAACGCCTTAAAGCTCTCCACGTCTGCGGGGGGCAGCCGGGGCGGCGGGGCGGCGCCAGCGGGCAACAGCATCTCTTTCCATGTTCGCGGCTGGCCCCCGGCGCCCGCAGGAACCGGCGGGCCCTTCGGCAGAACAGCGCGGGGCCCAGCGTCAGCCGGGCCAGCCGGCAACAACATCTCTTCCAAAGACCGCTGGCCCCCGGCGCCCGTGGGGACCGGCGGGCCTTTCGGCGGCGCGCCGCCCGGCTGCGTGTCTGCGGGGCCAGCCGGCAACAGCATGTCCTGCAACGACTGTGGCTTGCCCCCCGGCGCAGGATTCGGCGGGCCTTGCGGTGCTGGGCCACCGCCGCCCGGCGGGGCTCCCGCGGCATCCAGCGGGACTGCACCGACGGCAGCCCCGAGTGCGGTGGCAAGCTCGTGGTCAGCGGTGTGGGCGTGCACCTTGCAGGCGTTCAGCTCGTCCTGCAACATCTGCTGCTTGAGGGCGAGATCGAGTCGATTGGCCCCGATCCCCTTGTCGCCCACGTTGATTCGCCAGTCCGGCGTGATGGTCCAGCCGAGAGCGTGAGCGGCCTGTTCGATGTCATCGAGCTCGCGCTTGCATGCGCGCACGTCCGCCTCGGCGCGGGACACCGCTGCCGCCACCTGTTTGGATTCCGCGCCGTCCGCCTCGATGTCGCGGCGAATCTTGCCCACGTCGGTGCGAAAAGCGTCCCCGGCCTCACCTTTCCAGTCGGCAAGGACGTTGTGGGCCTGTTGCAGGCTGTCCCCCAAGCGCTGCAACGTATTAGCGTCCGCTGGCCGTCTCGAACACCGTGTGGATCGCGTTGAGATCCCAGCGCTTGACGTCAGCGGGAGTCAGCGACCCCACCCGCTACCCCTACTCCTCCACCGACCTGAGCGCGCTGGCCGAACCGTCCTCGTTCGTGGCGTAACCGACCATCGCTTCGGCGACATGCGAACCCAACCCGCCCACCCAGAGCTTGTGCTGGCTGTGCCGGGCCTCCCATCGAGCTGCAAGCTGGCCTAACGCCAGCTGCGAGGATCCGACCCAACCCGGCGCGGCGTCGGCCAGCCCGTCCTCGTGACTCACGAAGTCCAACGCGGCCTCACCGATCGCATTGAGCACGTGGTTGCTCCCAACATGCAGCGCAACGAGATTTACGTCCAACTCATCCGCCACGATGACCCCCTCCCGGTCGGCAGCACTGCGCCGTGAAGCTTAGCCCGTTTTGGGAGGCCACGCCCTTCACCTCGAGAGGTCAGACTGCTCTCCGCCGAGCAAGCCTCACCATTGCGCCGCCGAAGGCCGAAACGCGCGGCTCGCAGCAAGCATCGCGACGGTCCACAACGAAGACGGATACGCAATCGTGGGCCCGGATGGTGAGTCCATCGTTGACGCCGCTAGTCGGGAAGGCGCTGGCCGACCTACTACGCAACTTATGGGCGTATGCGGTGATCTGCTGCGGTTCACTTCGCCGACGTAGCCGAGAAGTTCACTCCTCAGACCCTGGACGGCAAGACAAAGCCCCAATGGTATCTACGACAAATGTTGGGCAGCGCCAACTTTCACGCTGGACCGGTGCTCGCGTTCATGGCTGGCAACCTCTGCTATGAGATCGAACGTCATCTCTTCCCTGATCTGCCCCACCACTACCTGCTGGTGCTGCGCACGATCCTCAAACTGGCTCTCCCGGACCGGTTTTTGCGCGCGACCTCCGACGCTCACGAGACCGCGTCCGAAAAGAAATTTCGGCGGCCCCGCGAAAAGGCCGGCCCGGATAGGCGTTGGGAAACCCAATTCCGCGGCGACGCGGACTGGACATCGCGATCCGCAACCGCAACAACCGCTTGAACCAACGACACACTTCCCAACCCGGCAACTCGCTGCGAATTCTCGATGAGGACCAGCGTCTGACTTGCCGCGACCCAGCGGGACGCCGACCTGAAGCCTGCCCTCAGCCGTTGTCGAGTCGCGGAAAAAGGATCTCCTCAGCCAGCAGCTGCAGCGCAGCCGCGATTGGGATGGCGACGAGAGCTCCGACCATCCCGAGCAGCGCGCCGCCGATCAAGACGGCCACTATGGTGGTCAGCGCCGGCACCTTGACCGCACGGCCAATAATCTTGGGCACCAGCAGGTAATCCTCGGCGAGCCGGAACACCACAAAGAACACGATGGATCCAACACACACCGGGAGCGATACGGTGAGCGCGACGGCGGCGACGACGACACCGGCGATGGTCGACCCGATTACAGGGATCAAGTCGAAGACGGCCACGAAGATGCCCAGCAGCAGTGGGTAAGGAACTGAGAAGGCCATCAGCCAGATGAAAGTGGCGATCCCAGCGATGATCGAGATCAACACATTGCCAAGGACGTAGGCGCCCACCTTGGCGAAGACCTCGTCACCGATGAGGATGGCGCGAGGCCGGCGACTGTGGGGCACCAACCGGTACAGCGTGGTGCGGATGCGGGGCATGTCGACCAGGAAGTACACCGTGAGCACCGCGACTATGAGTATGTCGGCAACTGCTTCGAAGATGGCGGTGCCCGCACTGACCACCTCGTTGAGAACCGATCCACCCGAACCGTTGACGGCGTCGGTAATCCGCTGTTGTAGGTGGAAGCGGTCGTTGAGCCTGCCGACTGCCGAGGAGTGATCCTGGGCCTGCTGAATGTAGTGCGGCGCTTCGTGTATCAGCTCACCCGCCTGTTGGGCGAGCGGGGGAATCGCGGAACCGACGAAGGCGCCCAACAGCGCGAGAAAGATGGCGAACACCAGCGTCGTCGCCGCCCACCGCGG
>DASYJS010000330.1:0-9286 GCA_035996225.1 Mycobacterium sp. | reverse complement strand
CGTCCTCGGGTTTGGGCGGCGTGGTGTCAACCGGTGACGGAACGAAACGGAACACCCCGTCATCGCCCGGAGCCCCGAGCAACTTGGTGAAGCCTTGCAACGCGGTGTTGAAGTCGCTGGGAATCACCCACACCTTATTGGCGTCGCCCTCGGCGATTTTCGGCAAGGTCTGCAAGTACTGGTAGGCCAGCATCTCCGGCGTCGGCCGGCCGGCCTTGATGGCCGCGAAGGTCTTCTCGATCGCCTTGGCCTGTCCCTGCGCCTGCATGTAGGCCGCGGCCCGCTCACCCTGCGCCCGCAGCATCCGGGACTGCCGATCTGCTTCGGCGGCAAGGATCGCGGCCTGCTTGGCGCCTTCTGCCGCCAGAATCTGCGACTGCTTCTCCCCCTCGGCCTGCGTGATCGACGCCTGCCGCATGCCCTCAGCGGTCAAGATCACGGCGCGCTTCTCCCGGTCGGCCTTCATCTGCTTTTCCATCGAGGCCTGAATCGACGGCGGCGGGTCGATGCTGCGCAACTCCACCCGCGCCACCCGCAGGCCCCACCGGCCGGTCGCCTCGTCGAGCACGCCGCGCAACTGGGCGTTGATCTTGTCGCGGGAGGTCAGCGTCTGCTCCAGCGTCATGCCGCCGACGACGTTGCGCAGCGTGGTCGTGGTGAGCTGCTCGACGCCGACGATGTAGTTGCTGATCTCGTAGACGGCCGCCTGCGGAACGGTGACTTGGAAGTAGACCACGGTGTCGATGTTGAGGGTCAGGTTGTCCTCGGTGATCACCGGCTGCGGCGGGAACGACACCACCCGCTCGCGCAGGTCCACCCGCGCCCGGACGCGGTCGATGAACGGCACCAACAACGTCAGCTGTCCGCTGACCGTGCGGCTGTATCGACCCAGCCGCTCGATCACCGCGGCCTCGGCTTGGGGAATCAACGCGACCGATTTGGCCACCACGATGATCGCAAAGATCACCAGGACGGCCAGCAACACCAAACCAGCAACCGCACCTTGCACCGGAGTTCCTTTCTGTCGCAGCGTCTTCGCAGCGAGCTAATGTTTGAAGACCACCGCCGTGGCGCCTTCAATGTGGACGACAGTGACCGACTCGCCCGGTTCGTAGACGTCACCGTCGTTGAACGGGCGGGCCGTCCAAACCTGGCCGTCAAGCTTCACCTGGCCCGCGTCGTGGGCGACCCGATCAAGCACCAAAGCGCTCTTGCCCTCCAGCGCCTCGATCCCCGTCGGCAACCCCCGGGCCGGCGTCAACCGCTGCCGTAGCGCCGGCCGTACCAGCAATACCAAGAGCACCGAAACGACCAGGAACACCACGCCGTCGACCAAGATCGGCCAGTCCGTCAGCCACGCGGTGACCGACGCGGCTAAAGCGCCCCCGCCTAGCATCAACAGGAACATATCGCCCGTCAGCGCCTCGGCACCGGCAAGAGCCAGCGCGAAGATTAGCCAGCTCAGCGCGATGTACATGCCGTCAGAATACGCGTTATCGGCCTTTGCCGGACCGAACAACTACACTGCGTGATCATGTGGTGTCCGAGTGTTTCGCTGTCCGTGTGGGCTAACGCCTGGCTCGCGGGCAAGGCTGCGCCCGACGACGTGTTGGACGCGTTATCCCTTTGGGCGCCAAAGCAATCGGTCACCGCGTATGATGCTGTCGCAGCCGGCCACACCGGACTGCCGTGGCCCGACGTCCACGACGTCGGGACCGTTTCTTTGTTACAGACACTGCGCACCGCAGTCGGCCGGCTGACGCTACCGGCTTCCGCCGGCGCCCCGTGCCCGCTACTGGGGACGATCAACGTGGTGTTGCCGGTTCCCGGCGACGTGCGCGGCCTGGCTCCCGGGACACAGTTCGAGCGTGATGCCCTGGCCACCGGCGAGGCGGTGATCATCACCAATCCCGACGAGCCCGCCGCCGCTGTCGGCCTGGTCCCCGAGTTCTCCTATGGCGATCTCGAGGAGGCCGAGGACGACGATTCGGGTTCACCGGAATTCTGTGCGCTGGCGTGGACGGTGTATTCACTGCCCGGTGCGCCTGTGTTCGAACACCACGAGCTGGGCGACGCCGAATACGCGCTGCGGTCCGCGGTGCGCTCGGCCGCCGATGCGCTCGGCGCCATCGGGCTGGGATCGGCAAGCGACATCGACGATCCGCGAGGACTTGTCGAGCAGTTACTGGAATCCGCACGGCAACACCGGCTTCCCGACCACGCGCCGTCGCGCGCATTGCGGGTGCTGGAGAACGCCGCGCACGTCGACGCGATCATCGCGGTAAGCGCCGGGCTCAGTCGGGCGTCCGATTCTTCCCCGCACACCGGTGGTGCCCCTACGCCGGAGCGCTTCACGGCACACGTCGTGTCCGGGTTGGAGCCGCTCGGAACCCAATCGTCGTCGGAAGCGCGGATCGCCAGCGACGCGCTCCGACCGCTTACCGCCGTGGTGCGTTCGGCACGGATGGCCGCGGTGAACGCGATCATGCACTCAGCCTGGACCGACTAACCACCTTCTCGCGCAACGCAATGCGGCGGACAGCACGCCGCGCCGTCGATGCTGGCCAGGCAGCCCGCGACCGGATCGGGGCCACTGGTCCGAGCTGGAGTTCGACCGTGGCGGAACTCGTCGATCAAATCCGCGGCCAGCCTTGCGAATCGCCGGTCGGCGTTTGGCGTAGTGGCCCGGGCGAACGCCACCCCCTCCGCCTGCGCTTGGGATCGCAATTCTTCGTCGAGATCCCACACCACCTCGATGTGGTCGGCAACGAATCCGATGGGGCAGACGATGACGGCCTTGGTGCCCGCGGTGGCCAGCGTCGTGAGCAGGTCGGCGACGTCGGGCGCCAGCCAGGGCACCTGCGGCGGACCCGATCGGGACTGCCAGGCCAGGTCGTAATCGGCGTACCCGGCCGCCGCCGCGACCAGCCTTGTGGCATAAGCGACTTGGCGGCTGTACAGACGCGGGCCGCACCGCTGATCGGCCGCCACCGGAATCGAATGCGCGGTGAACACCAGCCGGGCATCGGGCGGAACAGTGGCGGCGGCCGCAGCGATGGCATCGGCGAACATCTCCACCAAAAGCGGATGGTCGAAGTAGGTCCGCAGCTTGACCAGCTCGGGCGCATGGGGGCCTGCGGCCTGCCGGGCGCGGGCGATGTCTTCGACATATTGTGTGCAGCTGGAATAACCGCTCCAGGCCGATGTGGTGAACACCGCGGCTCGACGAATACCGTTGTTGTGCATCGTCTTAACTGTTTCTTCGACGTACGGCTCCCAGTTGCGGTTGCCGAAATACACCGGCAAGTCCAGACCGCGGTCGCGTAACTCGGCTTCCAGCTGCGCGATCAGCGCGCGATTGATGCCGTTGATCGGCGAGACGCCGCCGAAATGCAGGTAGTGCTCGGCGACGTCGTCTAGCCGTTCCGGCGGCACATTACGGCCCCGGGTGACGTTCTCCAGGAACGGCCGCACCTGCTCAGGGCCCTCTGGTCCACCGAAGGACAGCAGCAGGACGGCGTCGAAATCCATTGTTCGCTAGAGCAATTGGCTGCTGGCGCCGCCATCGGCGTAGATGATGCTCCCAGTGGTCGCCGGCAGCCATTCCGAAAGCAGCGCGCACACTGTCTTGGCGACCGGGGTGGGGTCCTTCATGTTCCAGCCGATCGGGGCGCGTTGGTCCCAGCCCTCCTCCAGCAGCTGCATCTGGGCGCCGGCCTCCTCGCCGAGCGCGCCACCGACGATCGCACTCATCGCGAGCGTCCGGATCGGCCCGGCGGCAACGAGATTCGAGCGCACCCCGACCTTGCCGGCCTCGCGCGCCACGAACCGGTTGACCGACTCCAGCGCGCTCTTGGCGACCGTCATCCAGTTGTAGGCCGGCATCGCCCGGGTCGGGTCGAAATCCATACCGACGATGGAGCCGCCGGAATTCATAATCGGCAGTACCGCTTTGGCCAGCGAGGCGTACGAGTACGCCGAGATGTGGATGCCCTTGGACACATCTTCGTAAGGCGCTTCAAAGAACGGGTGGATGCCCATTCCCGTCTGCGGCATGAAACCGATGGAGTGCACCACCCCGTCGAGCTTGTTGCCCTCGCCGATCTCAGCGCTGACCCGGTCCGCCAGGGAGCCCAGGTGCTCCTCGTTCTGCACATCGAGTTCGATCAGTGGGGCCTTCTCCGGCAACCGATCGGCGATGCGCTGAATCAGCCGCAGTCGGTCGAATCCGGTCAGCACCAACTGCGCGCCCGCTTCCTGCGCCACCTTGGCGATGTGAAACGCGATCGAGGAGTCGGTGATGATGCCCGTGACGAGGATGCGCTTACCTTCGAGAAACCCTGTCATTCTGCTGCCTCCTTTTCAGGGAAAGTTCTGATATGCCAACGCTGTTGGATCAGTGACCCATACCCATACCGCCGTCGACCGGGATGACCGCACCGGCAATGTAGCTCGCATCCTCGGACGCCAGGAAGCTGACCACCCCGGCGACCTCCTCGGCGGTGCCAACCCGCTTCGCGGGGATGAACTCCAGTGCCCCCGCCTGGATCCGCTCATCCAGCGAGCGGGTCATCTCGGTGTCGATGTAGCCCGGCGCCACCACGTTCGCGGTAACCCCGGCCTTGGACAGCTCCCGGGAGATCGAGCGCGCCATGCCAATCAGACCGGCCTTGGAGGCCGCGTAGTTGGCCTGGTTGCCGATGCCCCAACTGCCGGAGACCGATCCCACGAAGATCATCCGGCCGAACCGCTTTCGCTGCATGCTGCGCGAAGCGCGTTGGGCCACCCGGAACGCCCCGGTGAGGTTGGCGTTGATGACCTTCTCGAACCGTTCCTCCGTCATCCGGATAAGGAACGCGTCCGCGGAGACGCCGGCGTTGGACACCAACACCTCGACCGCACCCTGATGCTCCTCGACCTCTTTGAAGGCGCGATCGACGGCGTCGTTGTCCGTGACGTCGCACTCGACGCCGAACAGCCCCTCGGGCGCCCCAGAGCCGCGGTGCGTGACGGCCACCTTGTGGCCGTCGGCGGCCAGCCGCTGCGCGATCGCCAGACCGATGCCCCGGTTTCCGCCCGTCACCAGCACTGAACGGGATACGAATGCGGGTTTGCCGCTGGTCGCGGCGAGCTCGGTGGCTGCTTCAGTCACCTGGCCAACTTATCGCCTCGGTGCGTCGTGGCCGTAATCGGCTTGCCGCGACCGTAACGCCAGGGCGGAAAAACGGCCCAGATGTCGCCCTGGCGTTACGCTCGCCGGCGCATGTCGGGGTCGGTGGGCAGACTGCCGCCATGATCGAGCCAATCGTCGGCAGTGAAGCCCTGGCTGAGCACAGGTTGAGCCGCCATGAACTGCGGCGTCGGTATGTCGCACTACATCAGGATGTGTATGTTCCGCGGGATGTCGAATTGACCCCGGTGCTGCGGGCGAAGGCGTGCTGGTTGCGATCCCGACGGCGCGGAGTCCTGGCCGGCTTCTCTGCATCCGCGTTGCATGGTGCGAAGTGGATCGATCCGGCCTTACCAGCTGCGATCATCGACACAAACCGTCGCCCGGCGGCCGGGGTGCAGGTGTGGGAAGAGCACATCGAGTCCGACGAAATCGGCATCATCGACGGTATGCGCGTCACCACATCTGCGCGAACGGCTCTCGACCTGGCACGTCGCTACCCGAAAGGTGTCGCAGTCGCGGCGGTCGACGCGCTCACGCAGGCAACCGAGTTGAAGCTGGCCGACGTTGGGCTGCTTGTTGACCGCTACCGAGGTCGCCGGGGCATGAAGGCTGCGCAAGCCGCGTTCGATCTCGTCGACGGCGGAGCTCAGTCGCCAAAAGAAACGTGGCTGCGCCTGTTACTGGTGAGCGCCGGGCTTCCCCGGCCGCAGACGCAGATTGCCGTGCGCAACGAATGGGGTTGGGCGGAGGCGTATTTGGATATGGGCTGGGAGGACATCAAGGTTGCGGTCGAGTATGACGGAGACCAGCATCGGTCGAGTCGTGCTCAGTACGTGAAAGACATCCGCCGCTTAGAGATGCTGGAGCGCACGGGCTGGATCGTGGTTCGAGTGATTGCGGAGGACCATCCGGACGACATCATCCGCCGCGTCCACCAAGCGCGAGCGCGCCGAGCGTAACGCCAGGGCGGAAAAACGGCCCGGGCGTCGCCATCGCGTTACGCTCGCGACGAAAAGCCAGACAAAACTAGGTCGGCAACCGTCGGTTGATCAGCAACGCCGCCAGCGCTGCCAGCGCCAACACCAGCGCGCCCAACCGCAGCCAGCCGACGCTGGCGTCGCCTTTGATCGTCTCGTAGCCGATCTGCTGCTGCAGCGACGAGTAGACGGCCTTGAGCTCCTGCAGGGTCGCGGCGCTGTAAGAGTTTCCGCCCGAGAGCTGGGCGACCTTCCTGAGGGTCGCGTCGTCGACGGGCACCGGCTGGCGCTGGTCGTTGATCTCGACGAAACCGTACGGGGTGCCGAACGAGATCGTCGAGATCGGCACGCCCTGGTCTTTGGCGGTGCGCGCGGCGGTGAAGGCGCCTTTGGGGTTGTCCGGGTTGGTCGGCATCGTCTCCTTGCCGTCGGAGAACAACACGATGCGTGCCGGCGGCGGGGTGTCGCCGCCGCCGATCACCGCCCCGACCGTGGCGATGGCCTGCAGCGCGGTGAAGATCCCCTCCCCAGTAGCAGTGCGGTCGGCGAACTGGAGCTTGTCCAGCGCGACCTTGGTCGCGTCGCGATTAGTCGTCGGCGACACCAGCACCGTCGCGGTGCCCGCGTAGGCGATCAGCCCAAGGTTGATTCCCGGGGTGAGCTCGTCGGCGAACTGCTTCCCCGCCTCCTGCGCGGCAGCCATCCGGTTCGGTTCGACATCGGTGGCACGCATCGACTGCGACACGTCGATCACCAGCATCACCACCGCGCGGTTGCGGGGAATCCGGACGTCGTTGGTCGGGCCCGCCATCGCGATGGTGAACAGCACCAGCGACGCCACCAGCAGGATCGCCGGCAGATGCCGCAGTTTGGCCGGCCGTTTGGGGGCCACGCTTTCCAGCAGCTCCATGTTGGCGAACCGCAGCATGCGCTGCTGGCGGGCCAATTGCATCAGGACGTATAGCGCGGCCAACCCGACGACGACGACGAGGAAAAGGAAGAACCACGCGTGAGCGAAGCCGGACAGCGACATCGCGCCGAGCAACGGCAGCGTCATATCAGACCCGTCAGTGTGTATGTGCCCGCCGGTGTCAAGTGCGCCCGTCCAGTGCACCGCGGCGGCGAGAGGCGACAAAGCGGACGATGTCGCCGATCCAGTCCCGGTCGGTGCGCAGCGTCATTACCGGTGCCCCGCAACCGCGAATCGTGCGCGCCACATCGGCGCGGTGAGCCGCGGCCGCCTTGGCGAAATCGTCACGCAGCTGCGCATCGATGGTGAACTCGCGGGTGGCCCCGGATTCGGCGTCCTGCAGGACGACATCACCGATATCGGGCAGTTCGACATCGCGCGGATCCAGCACTTCGATCGCCAGCACCTCGTGGCGGGCCGCGACGGCCCGCAGCGGACGCATCCAGTTGATCGGGCCGAGGAAATCGCTGATGATCACCGCCATCCCGCGGCGGCGTTCGGGCCGGCGCAGCGCGTCGATGGCAACCGCCAGGTCACCGCGCACCCCGACCGGCGCCTTAGGCATGGTCGCGATAGTGCGCAACAGCGTCTGTTGGTGCTGACGTCCGGAGCGCGCCGGCACTCGGGTCATCGTGGCGCCGTTCGCAACCAGGGCACCGAGCCGGTTGCCGCCACCGCTGTTGAGGTAGGTGATGGCCGCCGCGGCGGCAACCGCGAGGTCCCGCTTCTCGCAGAAGGCGGTGCCGAAGTCCAGGCTGGCCGACACGTCGACCACCAGCCAGGTCTCCAGTTCGCGGTCGGCGATCATCTGCCGGACATGCGGGTGGGTAGTACGCGCGGTGACTGCCCAGTCCATCCGGCGGACGTCGTCGCCGGGTTGATAGAGGCGCGACTCCCCCGGCTCCGAACCCGGCCCCGGGATCAGGCCGAGGTGGTCGCCGTGCAGGACACCGTCCAGCTTGCGCTTGACGGTGAGCTCGAGCGTGCGCAGCGCCGCCGTCAGCTTCGGGTCATCGATCTCGCCACGCAGCATCGACGGCGGATGGACGACCGCCGGCGTTTTTGAATCGGTCACCGACCGCTAGCCGCCGCGGCCTGCATCACCGGGGGCACCGAATGGCCTTGCTGGGGCACGGCATTCACCTGAGGCAGGGCAACCGTCTGCAGGACTCGGTTGATGACGATCTCCGGCGAGATCTCGTCGGCGAGCGCGTCATAGGTGAGCACCAACCGGTGCCGCAGCACGTCGGGAATGACCTCGACGACGTCCTGCGGGATCACGTAGTCGCGGCCCCGCACCAGCGCCAGCGACCGCGCAGCGGCAATGATGCCCAGCGAGGCGCGCGGCGATGCGCCGAACGCGATCCAGCTCTTGACGTCGTTCATCCCGAGCTGCTCGGGTGTGCGGGTCGCGAAGACGACGCGCACCACATAGTCGACGAGCGCGTGGTGGACGAAGCTGTTGGCCGCGAGGCCCTGCAGCCGCACCAAGTCGCCCGGGGCCAGGATCTGCTTGGGCTGCGGTGGCGTGACGCCCATCCGGTAGATGATCTCGCGCTCTTCTTCGGGCGTCGGGTAACCGACGTTGATCTTGAACAGGAAGCGGTCCCGCTGTGCCTCCGGCAGCTGGTAGACCCCCTCGTGCTCGATCGGGTTCTGCGTCGCCATCACCAGGAACGGGTTGGGCAGCGGGTATCTCTTGCCGCCGATCGACACCTGACGTTCGGCCATCACTTCCAGCAGCGCCGACTGCACCTTGGCCGGTGCCCGGTTGATCTCGTCGGCCAGCAGGAAGTTGGCCACCACGGGGCCGAGCTCGGTGTCGAACTCCTCCTTGCCCTGCCGATAGATGCGGGTTCCGATGATGTCGGTGGGCACCAGGTCGGGGGTGAACTGGATACGCGAAAACGTCCCGCCGACCACCTTCGCGAAGGTCTCGACGGCCAGCGTCTTGGCCACGCCGGGAACGCCTTCGAGCAGCACGTGTCCCTTGGACAGCAGGCCGACGAGCATTCGCTCCACGAGCTGGTCCTGGCCCACGATGATCCGCTTGACCTCGAAGATGGCCCGCTCCAAGGTGTGCACCTCGGCGGCCAGGCCGTCACCGCCACCCGACGGCCCTTCGTGGGCCGGCGGGCCGGAATGACCGCCCGGGCCCGAGTAACC
>DASYJS010000329.1:0-1694 GCA_035996225.1 Mycobacterium sp. | reverse complement strand
TCGGATGCACAACGGCTGAAGGCCTTGGAGCTCGAGAACGGCAAGCTCAAGCGCTTGCTCGCCAACTCGATGCTCGAGGTCGACGCGATGCGCGAGGTGCTGCACCGAAAATAGTGGCCGTGGCGGCACGGCGCGAGATCGCCACCCGGTCGACGTCTCCGATCGCTGCCCCGGTTGCGCAGCATCGCAATATCCGCGCGCGTCAGCTCTCGAAGCGACCGATCCTGACCGCGGTGCCGCCAGGCTTGAGGTTGCGCGTCCCCGGCATTACCAGCACCGCGTCGTCGTACGGCGTGACCCAGATGTGGTCACCGTCCTGCGCGATCGGTGTACCGGCGGTCGGTATCACGCCCAGTCCGACGACGGGAACGAGAAAGCGGAAGTCGGCGCTGCGCGCGACAACCGGCTCGGTCACTCGAACCAGACGCTGCAGCGGCGGCAGCGGCAGGCGAACGTTCGCCTGCACCCAGGCCGGGTCGGCCAGGCCGGTGAGGCCGAGAAAGCGGACCACGGTATCGATCGCGACGCTGGCGGCGAGTGCCTCCCAGTGCTGGCCGCATTCGATGAGCAACGCGAGCTTCGGGCTCTGCGGATCGCCGAAGCCGCCGCGGTCGACCATGCGCGTGCCGGCAGGGTGGCCGGTGTCGATCAGCAGGTCGGCGGGAACGCCCAGCTCGCGGGCGAAGGCGACGTTTTTCTCGACCGTGCCGCAGACCATGAGCGGCCGGCACGGTTCGCTCATGCTGTGGATGTCAAGCACTCGTTCGGCGGCGTCGACGTAGGGCAGCAACTGACGCGCGCGACGCAATTCAACCGTGTCGCCCGGGCCGAAAAGCGCTGTATCGGACCAGACGCGGTTGTAGTCCTCGTCGACCAGACGCGATGGGAACGGGTCGGCCGGGTCGAAGCGCGCGAAGGCTGCGACGTTGGCAAAGGCCAGAGTCAGGCTGCCGCGCCGCGGGCGAAAGCGCTGCTCCAGCAGCCAGTCGAGCGCGATCGCGCCGCAGATCTCGTTGCCATGCGTGAGGGCCTGCACCATGACCCTCGGGCCGGGCCGGCGTGAATCGAAAGCATGCACCCAGTCGACGGTCGTGCCTCCGTCCTGCCATCGGGCGATGTCGGGTGCCTGCAGTTGCGGGAATTGCGGTGCCGTCATGTCGAGCAGTGTCGCCTCGTCGCGGCCGGACCGGGTTGAAACGGTGGTTTCGGCGCATTCGCGTGGAGAAGCCACCAATGCTGGCCCAGGAATCCGCGGATAAGCACAGGGCCTGGAAGACAGCGCCGACCTTCGCCCGCTTGCCTAGCCCGCGTCTGCAGCCACTCCCAAAGGGAAGCCGCCAGCGTTACCTTTGAACATCACCTGACATTCGACGACGAAGACTGACCGGCTGCACCTAGTCTGTTGCCGCCAGTCGGGTCGGAAAACGATCGACACAACGCAGTGGTCGCTGCCGGTGAACGTCGCGACGTGAACTCACGCTTTCGGGCGCATGGCAGTCATCAAGCGCCGGCGACTTCTCGGACTTAATGGTCGCTTACGAGGGTGATGCCGACTCTCCGGTACGCGGTCGGCACGGTGGCCTCGGACGATCAACGACGCGGCGATGCTCGAGGTGTTGGGGATCTTAGATCGTGCCAACGCGGATCAGGGATCGTGCCAACGAAGCTCTGGTGTAAGTTCTTGTCGGGAAAAG
>DASYJS010000328.1:0-8033 GCA_035996225.1 Mycobacterium sp. | reverse complement strand
CACGGGATGTGACTGTGGCCGAACACCAGCACCTCGCTGTCCGGATACAGCCGCGACATCCGGGCTTCGCGGCCGGTAGCGGCGCCGGTCTCGTGCACGACGGTGAAGCGCACACCCGCCAATGTCACGTCCGCTCGTTCCGGCATTCGTGCCCGCAACGCCGGCCCGTCATTGTTTCCCCAACATGCCACCAGTCGCGCGGCTCTGGATTCCAGTTCGTCGAGCAACTCGAGCGCTATCCAGTCGCCGGCATGTATGACGACGTCCGCCTTCGCGACTTCCTCCCACACCGGGGCGGGCAGATCGCGGGCGCGTACCGGGACGTGGGTATCGGCAATCAACAGCAGCCTCACGAGTTCTATGCTTACCCGCGAGCAGAGGAGAAAGCATGCGCACCTTCGAGTCAGTCGCCGACCTTGCCGCCGCCACGGGCGAGACCATTGGGCAAAGCGACTGGGTGACCATCACTCAGGAAGACGTCAACCTCTTCGCCGACGCGACCGGCGATCACCAATGGATCCACGTCGACCCGGAACGGGCGGCCGCCGGTCCATTCGGCAAGACGATCGCCCACGGCTTCATGACCCTGGCGCTACTGCCCCGGCTGCAACATGAGATGTACACCGTCAACGGCATCAAACTCGCAATCAACTACGGGCTGAACAAGGTTCGCTTCCCGGCGCCGGTGCCGGTCGGCTCCAGGGTGCGTGCGCAGAGTTCGCTGGTCAACGTCGAAGACGTCGGCAACGGGGCCGTGCAGGCGACGGTGTCGACCACCGTCGAGATCGACGGGTCGCCGAAGCCGGCCTGCGTGGCCGAAAGCATCGTTCGCTACATCTCCTAATGGCGAGCAGACACAGAATCGCACCAAGGAGACCTGGACAGCGCGATTCTGTGTCTGCTCGGCCGTCAGAACTCGGCGATCGCATGCTCCAGGCGTTGAGCCAGCCGGGCCTCGGCTTCGGCCCGCCGGGTCGGTATGTGCTGCGACGGGAAAGGCGTTGTCACAGGCTGGTATTCACGCAGGGTGCGGCGAGCGACCGTCATCTTGTGCAGCTCGGTGGCGCCGTCGGCGATACCCAGTGACTCGGCGGCCACCAGCATCTTGACGAACGGCATCTCGTCGGAGACGCCGAGCGCGCCGTGCAGGTGCAGGGCGCGTTGCGCGACGTCGTGCAGCACCTGAGGCATCGCGACCTTGACCGCGGCGATGTCGCGACGCACCATCTGGTAGTCGTGGTGCTTGTCGATCAGCCACGCGGTGCGCAGCACCAGCAGCCGGAATTGCTCGATCTGGATCCAGCTGTCGGCGATCTTCTCCTGGGTCATCTGGAAGTCGGACAGCCGGCCGTGCCGGGTCTTGCGGGACACCGCTCGCTCGCACATCATGTCGAAGGCCTTGCGCGCCAGCGCGATTGTGCGCATCGCGTGATGGATGCGGCCGCCACCGAGGCGGGTCTGCGCGATCATGAACGCTGAGCCTTCACCGCCCAGCACATGGTCGGCGGGGACGCGGACGTCGTTGTAGCGCACGTAGCCGTGCGAACCGTGCTTGCCCGACTCGCCTCCGACCGCGACATTGCGGATGATCTCGATGCCCGGCGTCTCGCCCGGAACGATGAACAGCGACATCTTGTCGTAGGTGCGGGCGTCGGGCTTGGTCACGGCCATCACGATGAAGAACGACGCGTGCTTGGCGTTGCTGGAAAACCACTTCTCCCCGTTGATGACCCAGTCGTCACCGTCGCGGGTCGCACTCGTCACGAACATGCCGGGATCGGAACCGCCCTGCGGTTCGGTCATCGAATAGCAGGAGGTGATGTCGCCGTCGAGCAGCGGCTGCAGGTAGCGCGCCTTCTGCTCGTCGGTGCCGAACAGCGCGAGGATCTCGGCATTTCCGGAGTCGGGTGCCTGGCAGCCGAACACCGACGGCGCCCACCGCGAGCGCCCGAGGATCTCGTTGAGCAGCGCGAGCTTGACTTGGCCGTAGCCCTGGCCGCCGAGTTCGGGCCCGAGATGCGCGGCCCACAGACCTTGGTCCTTCACCTGCTGCTGCAACGGCCGCAGGATGGACATCATCTCGGCGTTGTTTTTGTCGTACGGATCAAGGGCGACCAGATCGAGCGGTTCCAGCTCGTCGACCATGAACTTTTCGACCCAGTCCAGCTTCGCCTGGTATTCCGGGTCTGTTTCGAAGTCCCACACCGTGGCCAACCGTTCCCCGGCGCACCGTCGCACCGGCATCGTTGAAAGAGCTACCTCATCGTAGATGCGGGTTACCCGCGCCCGTCCTTTAGTGCAGCTTGGGCAGGACGTAATCGCGGTAGAAGTTGATGGCGACGATGGGGTCGCCCTGCGGGAAGTGCACGAATGGCACGGCGCCGCCGTCGAGAACCCATTGCACGGCAGTGATGTGCGTGGCGGCATCTGTGCCGACCGTCCAGTTGGCGAGCACCTTCTCGATCGGGTTCGACTCCGCCGCACGCTGAATTTCGACCGGATTGGGTTGGTCGACGGCCCCGGCGGTAAAGCGCCACAAGGCCGCCGCGCGGGCGGCCTCGTCGCTTTCGCCGACGAAGGCGAACAGTTCGGCGCGCTTGCCCAGACCCGCGGGATCGCGCCCGGCGGCGTGGGCGCCGGCGTTGAGCGCGGCCAGCAGTTTGGAGTTCGTGAGGTCGCGGGCTTGGGTGATCCAGCCATCCGCGTATTGCCCTGCCAGCCGCGCGCTTTTGGGTCCGCTGGCGGCGACGAAGATCGGCGGTGGTGCTGGCGGCACGTCGTAGAGCTTGAGTGAGTTGGTCTGAAAATAGCGGCCGGCGAACGAGATTCGCTGACCGCTCCACAGCTGACGGATCAGCTGGATCGCTTCGACCAGCCGGTCGTGACGCTCCGCGTAGTTGCCGAACGTGTTGGTGGTGGCCTGTTCGTTGAGCCGCTCACCGGTCCCGAGCCCCAAGAACACCCGACCTGGATTCAGGATCGCCAGCGAGGCGAATGCCTGCGCCACCGTTGCCGGATGATAGCGGTAGATCGGACAGGTGACCCCGGTACCGAAGGAGATGCGGCTGGTGGTGTTGCCCACCAGTGCCAGGGTCAGCCACGGGAACATCGAGTGGCCCTCGTTGTCCTGCCACGGCTGGATGTGGTCGCTGGCCCAGACATACTGAAAGCCGGCCCGTTCGGCCGCCTGTGCTTGCGCCACCAGTTGATCGGTTCGAAATTGCTCGTGCGACAACGTGATTCCCACGCCCTTGGCGGCCGGCGGTGGCGGGCTGCCGGGCGTGCCGCGATGATTGCTGGCGCACGCGCCGGCCCATCCACCGGCGCCGAGCACGCCCGCCCCCGTCGCGATCCGCCCGAATGTGCGTCGTGATAGTCCCGTCACCGGGTCGGAGTACCCGCCAGTGCACTGTCACACCCGGGAAAGTTTCGTGTTCATTCCGCGAGACACCCACTAGCCTGACGTCATGGCTCCCCAGGTGCGCCCGGCGCGGAAGGTCGACCTCCGCGAGCTATCGGCCACGCTGGCCCGGGCCTTCTTCGACGATCCGGTGATGGCCTGGATATTTCCGGAAAGCATGACGCGGACCACGTATCTAACCCGGATGTTCTCGGCCATGACCCGTCACCATCATCTGCCTCGCGGTGGCGTCGAGGTGGCTTGCGACGGACCTGGCATCGGCGCGGCCGCACTGTGGGATCCGCCGAATCAATGGCAGGAATCCCGCTGGGGGCAGCTGGCGATGACGCCGGCATTTCTGCGAGTGTTCGGCCTGCGGACGGGGATGGCCCGGGGCATCCAGGAAATGATGAAGCGCGAGCATCCCGAAGAACCGCACTGGTATCTGGCCGCGATCGGCAGCGACCCGGCGGTCCGGGGCCAAGGCTTTGGGCAGGTGTTGATGCGATCGCGGCTCGACCGCTGCGACGCCGAACACTGCCCGGCCTACCTCGAGTCGAGCAAGCCCGACAACGTGCCCTATTACCTGCGTTTCGGCTTTGAGGTCACCCAAGAAATCTCGCTGCCCAACGGCGGCCCGCCGCTGTGGGCGATGTGGCGGGAACCGCGGTAGCGGCGCCCTGTCTCAGGGACTGCTTCGCCAGCCGGCGATACCGATGGCGATCATGCGCAGTTGTTTGACGGCGATACGCCGGATGTCTTCCAGCGTCTCGGCGCTCTGGGCGTCTTCGATCGCCTCGGCGATCACGATCATCGAGTTGACGAACAGAGTCGCCAACACATTGAGGTCCTCGGTGCTCCACTCGTGCAGCCCGGGGAAGCGCGCCAGGTCGGTGGCCAGCTCGGAAGTGATAAGCCGGATCTCGGTGCGGATCGCGTAGCGCAGGACGCTCAGCCCGCTGTTGCGCTCGCGGGCGATCAGACGCCAGTGCTCGCGTCGATCTGCGACGCTGGCGATCAGGATTTCGACAGACGACTCGATCACCCGGTTCGGGTCGAGCTTGCCGGCGCGCGCGTCGCGCAGGGTGTCGCGCAAGCTGCGAAACGACTCGTCGATGAGCACGAGCCCGAGCGCCTCCATCGACTCGAAATGCCGATAGAACGCCGCGGGCACGATGCCGACCTCGCGCGTCACCTCGCGCAGGCTCAGGCTGGAAAAGCTGCGGTCCTGCAGCAGCTTGAGTGCCGCGGCGATGATCGCGCGCCGGGTCGCTTCCTTGCGCTCTTCACGCGACGGGCTTTCCCGGGAGCGTTCGCGACTAGACCGGTGCGGCCGTGAGCTAGAAGTACGACCGTTCACTATGTGAAGCCTACCACAGACCAGCAGAAAGCCTTGACTAGCTGCGGAGTCTCAGGGGACGGTGTACATATGTTCACTGAAACAACGCAAACTTCCAGTCGGGGTTTCGTCCAAGCTTTTCGGAAGCGAGTCCTGGGTTCTGACCTGGTAGACCTGCTCACCGGTCCGCACGGTGTGGATCGCTACACCGAGCTGGTGGCGCCGACCTGGACGCTGGGCGAGGCCCGCGCCAAGGTCGTCGATGTGCGCCGCACCACGCCGCGCAGCGTCACTATCACCCTTGCTCCGAACCTGCGCTTCACGTCCACCCAGGCCGTCAAGGCCGGCCAGTACGTCAACCTCACGGTCGACATCGACGGTCGTCGGCACACCCGCTGCTATTCACCCGCCAACAGCGAAGGTGGCAACCACCTCGAGCTGACGATCGGTCACCACGAGGGCGGGCTGGTCTCGACCTACCTGTACGAGCAGGCCCGTCGCGGCATGGTGGTGGGCCTGGCCGGCGTCGGAGGTGACTTCGTCCTGCCGGCGCAACCGCCGCGTCGGATCCTGTTCGTTTCCGGCGGCAGCGGCATCACGCCCGTCCTGGCGATGCTGCGCACCCTGGTCGCCGAGCGCCACCAAGGCGAACTGGCCTTTGTCCACTACGCGCGGAACGCCGCCGAAGCGTCCTACCGCGATGAGCTGGCGGCGATGCCCGGTGTGCGGGTACTGCACGGGTTCACCCGTTCGGGTGCGGGTGACCTCGCCGGCCGCTTCGGACCCGAGCACCTGGCTGCGGCCATGCCCGCACCGGATGCGGTGTTCGTCTGTGGGCCAACCGCTTTGGTGGAAGCCGTGCGAGAGCACTGCGACAACGTGTACACCGAGAGCTTCGTGCCGCCGGTCATCGAGGCGCCAGCGAACCCAACGGGCGGCCGGATTACCTTCGCGGACAGCGCCATTGACGCCGTTGACGATGGCCGGTCACTGCTGGAACAGGCCGAATCGGCCGGCCTTGCCCCGGCGAACGGATGCCGGATGGGCATCTGCCACACCTGTACCCGACGCAAGAACGCCGGCACCGTGCGCAGCCTCACCACCGGCGCGGTGTCCAGTGTGCCGGACGAGGACATTCAGATCTGCGTGTCCGTCCCGGTCGGCGACGTCGACTTATCGCTCTAAATCATGAGAGGAAACATCATGTCACAGAACAACATCACCCTGACCCCCGAACAGGCCGACGAATTCGGCCGTGAACTCGACGCCATCAGAGATCGCGTGATGGCAGACCTCGGCGAAGTAGACGCCGACTACATCCGCCGCGTGATCAAAGCCCAGCGAGCGCTGGAAGTCGGCGGACGGGCGCTGCTGTTCCTACCGCCGGCCTGGCTGCTGGGAACCACAATGCTTGGCTTGTCGAAAATCCTGGACAACATGGAGATCGGCCACAACATCATGCACGGTCAGTACGACTGGATGCGTGACCCGACCATCTCCGGCCGCTCATTCGAGTGGGACACGGCGTGCCCGGCCGACCAATGGCGGCACTCGCACAACTACATGCACCACACGCACACCAACATCGTGGGCATGGACCGCGACATCGGTTACGGCATCCTGCGGATGAGCGAGGACCAGCGCTGGCATCCCTACTACCTGGGCAACCCGGTGTACGCATTCCTGCTGATGGTGCTTTTCCAGTACGGCGTCGCGCTGCACGAACTGGAAACCGAACGCATCCGTTCCGGTGAAATCCGGCTGCGCGACAAGCGCGACGTGCTCAAGGCCATCTGGAAAAAGACCCGCCGGCAGGCGCTGAAAGACTATGTGGCGTTCCCGCTGCTGGCCGGCCCCTTCGCGCCGTTCGTCTTCACCGGCAACCTCACCGCGAACCTGATGCGCAACGTGTGGTCGTACATGATCATCTTCTGCGGCCACTTCCCGGACGGCACCCAGGAATTCACCGTCGACGAGACCAAGGATGAGTCTCGCGGTCAGTGGTACTTCCGCCAGGTGCTGGGTTCGGCGAACCTGACCGGAGGCAAGATCTTCCATCTGCTGTCCGGCAATCTGTCGCACCAGATCGAGCACCATTTGTTCCCCGACATGCCGGCCCGCCGGTATTCGGAGATCACGGCCCAGGTGCAGGAGATCTGCGAGCGCTACGGGATCCCCTACAACCAGGGCCCGCTGTTGCAGCAGTTCGGCACCGTCGTACGCAAGATCGTCAAGCTGACCCTCCCGGACCCCGGGAAACTGTCGTCGTTGCTGCCGAAGATCAAGGCCGACAAGCCTGCCGATCGAGAGGCCGTCGCGGCGTGACTCCCGCCCCGGGTAGGGGACAATGGGCTACGTGGAGTGGACCGGTGCACGTTATGCGGACAAGCCGACGGTGGAAGCCTCGACGTGGATCGACGCCGATCCGGCCCGGGTCTGGAATCTGATCTCGGATATCCAGCTGATGCCCACATTCAGCAACGAGTTGCAGTCCGTGGAGTGGACCGGCGGCGCCGATCGGCCCAAAGTCGGTGCTCGCTTCGTCGGACACAGCCAGCACGACGCGTTCGGGGAATGGAGCACCACCTCGCACATCGTCGCCTGCGACCAGCCGCGCGAATTCGCCTGGGCGGTCGCTGATGCCGACCACCCGTCGTCAACCTGGCGGTTCCGGCTGGCACCTCGCGACGGCGGTACCAGCCTGAGCTACTGGATGCAGATGGGCCCGGGACGTTCAGGCCTGTCGGTGGCGATCGACTCGATGCCGGACAAAGAAGAAAAGATCGTGTTCGTCCGGATGCGCGAGTTCGAGACAGCGATCAGCAAGACCCTGGCGGCAATCAAGAGGCTGGCCGAACACGGGGTGAGCTGATGCGCACCGCGACGACGGTCGAGTTATCCGGCGGCAGCGACGAAGTCGCCCAAACGGTGACACTGGCCGTCGAGGCGGAAAAGCTTGGTCTCGACGTGTGCTGGGTCGCCGAGGCGTGGGGTGCGGATGCGCCGTCGGCGCTGGGCTTCCTGGCGGCTCGCACCGACCGGATGCTGCTCGGCTCCGGCATTGTGCAGGTCGGCACCCGATCCCCGGTCCTGGTGGCACAGACCGCGATCACGCTGTCCAACCTGTCGAACGGGCGATTCTTGCTGGGGCTGGGCGCCTCGGGCCCACAGGTGATCGAGGGCCTGCACGGCGTCTCGTTCAGCCGGCCGCTGACCCGCATCAGGGAAACCGTGGCCATCGTGCGGCAGGTGTTCGCCGGAGGCAAGATCTCCTTCTCCGGCAAGGAATTTCAG
>DASYJS010000327.1:0-17829 GCA_035996225.1 Mycobacterium sp. | reverse complement strand
CGACGTGCCCGAGGGCGGCATCCCGATCTACATCGCCGCCGGCGGACCCCAGGTCGCCAAATATGCGGGCCGCGCGGGCGACGGCTTCATCTGCACCTCCGGCAAGGGCGAGGAGCTGTACAAGGACAAGCTCATCCCGGCCATGAGGGAGGGCGCGGAGGCCGCGGGCAAGAATCCCGACGACATCGACCGGATGATCGAAATCAAGATCTCCTACGACACCGACCCGGACCTGGCGCTGGAGAACACCCGATTCTGGGCGCCCCTGTCGCTGACCGCCGAACAAAAGACCAGCATCCACGACCCCCTCGAGATGGAGAAGGCCGCCAACGAGCTGCCGATCGAGCAGGTCGCCAAGCGCTGGATCGTCTCGTCGGATCCCGACGAGGCAGTCGAAAAGGTCGGTCAATACGTGGGCTGGGGCCTCAACCATCTGGTGTTCCACGCGCCCGGCCACGACCAGCGCCGGTTCCTGGAGCTCTTTGAAAAGGATCTGGCGCCCAGGCTGCGGCGACTTGGCTGAAACCTCTGGGACCGCTTCGGGGATCTACATCGCGGCGCCCGAGCCGGAGACCGGCAAGTCGACGATCGCGCTGGGTCTACTCAACCGATTGACGGCGACGGTCGCCAAAGTCGGTGTGTTCCGGCCGATCACGCGGCTCGGCGAGGAGCGTGACTACATCCTGGAATTGCTGCTGACGCGCACCACCGCGGGCCTGTCCTACGAGCAATGCGTCGGCGTCACATACCAGCAGATCCACGCCGATACCGACGCCGCGATCGCCAACATCGTCGACGCCTATCACGCCATGGCGCAGGCATGTGACGCGGTGGTGATCGTCGGCAGCGATTACACCGATGTCACCGGGCCCGCCGAACTCTCGGTGAATGCGCGCATCGCGGTCAATCTCGGCGCACCGGTGCTGCTGGCGGTGCGGGCCAAGGGACGCACCGCCGATGAGGTCGCCGGCGTCGTCGAGGTGTGTCTGGCCGAGCTGGCCGCGCAGCGTGCCCACACCGCGGCGGTGGTTGCCAACCGCTGTGAGCCGACGGAGGTGGACGCCGTCACCGAGGCGCTCCGCTCCTTCGCCCAGCGCAGCTACGTGCTGCCGGACGATCCGCTGCTGTTGGCGCCGACGGTGGCCGAATTGCAGACGGCCGTGCATGGGAGGTTGGTCAGCGGCGACCCCGAGCTGGTGGGGCGCGAGGCGATGGGCGTGCTGGTGGCCGGGATGACCGCGGACCATGTGCTGGAACGGCTGCGCGACGGTATGGCGGTGATCACCCCCGGCGACCGTTCGGATGTGGTGCTGGCTGCCGCCAGCGCCCATGCGGCCGAAGGGTTTCCGTCCTTATGCTGCCTGATCCTCAACGGCGGCTTCGACCTGCATCCGTCCATCTCGGCGCTGGTGTCCGGTTTGCGACTGCGGCTGCCGATCATCGCGACCACGCTGGGTACCTACGACACGGCCAGCGTCGTCGCCGCGGCCCGGGGCCGGGTCACGGCGAACTCGCATCGCAAGATCGACACCGCTGTGGAGCTGGTGAACAGCCACATGGATGTCGCGGATTTGATTGCGCAGCTGGCCATTCCGATCCCTACAGTGACGACACCGCAGATGTTCACCCACCAGCTCACCCAGCAGGCGCGTGCGAATCGCAAGCGCATCGTTCTTCCCGAAGGTAGCGACGATCGGATCCTGAAGGCCGCGGGCCGGGTACTGAAGCGCTGCGTCGCTGACCTGACGATCTTGGGCGATGAAGCTCAAATCCGCTTGCGCTCGGCGGAACTCGGAGTCGACCTGCACGACGCGACGATCATCGACCCGCACAACGAAGAATTGTGCAAGCAGTTCGCCGAGCAGTACGCCGAATTGCGCAAGGCAAAAGGCATCACCGTCGAGCAGGCCCACGAGATCATGGACGATGTGTCGTATTTCGGCACCATGATGGTGCACAACGGCATGGTCGACGGCATGGTGTCCGGCGCCGCCCACACCACGGCACACACGGTTCGCCCGGCGTTCGAGATCATCGGGACTGTTCCGGATGTCTCGACGGTGTCCAGTATTTTCCTGATGTGTCTGCCCGATCGGGTGCTGGCCTACGGTGACTGCGCGATCGTCCCGGACCCGACGCCCGAACAGCTCGCCGACATTGCGATCAGCTCGGCACGCACCACGGCGCGGTTCGGCATCGAGCCGAAAGTGGCAATGCTGTCCTATTCCACCGGTGACTCCGGCACCGGAGCCGATGTCGATAAGGTCAGGAAGGCAACGGAATTGGTGCGCGCCCGGGATCCACAGCTATTGGTCGAGGGGCCGATCCAGTACGACGCTGCGATTGAACCGTCGGTGGCCGCCACCAAGCTGAGCGGCTCGGCAGTCGCCGGTCACGCCACCGTGCTGATCTTTCCCGACCTCAACACCGGCAACAACACCTACAAGGCGGTGCAGCGCAGCGCCGGGGCAATCGCGATCGGTCCGGTGCTGCAGGGCTTGCGCAAGCCGGTGAATGACCTATCCCGCGGGGCGCTGGTCGAAGACATCGTCAACACCATTGCGATCACGGCAATCCAGGCGCAAGGTATCGGCCATGGCTGATAGCACGAACCGACCTGTGCTGGTGATCAATTCGGGGTCATCGTCGCTGAAGTACGAGTTGGTCGAGCCGGACTCCGGCATCGAGCGCGCGGGTGGCGGCATCCAGCAGATCGGTGAGCCGTCGTCACGGGTCGCCGACCATGAGGAGGCGCTGCGCCTGGCGTTCGACCAGATGGCCGAGGCCGGCGTGGACCTGAAGTCGTGCGGCTTGCTGGCGGTCGGACACCGTGTAGTGCATGGGGGCCAGGATTTCTATCGCCCGACGCTACTCGACGACGCCCGGATCGCCGACCTCGACAAGCTGTCTGAGCTTGCCCCGCTGCACAATCCGCCCGCGATGCAGGGGATCAAGGTGGCGCGCAAGCTGCTGCCGGATGTCGCGCACATCGCCGTGTTCGACACGGCATACTTCCACAACCTGCCGGCCGCGGCCGCGACGTATGCGATGAATCGGGAGCTAGCGGAGCGATACCAGATACGCCGCTACGGATTTCACGGCACATCGCACCGATACGTGAGCGAGCAGGCCGCCGCCTTCCTGGGCAGACCGCTGGACAGCCTGAATCAAATCGTGCTGCATCTGGGCAATGGCGCCTCAGCCTCGGCGATTGCCGGTGGCCGGCCGGTTGACACGTCGATGGGCCTGACCCCGTTGGAGGGTCTGGTGATGGGCACCCGCAGCGGTGACATCGACCCCGGCGTCATCAGCTACTTGTGGCGCAGCGCGAAGATGGACATGGACAAGATCGAGTCCATGCTCAACAATCGGTCGGGCGTCTGGGGTCTGGCCGGTGAGCGTGACTTCCGCAGGCTGCACGCGATGATCGAATCGGGCGACAGCTCAGCACAATTGGCGTACGACGTGTTCATCCACCGCTTGCGCAAGTACATCGGGGCGTACCTGGCCGTGCTGGGGCACACCGATGTCGTCAGCTTCACGGCGGGGATCGGCGAGAACGATTCAGCGGTGCGCCGTGACGCGGTGGCCGGGCTGGAACAGCTGGGCATCGTGCTCGACGAAGGCCGTAATACCTCCGGAGGAAAAGGCGCGCAGCGGATTTCCGCCGACGACTCGCCGGTCACCGTGCTCGTTGTTCCGACCAATGAGGAACTGGCGATCGCCCGCGATTGCGCGAGCCTGTTGGAAGGGTCATCCGACACGTCGAGTGTGCGCTGACGGCTTCGAGCGTGCGCTGACGGCGCGATTCGCACGGAATTTCCGCCCTGGACGCACACCCAACGCCGAGAACGCACGCAGGACGTGCCTGTGGATAGACGGAATCGCGCGCGGTGCTGATGTGCGAGTGTTCGCGGCATGGTCGACGCGGCAACACCATTCATCGGTAGCGAGGCACTAGCCGGCGGGCTGCTGAGTCGGCATCAACTGAGGACGCGCTATCGTGCTGTGTTTCCCAATGTCTACCTGGGCAAAGACGTCCACGCTTCCCTTGAGCAGCGGATCGTGGCGGCGTGGCTGTGGTCCAACCGCCGAGCGACCATCGCCGGTGCGGCCGCCGCCGCGGTACACGGCGCCCGGTGGATTCCGGAGAATGTCCCGGTCGAACTGATCCATACCAACCCGCGTGCACCTCGCGGTGTGCTGATGCGACGCGGTGCCGTGAAAGACGGCGAGACGCAGATTATCGACGGACGCGCGGTCACCACACCCGAGCGAACTGCCTTCGACATCGGCCGTCTCGGGGCCGTCCATTCAGCAGTCGCTCGCCTGGACGCGCTGGCTCGCGCAACGGGTTTCAAAGTCGATGATGTGCTCCGGGTGGCTCGTGACCACCGCCGCTCGCCGGGGCTTCGATGCCTGGAGACCGCGTTGGAGCTGGTCGACCCGGGCGCGCAATCGCCGCGGGAAAGCTACTTGCGGCTGCTGTTCATCGACGCGGGGCTGCCGCGGCCGCAGACCCAGATACCGGTGCTGGGGGTGGACCGGATCCCCGTGGCCTACTTGGACATGGGCTGGCAGGAGTGGATGCTTGCGGTGGAATACGACGGCGATCAGCACCGAATAGACCGACGGCAATACGTCAAAGACATTCGGCGACAAGAGATGCTCGACGAAATGGGCTGGACCATCGTGCGCGTGGTCGCCGAGGACGCCCCCGCAGCCGTGCTGCGCCGCATCCGGGCCGCGATCGCGGCTTCCCAGGTGCGGTACCGGCTTTGAGTGTGCGGTCACGGTTTCGGGTGTGCGCATACGGCGGGGATGCCAGCGATTTCGCGCCCTGGACGCACACGCAACGCCCTGGACGCACACGCGACGCCCTGGACGCACACGCAACGCCCTGGACGCACACCGAACGCCGGGGACCAAGGCGGCGACCCAAAGCCGGAGACCTAGAAAGTGCTGGTGGGCCGGACGTTATTGGCCATGTCCACGAGCGTGTAGCGATGCCGCTGGGTGGGCGCTACCCGGGCCAGGCTGCGCAGCGACGCCTCGACGCCCAGCCGCAGCCCGTGTTGGGTGAACGGGAAACCGAGGATGTGGTTGGTGCTGGCCTCGTTGTCCTCGAGCCAGTCCATCGCACCGCCGAGGACCAGGGCGCGGATCTGCAGCACCCGCGGTTCGGTGGGCGGTAGCGCCTCCACTCGCCGGGCGGCATCGCGGATCTGCTCCTCGGTGACTTCATTGGTCGACCGGCCGGACAGCAGGGTCACCGCACTGGTCAGGTGGGCGGTGGTGAAATGCCGGGAAGCCGCCGGCACTTCGTCGAGTGTGCGCACCGCGCTGATTCGATTGCCTTCGGCCGAAAGGGATCTCGCCAACCCGAACGCCGCCGAGATGGCGCCGTCGTTGGTGCGCCACACCGTCCGGTAGAACTTGTCAACGTCGATGTTGCCGGCCAGTTCGCCGGTGGCGGCCAGCGCCAATTTCGGTGCCAGCTCGCCTGGAAAGGTATCGAGCACCTCGGTGAAGTGTTTGATGGCGGACTCGTAATCGCCGGTGAGCAATTCGGCGACGGCCCGGAACCAGACCAACCGCCAGCGCCAGCCCACCCGCTCGGCCAGGTCGTCGAGTTTGCGGGTGGCCTTGGCCACGTCGCCGAGGTCCAGCAGCGCGCGGACCTCCATCAGCGGCAGCTCGACGGACTCCGACACGTCGATGCCCTCGGCTGCCAGGGAACCGTGCCGGGCCGCGCGCAGCGAGTCCAGGGTCTGCACCGGCTGCGAGAGCACCGTGGCCTGCAGCACCGGGGCGGCAACGTCGGTGGGATCGACCAGCGGCACCGATAGCGCGGTCACGATCTCGCGGGCGGTCAGCTTCTCCGAATGCACCTGCCCGTCCAGATACACGTCGGTGTGCGCGACCGACAGGTCCACCCCGAATGTGGATCGGCTGGGGCTGAACAGCGTCGACAACCCGGGCCGCGGAACCCCGGAGTCCTGAGCGACCACCTCGCGCAGCACACCCATCAACTGCCCGGACATCTCCTCGGCGGAAGAGAACCGGCGCCGGGGGTCGGGGTCGGTGGCGCGGCGCAGCAGCCTGGCGAACGACTCATAGGTGAACAACACGGGGTCGTCTTCGGGCAGCCCGTCCGCGTAGCGGCCATTGCGGGTGCGCAGGTTCAGCGTCAGCGAGGCCAGGGTGCGTCCCACGGTGTAGATATCGGTGGCGATCGTCGGGCCGGTGCGGACGATCTCCGGCGCCTGGTAACCGGGCGTGCCGTAGAGGTAGCCGAACGAATTCACCCGTGACACCGCGCCCAGGTCGATCAGCTTCAGCAACTCTTCGGTGAGCATGATGTTCTCCGGCTTGAGGTCGTTGTAGACCAAGCCGATGGAATGCAGATAGCTCAGCGCGGGCAGGATTTCCAGCAGGTAGGCGATGGCGTCGGCGACGGGCAGTTTGTCGTCCTTCTTGCCCCGCTTGAGCGACTGCCCGCCGATGTACTCCATGACGATGTAGCCGACCGGATCGCCGTGCCGGTCGGCGTGTTCGACGAAGTTGAAGATCTGCACGATCTGCGGGTGAACCACCTCGGCGAGGAACTGCCGTTCGGCCATCGCGATCGCTTGCGCCTCGGCATCACCGGAATGCACCAGGCCCTTGAGCACCACCGGGCGGTCGTTGACGTTGTGGTCGACGGCCAGGTACACCCAGCCCAGTCCGCCGTGCGCGATGCAGCCCTTGACCTGGTACTGGTTTGCGACGATGTCGCCGGGATTCAGCTGGGGCAGGAAGGAATACTGACTTCCGCAGGACGGGCATTTGCCCTCTGAGGCGCCCTTGCCCTCGGATCTGGACCGGCCCACCGGCTTTCCGCAGTTCCAGCAGAACCGCTTGGACTCCGGCACCATGGGATTAGTCATCAGGGCTTCGACCGGGTCGATGTCGCGGACCCGCGGGATTTCGACCAGCCCGCCAGCAAGTTTCCTGGTGGGCGGAAGCACCCGGGTCGCGACCGTCATCCGGTCTTGCAGCTCGGTGTCTAGGCCGCCGAGCGAAATGTGCGGCAGGTCGTCATCGTCGTCCCAGTCGGGACGGAAGATTGCCTGGGTGGCATTCGTGCGCCCCGTCGTCGCACCGGTCTGCGCGTCCGGCGCCTCGGTGCCCGGGTCCATGTCGTCGGAACCGGATTCGTGTTCGGCTTCGGTCATCAGTCCACGTACCTCGGTACGGGCGGGGCGGGTGCCGGGCCGAGAACCGTTAACCATTTGCGGTACAAGGTGTTCCAGGTGCCGTCTCGACGGATGCGTTCCAGCGTGCCGTTGACGAACCGGACGAGCCCCGTGTTGTCCAGATTGATCCCGATACCGTAGGGCTGGGTGGCCATGTTCGGTCCGACGATGTGCAGATACGGGTCTTCTTCGACCAGCCCGGCCAGGATGGAGTCGTCGGTGCTGACGGCGTCGATCTCCCGCTGTTGCATGGCCACCAGGCAGTCCGCCCAATTCACCACCGAGACGATGACCGGAGGCGGGTCGATCTGCCGGATTCGGTGCAACGACGTGGTACCCCTGGCCACGCAGACACGCTTGCCGGACAGGTCGGCCACTTTGGCGATCGGGGAGTCACGCGAGGCCAGGATGCGCTGGTTGGCATCGAGGTAGACGGTGGAGAAGTTCACCTGCTTGCGGCGGTCGCAGGTGATGGTCATGGTCTTCACGACGATGTCGACCTCGGCGTGCTGCAGCGCGGTGATGCGCTCGTCGGACGACAGGATCCGGTATTCGACATGCGACGGGGCGCCGAAGATGTCGCGCGCGATCTCACCGGCGATATCGACGTCGAAACCAGTGATCTCGCCGGTGATCGGGTCGCGGAAGCTGAACAGGTTGCTGCCGATATCGAGCCCGACGATCAGCCTGCCGCGGGCCCGGATGTCGGCCACCGCGGCGTCGGCCTCGGCCTTGGTTCCGAACGGGCGCAGGCTGGCGGTGGCGTTGCAATCCTGGCCGGAATCGTCCAGCGGCAGCGGCGGTTCTGCCGACAGTTGCTCCATGCCGACCGGAGTGGGGGGCGGCAACGTCGGTGCGGTGGCCACGGTCAGCGATTCGGTGCGCCCGCAACCCGCCAACACGATCGCCGTGGCGAGCAGGGCGCACGCCCGGCAGATCCTGGGCAGACGGTTCATTACCGATACTCTTTCAGCCGCGGCCACAGGCCCAGGGCCACGGCGACGGCAGCACCCAGACTGAGCACCACACCTCCGACCTGGGCGCCGGACAACCCGCTGCGCGCGTTGATCACGTCGTTGCGCAGGTGCGTGCGGGATTGGGTCATGGCCTTGCCCAACTGATCTTCGAGCTTGTCGAACGCGGGGGTCGAGTCGTCTTCGGCGCTGCCCAGCGCGATCTGGGTGGCGGCGCGATAGTTGCCGACCGAGATGTAGGAGTTGATCCGGTCGTTGGCCTGCCGCCAGCGGACCAACAGCTGGTCAGCACCTTGCAGATCGGTCTTATCGACGGCATCGCTGCGGGCCATGTACTGCTCGATCTGGTTGTGCATGTAGTCGATGCGCTGATAGAACGACTGCTTGCGGATCTGTTCGTCGCCGCGCCGAATCAGCGACAGCGTCTCGTCGGCTCGGGCCTGCTGCGCGGTGATCGCCACGTTGGTCACGGTCTTGAGCGACTCGGCCGCCGTGTCTTTGGCGCTACGGCTGGCAGTCGTGGAGATTGTTAGCGCAGTCCCGACCCACACCACCATGACGAGAATACCGAGCGCGCCCACTACCAGGCCCGGGTTGATCCGGCGCCTGGTATGTCGGGCCAGCCAGCGATGCGAGAACAGGCCGAAGACCACCGTGAAGGTGACGACGAGGATCACCGGAGCCGGAAAGTGGGTGGACGCGGTGGTTTCCGAGTCCACCCGCTCTGACGTGGCCTGATAGAGCTGCGCCGCATCGGGCAGGATCGTCGCCTGCATCAGGCCCGAGGCCTCCGACAGGTACGACGACCCCACCGGGTTGCCTTCTCGGTTGTTGGTCCGCGCTATCTCGATCAACCCCGTGTACACGGCCAGTTCGGCGTTGATCTTGCCCAACAGATGCACCAGCGGCTGATCGTCGATACCGCTGGACGCCCGGGCCACGGCCACCGCGGCATCGGTGATGGCTTGTTCGTAGCGCATGCGCACCGGCCACGGCTCGGCTTGCGCGATGAACGCGGTGGCCGCCGCGGCGTCGGCCACCGACAGCGTGGTGTAGAGCCGTCCGGCGGCGAATGACAGCGGCTCGGTGTGGTTGAGCACGGTCGACAGCACTTGCTGGCGGTGGTTGATGGTCGTCGAGGTGGCAAACGCGCTGGAGACCCCGAGCGCGGCCAGGACGATGCCGATCGTCAAGATGCGACCCGGAGTCGTCGAGATGAACCACCAGCGGGGGTGGGCCGGTTCGCCCGGCGACCGCGACCCCTGCGGCTCGGTGGTCGGGTGCGCCAGCTCAACCGTCACGGCTGTTCAGACCTCATCTTTCGGTCATTGGAATGCGCTGCTGGAACCTGTATAAGCGAATTCTAAGAGAATGTCGGGGCGGATGGGGGGAGGCGGACCCAATTTCGGTGATCGCCTGCATATCCTGAACGCGTGCATGGCGACGGTGACGGATGGGTGGTATCCGACAGCGGCGCCCACTACTGGGGTCGGTACGGCGCGGCCGGTTTGCTGCTGCGGGCCCCACGCCCCGACGGTACCCCCGCGGTGCTGCTGCAGCATCGAGCGGTCTGGAGCCATCAGGGCGGCACCTGGGCGTTGCCGGGCGGTGCCCGGGACAGCCACGAGAGTCCGGAGGAGACGGCGGTCCGCGAAGCTCACGAAGAGGCCGGTCTGCTCGCCGAGCGCGTCGCGGTGCGGGCGACGGTGGTGACCGCACAGATCGCCGGGCTCGGCGGTACGCACTGGACCTACACCACCGTCGTCGCCGACGCCGGCGAGTTGCTGCACACGGTGCCCAACCGGGAAAGCGCCGAGCTGCGCTGGGTCGACGAGAACGAGGTGGCCGAGCTGCCGCTGCATCCCGGCTTCGCCGCGAGCTGGCAACGGCTGCGCACCGCCCCGGCGCTGGTTCCGTTGGGCCACGGCGACCAACGGCGCCAGCACCTGCCGCGCACCATGGAGATCGAAAGCGGCGTCTTCGTCTGGTGCATGCCCGGCGATGCGGATCAGGTGCCGTCGCAGTTCAGTCCCCGCATCAACTCGCTGCTCGAAGCGCTGACCTGAGCCGTTCGGCCGCGGCGCGAGGGTCGTCGGCCGCGGTGATCGCGCGCACCACCACGATGCGCCGGGCACCGGCCTCGAGCACCTCGGGCAGCCGCTGCACGTCGATGCCCCCGATCGCGAACCACGGCTTCCCGCTGCCCAGTGCCGAGTCCAATTGCGCGGCGGCGCGGACCAGTCCCAGGCCCGGTGCCGCGCGACCCGGTTTGGTGGGGGTGGGCCAGCACGGGCCGACGCAGAAATAGTCGGCTTGCCCTGCTTCCGAGCTGTCCGCGGCCGCCGCGACCTGGTCCGCGTCGTGGGTGGACAGGCCGATCACCGTGTCGGGCCCGACGATCTCGCGGGCCACGGCCGGTGGCAGGTCGCCCTGGCCCAGATGCAGCACATCGGCGCCGGACGCGCGGGCAATGTCGGCCCGGTCGTTGACCGCGAACAGCGCGTCGTGTCGGCGGGCCGCGTCGGCGAGGATCGCGCAGGCTTCCAGCTCGTCGCGCGCCTCCAGCGGGCCGAACCGCTGTTCACCGACCGATCCCTTGTCGCGCAGCTGGATGATGTCCACCCCGCCGGCCAATGCGGCATCGACGAACTGGGCTAGATCGCCGCGCTCGCGGCGCGCATCGGTACACAGATACAGCCTGGCGGCCGTAAGACGGGTAACAGGTTGGTGCACACTGCGACGCTAGCGCGCTAGCGTAGAACCCGAAGAACTACCAGACACGGGAGTCCCGGGCAAGCTGCGGGGCTGAGAGTGGGCACAGTCGGGCGACCGGACCTGCCCTTACCGTCACACCTGATCCGGATCATGCCGGCGAAGGGAGGCCAAGGATGCCAGCGAACGGATTGGGCCCACCGACGGGGTCTTTGGCCGTCATCGGCGGCGGCGTCATCGGGCTGTCGGTGGCGCGCCGGGCAGCACAGGCCGGATGGTCGGTGCGGGTGCACCGCACCGGCGAGCAAGGCGCATCCTGGGTCGCCGGCGGTATGCTGGCCCCGCACAGCGAAGGCTGGCCCGGCGAAGAACGATTGTTGCAGCTCGGACTGGAGTCGCTGCGGCTGTGGCGTGAGGGCGGCTACCTGGACGGACTGCCGCCCGAGGTGATCACCGCCCGCGAGTCGCTCGTGGTGGCCGTCGACGGAGCCGACGTCGCCGACCTGCGCACCGTTGCCGACTGGCTGGCCGGCCAGGGTCATCCGGTGATCTGGGAGTCGGCGGCGCGCGACGTCGAACCCCTTCTGGCGCAAGGCATCCGACATGGCTTTCGAGCGCCCACCGAACTGGCCGTGGACAACCGCGCGGTCCTCGAGGCGCTGTCGGCGGACTGCGAACGTCTCGGAGTTCAGTGGGCACCGCCGGCGCGTGACCTGTCGCGGGTCGAGGGTGACGCGGTGGTGATCGCCAACGGGATTGACGCACCGGCGCTATGGCCCGGGCTGCCCGTGCGCCCGGTGAAGGGCGAGGTGTTGCGCCTGCGCTGGCGCAAGGGATGTATGCCGTTGCTGAGCAGGGTGATTCGTGCTCGTGTGCACGGGCGCCAGGTGTACATGGTGCCGCGTGCGGACGGAGTGGTCGTTGGCGCGACGCAATATGAGCACGGCCGCGACACGGCGCCGGTCGTGTCCGGAGTACGTGACCTGCTCGACGACGCGTGTGCGGTGCTGCCGGCATTGGGCGAGTACGAACTGGCCGAGTGCGCCGCCGGGCTGCGCCCGATGACGGCGGATAATCTTCCCCTCGTGCAACGCCTGGACGAGCGCACTCTGGTCGCCGCCGGGCACGGCCGGTCAGGTTTTCTGCTGGCGCCCTGGACCGCCGAACAGATTGTGTCCGAACTTGTTCCGGTCGGAGCTCACTGATGATCGTGCTAGTCAACGAAAAGTTGGTCGAGGTCGACGGGCAGACCACAGTTGCCGGGTTGCTGGAGTCGCTGGGCTTTCCCGAACGGGGTATCGCGGTGGCGCTGGACCTCTCGGTGCTGCCCCGATCCTGTTGGGCGACAAGAATTTCGGAGCTTCCCGGTGAGCCGGTGCGGCTCGACGTACTGACGGCGGTGCAGGGTGGTTGATACCAAGTTAACGATCGCGGACCGCAGCTTTGGTTCGCGGCTGATCATGGGGACCGGGGGAGCGACGAGCCAGGCGATGCTGGAGGAGGCGCTGATCGCCTCGGGCACCGAGCTGACCACTGTCGCGATGCGCCGGGTCGACGCCGAGGGTGGTACCGGATTGCTGGACCTGCTCAACCGGCTCGGTATCACACCGCTGCCCAATACCGCGGGGTGCCGCAGCGCGGCCGAAGCGGTGCTCACCGCCCAACTCGCCCGCGAGGCGCTCAACACCAACTGGGTCAAACTCGAAGTGATCGCCGACGAACGAACACTACTGCCCGATGGGATCGAATTAGTCCGGGCGGCAGAGCAATTGGTCGACGACGGATTCGTCGTGCTGCCATACACCAACGACGACCCGGCGCTGGCCCGCAGGCTGGAGGACACCGGCTGCGCCGCGGTGATGCCGTTGGGCTCGCCGATCGGAACCGGCCTCGGCATCACCAACCCACACAACATCGAGATGATCGTCGCCCGGGCCGGTGTTCCGGTGGTCCTCGACGCCGGTATCGGCACCGCGAGCGACGCCGCGTTGGCGATGGAGTTGGGTTGTGACGCCGTGCTGTTGGCCACCGCGGTGACCCGGGCCACCGATCCGCCCGCCATGGCCGCCGCGATGGCGGCTGCGGTAACCGCCGGCTATCTGGCGCGACGTGCCGGGCGGATCCCGAAACGCTTCTGGGCGCAGGCATCCAGTCCGCAACCATGAAACGATATGTCGCGCTGGGTAGTTCGATGGCTGCCGGTCCCGGCATCTTGCCGCGCGCCCAAGGCGCGCCCCGATGGTCGGGCCGATCGGCCCGCAACTACCCGCATCTGGTCGCCGCACAAATGAACCTCGAGCTGGTTGACGTCACATTTTCCGGCGCGACCACCGGCCACATCCTCGCCGATCGTCAGCACGGTGCACCTCCCCAGATCGCCGCGCTGGACGGCTCGGAGACCTTAGTCACCGTCACCATCGGCGGCAACGACGTCGGCTACGTTCCGCTGTTGATGGCGGCGGCGCTGCCGCGGCCGGCCCGGCGGCTGCCGCTGCTGGGCACGCGGGTAGCCGAACTGCTGGACCGGGACGCGCGTGATCGCGTCCTGGCCGAAGCGTTCGATTCCTTGTGTGCGGTGGGAAAAGCGGTACGCGAACGCGCCCCGCAGGCACGGGTTTTCTTCGTCGACTACCTGACAATGCTGCCGCCCGCGGGAGTGTCCGCACCACCGCTATCGCCGGCAGATGCCGACCTGGGTCGCCATGTGGCGGCCACCCTGGAACGACTCACGGCTGACGCGGCATCGGCAACGGGTTGTGAGGTCGTCGGCGCCGCTGCGGCCAGCCGTCAACATCACGCATGGTCTGCCGAACCCTGGACGACCACGCCGGCGAAATACATTGTCCCGCTGCCGTGTCGGCCCGCGCCGTTCCACCCGAACAGTACCGGGATGCGTGCGGTCGCGGAAGTTGTTGCGGCCCAGCTGTAAAGCTCAGCCGTTGGCCTGCCACCACTTGTACAGGGCCGCCGTGTCTGCGTTGGACCCGCGGACGAAGGCCAGTACGTTCTTGGAGTCGACGGTCCAGAGAACCTCGGCCTGACCCGAATCCGTCCCGCACGCAACTTGTCCGGCCGAGTCGGAGTTGCCCTGGTGCCATGTGGTCGGCGACTTGGCATCCCCGCAGTTGGTGAGGGTATCGCTACTGATGAGTTTGGTGAATGAGCTGGCCGTGTCGGCGCTGCTGCCGAACAAGAAATACTTGCCGCCCATCGGACCGGCGGAGTCGGCGTTCTGTCCGCACTGCAGCACTGCCACCACAGGGGCGTTAAAGGAGCCCTGTACGTCGGACACCTGCTGGGACGAGCAGTTGCTGCTGGTGTAGCCCTTCGACAGTGCGCTGGTGAGCGTGTCGATGGGGCCTGCGGTCGCGGTGGCAGTACCAACACAGAAAAAGGTCGCTGTGAAGGCTGCGGCCGTAGCGGCTCGCAGAGCTTTGGTCGGGTAAGGCATCGTCGACTCCTGAAATTCGTCTAACCGCCGGAAGTTTGCTCTGACAACTTTTTTCGTCGCGAGAATGATCGTAGGGATAAACCCCAGCTATGCAACCCATTCCGCCGAATACCATTTCTACCAGCATCATTCCCACAACTTGAGCAGCTTCGCCGACTGAAGGGCGGGCCGTCTCTGCGGAGGTGGAATCCGTTGCGGCTCAACCGTAAAGGTCAGCCATTGTTTCGCCACCACTGGTAGAGCGACGAGACGTCACCGCTGGAGGCACGGATCAGGCCGAGCATGTCTTTGGCGTCATTGGTCCAAATGATCTCGGCATGGTTCTGAAAAGTCCCACACGCTACCGATCCCGCGCTGGAGGTGGAGCTGCCTTGATGCCATGGCGCAGGTGAGGAAGCATCCCCGCAGTTGCTCAGGATGTCGCCGCCGATGACGGCCTTGAACGAGCTGGCGAGATCGTTGCCATTGCTGAACAGGAAATATTTGCCCAGTGTCGGCCCGCTGGGGTCGGGGCTCTGTCCGCACTGCAGGTAGGCCAGTGCGCCATTGGGAACCGTCTGGGCGGTGCAGTTGTTGAGGCCGTAGCCCTTCGAGAGCGCACCGGCCAATGTGTTGATATCCGCGGCGGTACCGGTATTGGGGTCCGCGGTCGCCGTCGCGGCGCCCGCAAACGCGAAACCGCCCACAAGCACCGCGGCCGTCGCGGTATGCAGCGCGTTGGTGAGAGACGCCATCCAACGACTGTAGGGCTCTGTCGTAGCTATGTAATACATTCCACTGGACATTGTCTTTCGGGGCATCATTCGCGTACGGCCTCGTCATTTCCCGATGGCGTTGAAAGCGATGTCTACACAATGTATTTGGCCAGTGGATCCACCGTTGATATGAGATGGCTGTGTGGCGGGCCGCTGCGGTGCTGCCGAGGTCGAGGACCTGGCGCAACTGTTTTTCGCGTACCTAGTGCCGTCTCGACTCCGCTCGGGTAGGGTAAGCACCGCTTCACGCCAGCTAACTTCTCGTGACTGGAGAAACATGACTGCACAACCGCCACCCCCGGGCTATCCGCCGCAGCAGCCGCCCGCTGCGCAAGCACCGAACAACTACTTGGTGTGGGCCATTCTGGCGACGTTGTTCTGCTTTCCCATCACCGGGATCGTCGCGATCGTGAAGGCCGCCTCGGTGAATGGGTTGTGGACGCAGGGCTTGCACGCCGAGGCGACGGCGGCCGCCGCCAGCGCGCGGAAGTGGGTGATCTGGTCGGTCGTCGCCTGGGTTGTCATCGTCATCATCTACGCGATCATCGCGATTGCGGCGGCCCTGAGCACGCCGGATACTCCTGCGGCGATGCTTGTGGGGCTGCGCTAAACGCGGGTTACGCTCGCGGGTATGCGGCAAGGGCATATTGCGCTGGGGCTCGGCGCCCCACTGATGGTCGCCGCGTCCGCGACATTGGCGTGTGCTGCCACCTGGGTGGGTGATCCGACCACCCCGGGTGGTCCCCTGCCGGTATGTCCCACCAAGGCGCTGCTGGGTATCGACTGTCCCGGATGCGGCAGCCTGCGCATGTTGTATTCGCTCTTGCACGGCAATCTGATGGCCGCCGCCAGGTTCAACGCGCTGGGTCTGGTGGCGGTCGTGTTATTGGTGTGGGCGTACCTGGTCTGGACCTACGGCCGCATGACGGGCCGACGGATCCGGAGCTGGCAACACCAGCGCTGGGCAGCCATGGTGGCGCTGTCCTTGGTGGTGATTTGGTTTGTGGTGCGCAACATTCCGTTTGCCCCATTCAGTGGGCTGCATGTCTGATGTGATGCCGCGGTGAGCCGAGTGCGCTGACGGCCCACGGGCGTCTAACCTTGGGCGCGATGGTGAACAAATCACGGACGCTGCCGGCAATGCTCGCCACGGTCGCCCTCGCCGCGGTTTTGACCGGCTGCTTCCATCGCCCGGCTAACTCCGGGCAGGCGAGTGACCCCGCCGCCGCCGAGTTCGCCACGGCAGTGCACAACAAGGTCACGGTCGTCGCGATGATGGCGCACCTGGCAAAGCTTCAAGACATCGCCAACGCCAATAATGGCACCCGCGCGGTCGGCACCCCCGGGTATGAAGCCAGCGTCGATTATGTGGTGAAGACATTGCGCGACAATGGGTTTGACGTGCAAACTCCCGAGTTCTCGGCGCGCGTTTTTCACGCCGACAAGCCGGCGGTCACGGTTGGCGGCAAGACCGTCGAGGCGCATGCGCTCGAGTACAGCCTCGGCACCGGGCCCGACGGGGTGAGCGGGCCGTTGCTGGTGGTGTCGACGGGCAACGGCCAGGGCTGTGCGCCGTCGGACTACGACAACCTTCCGGTGCAGGGCGCGGTCGTGTTGCTGGAGCGCGGCATCTGCCCGTTCGCGAAGAAGGAGGATGCCGCGGCGCAGCGCGGCGCCGTGGCGATGATCGTCATCGACAACGTCGACGAGGAGCAGATGGGCGGCACGCTGGGGGCAGACACCGCGGTGAAGATTCCGGCGGTGGGCGTGACCAAGTCCGCTGGGATGCAGCTGAGCGCCCAGCCCGGGCCGACCACGATCAAGCTGAATGCCAGCAGCAAGAGTTTCAAAGCCCGCAACGTCATCGCGCAGACCAAGACAGGGTCGCCCACCGATGTGGTGATGGCGGGCGCGCACCTGGACAGCGTGCCCGAGGGGCCGGGTATCAACGACAACGGCTCTGGCGTGGCCGCGGTATTGGAAACCGCAGTGCAGCTGGGGAATTCGCCGCAAGTGCATAACGCGGTGCGCTTCGGTTTCTGGGGTGCCGAGGAACTCGGATTGATCGGATCGCGCAATTACGTCGAATCGCTGAATCTCGACGACCTCAAAAACATTGCGCTGTACCTGAATTTCGACATGCTCGCCTCGCCGAACCCCGGCTACTTCACCTATGACGGAGACCAATCCCTGCCGACGGACACCCGCGGCCAACCAGCGGTGCCGGAAGGCTCGGCCGCCATCGAACGCACGCTGGTCGCCTACCTGAAGTCGGCGGGTAAGACCGCGCAGGACACCTCGTTCGACGGTCGCTCCGACTACGACGGTTTCACCCTGGCCGGTATCCCGGCGGGCGGCCTGTTCTCCGGTGCGGAAGCCAAAAAGTCCGGCGACCAAGCAAAGCTGTGGGGCGGGACGGCAGACGAGCCGTTCGATCCCAACTATCACAAGAAAACCGACACCCTCGACCACATCGACCGCACCTCGCTGGGGATCAACGGCGCCGGCGTCGCCTACACCGTGGCTCTGTACGCGCAGGACCTCAGCGGACGAAACGGGGTTCCGATCACGGGGGACCGCACCCGCCACGTGCTCGCAAAGCCATGACGCGTGCTCGTGAGGCCAGGCTGCGCCGGCTGGTCGCTGCGTTGCTGACGACCGGCCTGTTGACGGGCTGTGCCGCACCGCGGCCGGCTGCG
>DASYJS010000326.1:0-5777 GCA_035996225.1 Mycobacterium sp. | reverse complement strand
CGCACACTCGATGCCGTCAACGCACACTCAACGCCGTCGACGCACACTCGTCGCCAGAGCCGGCCGTTCAGGCTCTTCGGCGTAACACCACGGCGCGCCCAGCGATACCGACGGCCAATACCGCCAGCCCCGCAACCGCCGATTCCCACGGCAAGGTGGCGACCAGCAGCAGGCATCCGACCAGACCGCAGACGTTGCGGACGCGGCGCCTAGGGCCGGGCAACGTATAGGCGGCGGCGTTCGCGATTGCGTAGTAGATCAACACCCCAAACGACGAAAAGCCGATTACCCCACGCAGATCGACGGCGCTCACCAGGATGCAGACCAGCACCCCGATCGCGATCTCGGCATGGTGTGGCACCCGGTGGTCCGGGTGAACGGCCGCCAGCCAGCCCGGAAGATCCCGATGCCGGGCCATCGCCAGCATGGTGCGCCCGAGCCCGGCGATCAGGGCCAACAGCGCGCCAAGGCTGGCCAACGCCGCCCCGACCGATATCACCGGCACCAGCGCCGGGGCGCCGGCGGCTCGGACCGCCTCGGCCAGTGGCGCAACGGCATGCGCGAGCCGGTCGGGTCCCGCGGCCAGCAGCGCGGCCACCCCGACAATCAGATAGATCGCCACCGCGATCGCCAGGGCAAGAGTTATCGCCCGGGGGATGGTGCGGGCGGGGTCGCGGACCTCTTCGCCCATCGTCGCGATCCGCGCATATCCGGCGAATGCAAAGAACAGCAGCCCCGCCGACTGCAGCACCCCGTAGATCGTGCCCGTGAACCAGGCGCCGCTCAGATGCGACGGATCAGGCTTGCTCACCGCGATGCTAACGACCACGGCGGCTAGTGCAATTAGAGTGCACGCCAACAGAATTCGGGCCAGCATCGCGGTCTTGGTGACTCCGCGGTAGTTCAGCGTGGTCAGTAAGACCACCGCCGCGACCGCGACCACACGCTGCATCCACACGGCCGCGCCCGGAGCCGCATAAACGGCGACGGTCAGCGCCATGGCCGCGCATGAGGCGGTCTTTCCGATCACGAAACCCCACCCGGCGATGAAGCCCCACCACGGGCCGAGGCGTTCACGCCCGTAGATGTACGTCCCGCCCGACGTGGGATACACCGCGGCAAGTTGCGCCGACGAGGAAGCGTTGCAGTAAGCGATCGCCGCCGCCAGTGCCAGTCCGATCAGCAGGCCCGCGCCGGCTGCCTGGGCGGCCGGGCCGAACGCGGCGAACACCCCGGCGCCGATCATCGAACCGAGCCCGATGACGACTGCATCGGTCGTATTGAGGCGACGTGCCAGCCCCGGCTGCTCTTCCATGTCCGCCTACCAGTTGGTGACCATGACAGTGTTCACCAGCAGCGCGCCGACGGCGTTGATCGCCAGCCACAGGCGGTGTGACCGCACCGGCAGCAGCGCGGGTGCGGCAGTGAGCCAGATCGTGAACGGCAGCCAGATCCGTTCCACCTCAGCCTTACTCAGCATGCTCAAGTCGGCGCAAGCGATCGCCGCCAGCACGGCCAGCAACAACAAGTGGAAACCGGAGCGCCGACGGAGGGCGGCGACATCGAACACCCGGGTGATTCCCGCCACGCTGCCCAGGCCTATCGCACACACCACGCACGCCAGATTGGCCCACCACCAATACTGGAACGGTCGGTCGTTCGCAATTCCCTGCCAATACCGTTGCTGTACAAGGGTATAGCCATCGAACCAGTAAAACCCGGCGACGGCGAAGGTTGCCGCGACCGCCACCGCGACCAAGGCGGCCGGGCCCAGAGCCCGCAACGCCGCCTTAAAGTCGGTGGCCGAAACCAGCACCGCCAACGCGGGAAGACCCATCAACAGCAGGCCGTAGTTGACGAAGACGCCCAAGCCGAGCAACAGGCCCGCGGCAGCCGCAACCAGCGCAGGGAACCGAACCTGGCGGTGCACGGCCACCGCCAACAGCGCGATGCCCCACGCCGCGACGCCGGCGAAGTAGCCGTCGGCCGAGACCGCCACCCAGATCGCCGTCGGCGCTATGGCGACGAACGGCGCGGCCCGTCGCGCGGTCTGCTCGTCGGCCAGCGCGCGGATGGCGATCAGCACGGCCGCCGTCGCGCTGGAGCCGACCAGCAGGCACAGCAGGCCCGCCCAGGCGCCGCCGTGCAGGCCGAGCCGGTCCAGCCAGACGAACGTCAACAGCGCGCCCGGCGGATGCCCGGAAACGTGGGTGATCCAGGAGTTCGGCTGGTAGTTGAGAATCCGGCTGGAAAAGGTGCGCACCGCGGCCGGGATGTCGGTGATGCTAGGCACCTGCGACAGGTACTCGTCCCTGGTAGTCAACCGGCCCACGAAGCCGCGCTGCCAGCCGTCGATCATTGCCAGCGCGAAGGCCCACCCGCAGGCGATGGCCCAGGTGCCTACCGTCAGCGTACGCCACGAAAGACGTTGTGCTACAACAGGTCCCCACACCACCGCAGCCACGGCGAGCAGTATCGCCGGCACGGTTCCCCAGCTGGCGTGGATCTCCCAGGAGGCGAACAGCGGGGCCGACTCGGCGTGCGTGGCGAAGCGCTCCGGGCCGATGTCGAGGCGCGGTCTGACCCCCCGATCCAGCCACGGCAGCACGACCGCGGCGACCACCAGGCCAGCACCGGCCGCGACGGCCAGCATCTCCCGGCGAGCAACCCTCACGATCGACCAGCCTATTGATCGGCGGCGAACCGGCGCACCAGGGCCGCGCGGTCCACCTTGCCGATGCCGCGGCGCGGCAATGCGTCGACGACGTGTAGTTCGCGCGGGGCGGCGGTGCCGGCCAGGGTGCGTGTCACATGTGCGCGCAGCTCGTCCAGCGTCGGCGGGCCGAAACCGTCACGCACCACGATCGCCGCGACCACCCGCTGCCCCAACCGGTCGTCGGCGAGACCAAACACCGCGCAGTCGCCGACGGCGGGGTAGGTGCACAGCGCGGCCTCGACCGGCTGTGGCAGCACCGTCAGCCCGCCCGTGCTGATCGCGTCGTCGGCGCGGCCCAACACGGTCAGCACGCCGGACTCGCCTGAAGTGTCCAAGGTGCCCAGGTCGTCAGTGCGAAACCAGCCGGGCTCGGCGAACGGGTCGGGATCGACCGGGTTGCGATAGCCCTTGGCAACTGTCGCACCCCCGATCACGATGCGGCCGTCGGCCCGCGTCCGCACCTGCACTCCGTCCAGCGGAACGCCGTCGTAGACGCAGCCCCCGGCGGTCTCGCTCATCCCATAGGTGCGAACCACCACGATCCCGGCGGCCGCCGCGGCATCAAGGACCGGCCGTGGAGCCGGGCCGCCGCCGAGCAGTACGGCGTCCAATTCGGCCAGCGCGGCCGCGGCCGCCGGATCGGTGAGCGCCTTGGCCAGCTGGGCGGCAACCAGCGACGTGTATCGCCGCCCAGCACTCAATTTGCTTACGGCGCCTGGCAATTCGGCGATGTCGAAGCCGGAGGAGACGTCCAGCTCAACGGGTGCCGAACCGGCAAGCACGCTGCGCACCAGCACCTGAATTCCGGCGATGTGATGCGGCGGCAATGCCAGCAGCCAGCTGCCCGGTCCGCCGAGACGGTCATGAGTGGCCGCCGCGCTGGCGGTCAGGGCTGCGGCGGTGAGCAAGGCGCCCTTGGGCGCACCGGTGGTTCCCGACGTCGTCGCAACGACGGCCACGTCGTCGTCGATGGCTTCGCCCACGCGTAAGGCGTCCAGATCGGCTTTGCGATCCGACTGTGCCGCAACGAAAGCCGGACCACGACCTTCCAGCACCCGTTCCAGGGCGGGCAACATCAATACCGCGGCAGAGCCGGGCGAGACGCTGAGCGCACGAAGTACGGCTATCCGCGGACCCCGTTGCCGCGATCGTCGTGCTCGTCGCCATGCTCGTCGTCGAGTGGCCAACCCTGGGCGGCGAGCCGGTTTCGCACCCGCTCGACGTCGGTGTCCGACGGCAGCTCGTCGGTGAGCTTACTGATCAGCACACCGATGTCGATCTTGTCGAAATCGCCGCGCTCCATTAGTGCATTGGCCACGAGCTTGACCTCGTCATTGCTCAATCGGTTCGCCAGCAGGGCCAGCAGCGCGAAGGTATCGGTCGGCGGAACGCCTTCCGGATAACCCGCGCGTAACCACGAGACGACCGAGGTAAGGAATCGGTTCACTGCTTCACTCCGCCCAGGGGCTCGGAAATTTCGTGGACAACGATTCGATGCTACTTAAGCTTGGCCCCTAGGAAGGGATACCCAGTGTGATGCGCAATGAAGTCGCGGGCGATGTACAGCAGCGCGATGACGATCACGGTAAGGACCAGCCCGTAGATCGCCCACGCGAGCGCGATCAGCACCGGATTCCGCTGACCGCCGTTGCCTATGTCTCCAGCACCGACGGCTTGTAACCGGATCCCGACTGCGAACAGCCCCGGCAGTGCAGCACCGGCCAGCATGCTGAAGACCAGGATCTTCAACGTGGCCTCGTAGTTGAACCAGTCGCCGAAGTGACTCATCAGACGTTCCCCACACTCACGTCGTCGGACCCGGAGGTGGCGCCGACTTTGGCACCCCCACTTGGCGGCTTACCGCTGTTCGAGTCATCGAGGCCGGCGGTCAGGTCGCCTTCCCACTCGGCGTTGACGTTGTTGTGGTCGACCTTGTTCTTGCGCGACCGTATGTAGATCGCGGCAGAGACCGCGACCAACAGCCCGAAGCCGACGACGGCGCCGGGGTATCCGCCGATGGAGTGGACGATCAAGTAGGTGACGGCCCCGACCAACCCGGCCAACGGAAGCGTTACCACCCACGCGACCGCCATTCGCCCGGCCACGCCCCAGCGCACTTCGCCGCCGGGCTTGCCCAGCCCGCTGCCCATCACCGAGCCGGTGCAGACCTGGGTGGTCGACAGCGCGTAGCCGAAGTGAGCGGACAGCAGAATGACTGCGGCAGAGGATGATTCGGCGGCCATGCCTTGCGGCGACGTGATTTCGACGAGTCCCTTGCCGAGGGTGCGGATGATCCGCCAGCCGCCGAGGTAGGTACCCGTCGCCATCGCCAGGGCGCAGGCCACGATGACCCACAGCGGCGGGACCGCGGCGCTCTTGCTCACCGAGCCGTAGGACATCAGCGCCAAGAAGATGATGCCCATCGTCTTCTGCGCATCGTTGGTGCCATGCGCCAGCGAGACCAGCGACGCCGAGCCGATCTGGCCACGCCGGAACCCGGCTTCGGTGCGCTCCTTCTTCAGACCGCGGGTGATCCGGAAGACCGCCCAGGTCGCGACCGCGCCGACCAGGATGGCCAGGAACACGGACACGAAGGCCGGGATGATCGCCTTGGACATCACGCCCTTCCAGATCACCCCATGGGCGCCGACGGCGGCGATGGTGGCACCGACGATGCCACCGATCAGGGCGTGCGAGGAACTCGACGGGATACCGAGCAGCCAGGTCAACAGGTTCCAGACGACGCCGCCGACCAGCCCGGCGAACACCAGTTCCAGCGACACGACGCTGGAATCGATGAGGCCCTTGGCGATCGTGGCCGCGACGGTGGTGGAGAGAAACGCACCTATCAGGTTGAGCACCGCGGACAGTGCGACCGCTGTTTTGGGCTTGAGCGCGCCACTGGCGATGGAGGTTGCCATCGCATTGGCGGTGTCATGGAAGCCATTGGTGAAATCGAAAGCCAGTGCCGTGATTACGACAATGATCAAGAGGAACAGTTGTATGTCCACAGGGCCTGATTCTGGTGGTTGGGGGATTTAATTGTCGAATGCACAGGTAG
>DASYJS010000325.1:0-5761 GCA_035996225.1 Mycobacterium sp. | reverse complement strand
GACGACGCTGTCTGTCGGTCTGGGCTTGTGTGAGTCGGATTTACTGCCGCAAGCGACCGTGGTGGCGGCTATCCCGACGTGCGGTGCCCTGGTGGCTGTCGGGCGCTTCTCCGAAGTGCATCGGGTAGCGGATGCCGGGCTACGCGCGGCTGCGCTCGAAGGAATGGGCCTGCACCGGTTCGACATCGGCTTGGCCGAAATCATGAGCGCCACAGCCGCCGGTGAATTTTCGGCAGCCGAACGGGTCTGGAAGCGTTACGCCGCGATCGCTACAGGTGTTCCTGAGGTGGACGCCATACTGCACGCGATGCGGGGATTCGTGCAACTGCGCCGGGGGGATCTGCCGTCTGCATGCGCCGCCTTCAGAGATTCGAAAGCGATATTGTCACAAGGGTTTCCGTCGCCATGGGTCGTCCTGGTGGCCGTCCTGCATGCCCAGGCAGAAGGGGAGCGCGGTGACAGCGAGGCTGCCACCGTCGCCTTGCGCGGTGCGGAGGAAGCGTACGGACCGCATGTCGCGGTGTTTCTGCCGGAACTCGAGCTTGCCCGGGCTTGGCAGCAGGCATCCCTGGGCGAAACGACGGCCGCCCAGACGCATGCGCTGCGCGCTGCGCAGGTCGCGGAAAGAGCGGGGATGCACGCGGTGGAGACGCACGCGCTCCATGCCGCTGTCCGATTCGGCGATCGTTCGCAGGCCAGGCGGCTGGAGAAGCTCGCGGCTATCCTCGACACTCCGTTGGCGGCTGTGATCGCCGTCTATGCCCACGGCCTGATCAAGCACGACGCCGAGCAGGTCGACGCTGCGGCACATCAGTTTGCTGAACTGGGCGCACTGGCTTTCGCCGCCGACGCGTCGGCTCAGGCGGTCGGTGAATACGCCCGTCAAGGTGAACGCGGCAAGGAAATCGAGTCGTCGACCTGGGCGTACGGGCTGGCAAGCCAATGCGGATTGCGTACGCCGGCGCTCGAGGCCGCGGCGCGCCCGCTACCGCTCAGCGGCCGTGAGCGCCAGATCGCCATGCTGGTCGCGACCGGTTTGTCCAACCGTCAGATCGCCGACCGGTTGGTCGTCTCCGTGCGAACGGTAGAGGGACACCTCTACCGGCTCTTCACCAAGCTCGGCATCAACAACCGCGACCAGCTCATCCACCTAACAAGTCGACATCTGCTGGGAAACAACACGTTCTCAATGCGTTTGGATGATGCCGCCAGCAATGAGCCCCCGGACCGCCACGCGGCCGGTTGAGGCTCCGGGTAGCGGCGGTGGCGACCCACAAAGGTTGCTAACCGAAAGCACTCTTCGCGCAGAGCGATAGCGGGTGGCGCTGGACGCGCACGAGGCCGCCCGCAATGGCTCTCGGCTAATCCCAAGTCAAGGTGCTGGCGGCCCTTACGGCGGACAACCCGGCGTCTGAACCCCTACGCACCATCGGCTGTGTTGTTACTCGATCTGTGCGCGCGCACCACCCTACTCAGATCAATCGCGTCGACGCCGGCTCGGGCAAACATAGGCTCCGGCGCATGACATCCTCTCTGGGAGGCGTGGCCGGTTCGATTTTCATGGACGTGGATCACGATAGGCATTCCGTCGTTCGCGTCAAAGAAACTGCACTAGTCCATCTTTGGGGGATCGACCGTACCGAATTCTCGTCGCCGACGGGCCGATTGCACCCTTTTGATCAGACGGTGCGAAGCCCCGTGTCGCCAGGGATTCCCGACGCAGTGTGCGCTTTGGCGGTGAGCCCGGGGAGTTTGCCTAACCGGTTCACCGGAACCGCACCTGAAGCTGCCCCCCGTCCTCTGGCAACACATGCGCCGCGCACTCGGCGCCGCGAACGAGACTTCGCGTCGCGGCACTGCAGTCACGTGCACACGGCAATGGCAGCTAGCGCCGAACACCCGACACCCGTACGACGTTCTAGAGGTTGAAAACTATGCCCGGGAAGCAGCGCGTGGTCGACTATATCGTCGGTTACCTAGCGAAAACTGGAATCGACCACCTATTCGGCGTCGATGGCGACAACATCGAAGATCTTTACGACGCCGCGTTTTTGCGTGCCGACATCAGCGCCGTGTTGGCCAAACACGAGTTTTCTGCAGCTGCCATGGCTGACGGATACAGTCGCAGCTGCGGTGCTTTAGGCGTGATGGCGGCGACATCCGGAGGGGGCGCGCTGAATTTGATTCCCGGCCTTGGGGAATCGTTTTCAAGCCGCGTGCCGGTACTGGCATTGGTGGGTCAGCCGTCGACCGCAATGGATGGCCGTGGCAGCTTTGAGGACACCAGCGGTCGCAACGGTTCGCTGAACGCCGAGGCCCTGTTTTCCGAGGTATCGATATTCTGCCGACGGGTGACGGATCCTGCCGATATCGCCTCAGCGTTGCGGACTGCCGTTGCGGCCGCGAGAAGAGGTGGGCCGGCGGTGTTGCTGCTGCCCAAGGACATCCAGCAGGCGTGCATGCCGCTCAACGGTCACACTGGTGAGCAGGCGGTGGAGCGGGTCCGGACTATCAGTGACCCGTATCCGATTGTGCAAGCGCTGCGCGCGGCGAACGGACCGGTCACGATCATTGCGGGCGAGCAGGTGGTGCGCGATGCTGCAACAGCCGAACTGGCGTCACTGCGGGCGGCGCTTCGCGCACGAGTGGCGTGTGTGCCCCATGCCAAGGATGCCGCCGGCACACCAGGTTTCGGCTGCTCGTCGGCGCTTGGGCTGGCCGGCGTTATGGGTCACCCCAGCGTGGCGGAAGCGGTGGCCGGCAGCGCGCTGTGTCTGGTGGTTGGCACCCGGCTTTCAGTGACCGCGCGCGCTGGCCTCGACGATGCGCTGGCGACGGTGCGCACGGTCTCGATCGGGTCGGAGCCGCCGTACATTCCGTGCACTCATGTCCACACCGAGGATTTGCGGACTTCCTTGCAGACATTGACGAGTGCGCTCGCGGGCCGCGGACGGGCAACGGGGGTCCGGGTTCCAGACACGTTGTCGCGCAGCGAATTGATCCCGCCACCGTTTGACGGTGCAGGGGTCCGTTACCGCGATGCCATGGACGTCCTCGATCGCGTGTTGCCCGACGGTGTCGACATTGTCGTTGACGCCGGCAACGCTGGCGCGGCGGCCGTGCATTACTTGCCTGTGCGGCGCATGGGCCGGTTCGTGGTCGCGCTCGGTATGGGCGGCATGGGGTACAGCTTCGGGACCGGTATCGGGATGGCATGCGCGCACGCGAACCTCCAAAAGCCGCGTGCGCGTGTCGTTGTGATATCCGGGGACGGCGCCTTCTTCATGCACGGCATGGAGGTGCACACCGCTGTGCAATACCGGTTACCGGTGACGTTCGTTTTGTTCAACAACAACGCCCACGCCATGTGCGCAATCCGCGAAAAGTTGTTCTACGGCAATCGGCACGGATACAACCGCTTTACGGCGAGTCGGCTCGGGGCCGGTCTTGCTGCGATGTTTCCAGGGCTTTCATCGGTCGACGTCACCAACGCCGACGGATTCAGCGCCGCGGTGCGCTCAGCACTCGAGAGTGATGGCCCATCAGTGATCAGTGTCGAGTGTGCGGCCGATGAAATTCCTCCTTTCGCAACATTTCTGGGGGAAGCGCCACGGGAGGAAGAGACCAACACCGATGTCGTTCCAACGCTTGACGATCATGGCCCCGACGCCGGCACCACCGGGGCGACCAATGGGGTGCCCTGGCCCGATCCTCTCGGCGGCCATGCCGTTGGTGCACCCGTGCACCAGAGCTCTGCAGGCCCACGGCACCTGCCGGACACCGAGTATGACCGGGCGTCTACTCTATCCGGCCGCCCGAATCTCTCTACTTGCCCGTGAAACGTGTTTAGGCCAGTTCCTCGAACCATAGGCTGCCACGAAATGACCAGTTCGAACGTTATGGCCGGAGAGGAATAAACCAATGTCCGTAGTGATCGTGGATAACTACGACTCCTTCACATACAATCTCTTTCAGCTTACCGCAGGCGTGACCGGTGGTCACGTTCAGGTGATCCGAAATGACGACTATTCGACGTGGTCTTCGATCGCTCCCGGTAGCATCGAGGCATTGATCATATCTCCTGGACCAGGACGACCGGAATTCGAGTCTGATTTCGGCATCAGCCGCTTGGCGCTCGAGTATGACGTTCCAGTCCTGGGCGTATGCCTGGGCCACCAGGGCATGTGTTATTTCGAAGGTGGAATTGTCACGACCGCACCGGAACCTTGCCATGGACGAACGGGTGCCATTCAACACGACGGCACCGGCTTGTTTGAAGGAATACCTTCACCGTTTCATGCCACCCGATATCACTCGCTTGTGGTATCCGAGGTGCCAGATACGCTGAAAACCACGGCATATACCGTAGACAGATCGGGAAAGAAACTTGTCATGGCGGTAGAGCATCGCTTTCGCCCGCAATGGGGCGTTCAATTCCACCCCGAGTCGATCGTCTCGGAATATGGGCGTAAATTAATTGAAAATTTTTTGAAGCTCGCTCACGTTCGTCCGCGACGGCGCGATATTACGAAGGCTGCGGCAGCTGGTGCGCGCACTCCATGCCTGGGCGCACAAAGTGAACCCGCGAGGCCCGCCAAGCGATTCCGTGTTATGAGCTCTCACCTCAGAACTGAACCTGATGCGGAAAAGGTTTACACGAGTCTATTCGGCGACCAAGATAGTGCGATCTGGTTGGATAGCTCCCGGGTGATAGAGGGGCTGTCTCGATTTTCTATTCTTGGCGGTTGCGGACCCCACGGCGAAAGGGTCACCGCAGATGCCAATGGGGGAGTATGCGTCCGAAGCAGCGACGGTACCCTGGCACGTCTCCCCCAGAGCATTTTCGATTACCTTGGCAGGCAAACCGCCGAGCGCGCAGTCACCGGAGTGGTGAACGATTGCGACTTCGCGCTCGGCTACGTCGGCTACCTGGGCTACGAGATGAAGGCTGAATGCGGCGGTGAAGCTGTGCACCAGTCTGATCTCCCCGACGCTGACTTTGTGTTCTGTGATCGAGCGGTCGTGATCGATCACAAGCTAGGCGAAACCTGGCTACTGGCCCTTGCAGACCAGGCAATCCTGGATCAGTCCGAGGCTATGTCGTGGCTGGAACATGCCGAGCAGATCGTTGGCTCCTCGTGGCATGCCTCGCCTACCGACCGCGAATTCGCCGTGCCCGAAGCAGATGTTCCCACTGTTATTCGCGAATCTCCAACCAAGTACATGGACAACATTCGGCAGTGCATGAAGGAGATCCGCGCAGGGGAGACCTACGAGGTTTGCCTGACGACCACCGTGACGGTAAACGCCACAATCGATGCGCGGGAAACGTACGCCGACCTCCGCCGGCGCAATCCCGTTCCCTATGGTGCACTCTTGCAACTCCCGGGAGTCGATATTTTATGTGCGTCTCCGGAGCGGTTCCTCAAAATCTCCGCCGATCGCGTGGTAGAGGCTAAGCCGATCAAAGGCACTCGCCGCCGCGGCTGCACACCCGATGAAGATTCGGCGCTGGCAAACGAGCTGCAAAATGCAGAAAAGGACCGGGCGGAAAACCTAATGATCGTTGATTTACTGCGAAATGATTTGGGGCAAGTTTCCGAGGTTGGTTCGGTCTACGTCCCTAGCATATTCGCGGTTGAGACATACGCAACCGTTCATCAATTGGTCAGCACCGTCAGAGGCAAATTGAGGAAGGATGTGACGCCGGCGGATTGTGTGAGAGCTGTCTTTCCGGGCGGCTCTATGACGGGAGCGCCTA